>JALZUS010000086.1 GCA_023299885.1 Bdellovibrionales bacterium | reverse complement strand
ACTAACTTAGTCAGTAAAAACTATGATGGTAAGCTTGTTAAAAAAGTAAATAAACAAGACCCACATGTTTCAAATCTTATTGCTTTATGCGAAGGCCTAGCCAGCAAAGTAAAAAATGATATCGAAGATTTTAAACCAAGTTATGCCTTAGAGCATATTATTAATGTGCTTAATGAGTGCAATAAGTACTTAGAAAATACAGCCCCTTGGAAACTAGTAAAAACAGATAAGGATGCTGCTGCAGAAGTTTTATATGTAGCACTAGAAGTATTAAGGATTTGTTCAGGCTTATTGTACCCAGTCATGCCCACTAAAATTATGGCTCTTTATGAACACTTAGGAATGAGTGAAGTTATATGGTCTGATTTAGAAAAATTTGAAGTCTTTAAAGAAGGGCAAATAATTACAAAAAGTAAGCCCCTCTTTCCAAGACTTCAGTAAACTATGAATAAAAATGCAGCTTTGAAAGCCTATAGAGCTGCATCAAAGTACTTTTACGTTTATCAAAATAACAAAAGACCGGCTCTTTATTTGTGGCATAGGTTTTTTTAAAGTGCGCTAATCCTTTAGAAGAATAAAGCCAATTAAAATATTGCCCCCAGTAAAAAATATTTTTTTTATCTGATAAGCCCTGAAAAGGGACAGCCCCTAGATTTACAGTTTTTATTTCTTCTGATTGAGCATGCTCGAGTAAAGATAACAAACAATAATCCATAGCTAATCTTTTTTTAGAACTAATAATGTTGTCCGTATAGATATTTTTTCTACTAACAGGGTTAACTCCTATAGCAGCAATAAGCCCATCTTTATCAAAAGCTAAGGCCCACTCAGTGCTTTTACTCTCTGCCGGAGAAAGTAAGAAACCAATGCGAGGTAGCCTTTTACTTTTAATCGAAAGGCCCTCTAAGGACAAAACCTCATTAAAAGACTCAGTATCTATTTTTTTTAAATATTTAAATTTATAATTACTTCTTAAGGCATAGTTTTTAATACGCTTACAGTAAGACTTATCAAAATCAAACTGACTTAACTCAACACTATACTCAAAGCCAAATTGCAAAGTTTTAAACTGTCTTTGTATCTCTGCATTTTCTTTTTCGTAAACATAGTAACCACAAACGGGCTTATTAGAGCTTGTCATTGCATTTAGGGCTTTATTGCCCCCAATACAAAAATAGCCTTTATCGTTTTCGATAAAGGCTATTTTTCCGTCTGAATTTTCAAAAAAATTTAAATTATTTTTTTTCTTCCAAACTGTTTCAAACATTAAACTATATTAACGGAGCCAATAATAAAGCAACGATAGAAATTAGTTTTACTAAGATATTCATTGCTGGACCAGTTGTATCTTTGAACGGGTCACCAACAGTATCACCAATTACAGCAGCATTATGCGCATCAGTTCCTTTTTTCTCGCCTTTAACTTCACCAGTCTCGATGAATTTTTTAGCGTTATCCCAAGCACCACCAGCATTAGACATTAATAATGCAAGAGTAACACCCGTTAATAAAGAACCTGCAAGCATTCCACCTAGAGCGATTGGACCTAAACCAAAACCAACAGCTACTGGAGAAATAACAGCTACTAATACAGGAGCAATCATTTCTCTTAAAGCAGCGTTTGTAGAGATCTCAACACATTTAGCAGTATCTGGCTTACCAGTACCTGCTAATAATCCTGGGATTTCTTTAAACTGGCGTCTGATCTCAGTCACCATTTCAGCAGCAGCTTTACCAACAGAAGTCATAGTCATTGCTGCAGCAATTAAAACTACAGTTGCACCAAGTAATAAACCAACAACCACTAATGGGTCAGTGATATCCATTATAACTTCAGTACCATACTTAACTAAGATAGCTTGCTTGTATGCAACGAAAAGAGCTAAAGCAGTTAATGCAGCAGAACCAATGGCAAAACCTTTACCAATAGCCGCTGTCGTATTACCGATAGCATCTAAACCATCTGTGATTTTTCTTACTTCAGGACCTAATTCAGCCATTTCAGAAATACCACCAGCGTTATCAGCAACTGGGCCGTAAGCATCGATAGTCATTGTTACACCAACAGTTGCAAGCATACCTACAGCCGCCATTGCGATACCGTAAAGACCAGCAAACTTATGAGCTACAAAAATAGAAGCAGAGATAAGTAGTAATGGACCAGCACATGACTCTAAGCCAACTGCCATACCAGCAATGATATTTGTTGCTGGGCCCGTTTTAGAAGCTTCTGCAATCTTAAATACAGGGCCAGAAGCCGTGTAGTACTCAGTTACTTTACCAATTGCAAATCCAGCAACTGTACCAGCAACGATCGCCCAAAATACAGATAAACCGTACTCAGCATTTGTTAAGTAAACAGCTGTTCCGCCTAAAAATAAGATACCAGCAACAACTTCAGAACCCATTAAAGCTTTTGCTGGGTCCATATTTTTAAAGATGTTCATGCCAGCAATACCCACTAATGAAGCTACTAAACCAATAACTGCTAAAATTAATGGAAGTACCATTAGTTTGTTTTGAGTTACTGTAGCTACAAAATAAGTTTCCATAGTTGTAGAAGACATAGTCGCAGCAATTGTAATTGCCGCTACCATTGCGCCCACATAAGATTCAAAAATATCTGCACCCATACCCGCAACATCACCAACGTTATCACCAACGTTATCAGCAATAACACCAGGGTTACGAGGGTCATCTTCAGGGATACCCGCTTCAATTTTACCAACTAAGTCAGAACCAACGTCTGCTGCTTTAGTAAAGATACCGCCACCAATTCTTGCAAATAAAGCAATTGATGATGCACCCATAGAGAAACCAGAAATAATGCCGACTGTACTTACATTGCCAGCAACGAAAATTTTATACATAAGCCCTAAGCCAATAAGACCTAAACTTGCAACAGCTAAACCCATTACAGCGCCACTATTGAAAGCTACCATTAATGCGCCAGACACACCTTTGTCTTTTGCAGCTGCAGCTGTTCTTACATTACCTTTTGTTGCCGACTTCATACCAATGAAACCTGCAAGACCAGAACATATAGCTCCAGATACAAACGCAATCGCTGTGCCATGGTTTAAACCAAAAGCAATTAATCCAGCAACAATCACCACAAAGATAATTAGCTTTGAGTACTCTGCTTTTAAAAAAGTCATAGCTCCAAGATGAATTTCATCTCCGATAGCTATCATTTTATCTGTACCCGCTGGCTGTTTTACCACATACATATAAGTAAGTAGTGAAAAGACCAATCCAACTACGCCCACTAAAGGTGCTAGTAGTCCAATTTCCATAGTGTTATCTCCTTGATGATGTTTTAATTCTGGATGCCGCTTATTAAGCTTTATCGTTTATTTTTTTGTATACATCATGTCTCGCCTCCAGAGGGCAAAAAGTCAATATTCAGCATCAATATAGAGGCATAAACCAGGCCCAAAACTAAGACTCTATAGAAAGCTTTATCAAAGCCTGAACCCCAAGAAGCTCAAACCCTATTTAGCTTATATTTTAAGCTATTTAAT
>JALZUS010000085.1 GCA_023299885.1 Bdellovibrionales bacterium | reverse complement strand
AAAAACAAGGATTATGCATTTAATGATGTGGGTCTTACTGCTGAAGAAATTCAGAGGTTCACAGATGATATCAACTCAGTTCTTTTAGATTTAAAGCTTATCAATCCGGGTATTATTGATGCGGGTAACCGCATGTATTTTGAAGGTAATCTGTTTACGCCTACAGGGAATGGTTTTCCTTTGAAAGATTTTGATGAAAGTAAATCAAAGTTTGAAGGTCTGTTAGAGAAATTTGTAGAATTTAGCCATGGTAAAGAAGGCGAGACTTCAAGTAAAAGAATTAAAAAAATATTTTATAGTCCTATAGATTCTGAAAAAGTGTATACAAAAGAGCAAAGAAGGATTTTAGAAAGAGATGAGATGCTTAATATGGGCCTTTACATATTCTCATCTGCAAAAGCCAGTGAAAAAATGTATGAGAAGCTTGTAGATAAAAGCTCTGGTTGTTTCCCCGAAAAAATAAATACAAAAGACCTTTATTGTAAAAAAATGGTTCTCAAGGAATGTTTCATAGATAACCTACTGCCAATGATAGATACTGGTCTTAATGGCTTGAGTGAGCTTAATAAAGTAGTAAAGGCAGATGATGAAGTTGTAACTGCGAGTGATGAACTTTCTTTTAAAGAGATCATAATGAAAACAATTTTACAGCCTGACGAAAATACAGAGAAATTAGGCTATATGCATATAGTAAAGTTAGCTCAAATTTCTCACTATATAGAGACTTCATTTTTAAGATTTGATTTAGATCAAAATGGTATTATCGACAAAAAAGAAGTTTTGGCTGCATACCCTCATTTTGAAGGCCTTATTGATAAAATGGTAAGTAGTAGAAAAGCTAAAAAACCTGAGGACGATATATCAGAAGAAGACTCTGTAACTAAAGAAGTTAAAGGTCTTAAGAAGGCTTGGTCTGGTGTAAAGGGCAAGCTTGGTGATATTAAAAACTCTGTAGGCAACAAGATTAGCCATACAAAAAGAATAAATATATTTTTACATATGATGAAATATGGAGATATTCCTTCTCCTAAAGATGTGGTCTATGCATCTACAATTCAGAGCTTAAAAGGATGGGATTTTAATATAAATAGACGAAATGCTTTTGCTATATTTGGTGGAGTTATAAATTCTGTAAATGCTGAAAATGAAAGCCGCAAGAAAAACTTTTCTTATACGGCTGATTATTACAATGTTATTTGTGATTAATCTTGAGCAGCATAAGTCTTTGCGATGATGTCATGATTAAGCCACCATACTGGCTGTGTCTTTATAAATGAGTTATTAAACATAAGCTCACCACAAGATTTAAAAATAACTTCACTTAGCTGAACGGTCATTAAATTGTCTTTACTGGCTTGCATATTAATAAGTTTTTGTGAAGTTAGCTGCATGTACTTCATATGTTCTGGGAAGTTATGTTGCGGCCAATTCTCCATAGAATAGGACTTAGTGATAATAGGGTTTTTAACATACTCTTGAGTCACTTTAAGTAGGTCTGAAATAGTTTGGTCTGGTAGTAGACTGTTTTGGCATTCAATGAAAAGTTTAGAAACCTTTTCGGACTCTGGTCCTTCTTTTTTTAAAGCATCTAGTAGAGGGTAGAGACAGACTTCAACTCCTAAAAAAATAGTTGTTGAGTTTGTTAGTATTTCTGGGCAATTGTAGACTGTACAATTAATTCCTTTTTCAAAATAGTCTTTAGCTATGTTTTCTAACTCAAGCTTGGCAAATCCTTGTAGGTATGGGGAGTAAGATTGCCACTTGTAGTTGCCATCAATAAGAGTTTCGCTGCCATGGTAGCCATAAGCGGTGTAAGATGCTTTTGCATTGTTGCTTTCAGCACGCGCCCTTAAGGAGCCCGTGGCATCTATAAGGTGCTTGAGTGTGCGAGCTGTTACCTCGTTAAAGCTTATCGAGCATAGCTTGCCGATATCAGTATTCCAGAATTTTTCCGAAGAGTAAAAACGCTCATCATAGCCTTTAAAAACTTTATTGGCGGCGGGCATTACTATTTTTGCCCGTGGAAAGCCACCGGCCATAGTATGTGCAAAAATAATATTTGAATCTTTTGGGATAATTTTTTCAATTTCTTGAGCCCATAGTTCTAAGTATTTTAAAAACCGCTCTTCTCCTTTTTTTCTAGATTCCTCTATGAGGGCAAAGTCTAGTTTTTTAGTTTCCCACTCTTTAAGCTTAATGCCTTTAAGCATTTCAACAGGGCTAAGGCCTGAGCTATTAGTTTCTAAATCAAACCCTGCTTCTAGTGGTATATTAACACAATGGTAATTCTTTTGAGCCATTTCTTCTGAGGTTAATGCGCGTAAGTTTTTATCTTTATCTCTGCGGCCTACTGTAGACTCAATAACGGTCATGCCAAGTTTCTGAGCTTCTTCTATCATTCCGTTGATATAGCCACGGTTAAAAACTTCACCAAAGATAACGAGGACATCTTTTGATGAGTAGTTGGCTTTTGCTGGGGTTGTTCTCATAGGATTATAGTTCATTGTTCTGCCTTGGTTAATTTTTAGTTGTTAGCATTATTTATTAGCCTTTTAGAGGCTATCATTTAATTAAAGATATCTGCAATAAGCTCTTTTGTTGCGCCTAATTGCTGGTCAAAATGAGCTTTAATCGAGTTTTTAGCATCTGTGTTTATAGTTAGATTAGATAAGTATTGTTGTATTTCGTCTGGTGACTGTACTTGCGTGACAATAGTTTGGTTGCTGCTATCTTTTTTATTTTTAAAAACTTGTGCCTCTCTGTTGTTTTTATTTTTTGGCCCTAAAAAGACTAGGTTGCCGGCACCAATAGGCTCCATAACGCTATGGACTTTGCTTTTAAAAGAGCCACCTACAAAGGCAACGTCAGAAAATCTGTAGATATCTGCAAGAAGTCCTAGTTGGTCTATAATAAGTACTTCAGACTGCCACTGGCCAGTCTGGCTATAGAGTTGAAAGCTTATATTATTGTCACTGAGCTGCTGTTTTAAGCTGGTTAAATGAGCTTCTGTGGGCTCATGAGGTGCAATAATAATTTTATAGTTTTTTAACTGGGCAGAGAGTGTTGGCAAAAGTTTTTTTTCATCTTCTGGCCATGTAGAGCCTAAAGTAACAATAGGGTCGTTACAGGAAAAATCAAAATTCAAAGTGCATGGGGTGTCGAGCCTTTTAAAAACCTGATCATATCGAGTGTCTCCAATAGCTTTAATAGGCCCTTTAAAGTACTTCTTTATAAGATTTGAGTCTTCTTCAGAAACGCAGTACACAGCTGAAAGCTTTTTGAACAAAAATTTTCTATAAAATAATGATAGGGGATTATGCTTTTTTCCTGTGGCTGAAAATAGAAGGCTTGGTATTTTTTTAGCATGGCATTGATGGAGCATTTCAGGCCATACGTCAGTCCTAGCTATTAATAAAAGCTGTGGTTTATATTTAGTTAAAAAGCTATGACAAGCAGAGGGGGTATCTAAGGGGAGGGGAATACAGAGGTCAACACCGGGATAGTTTTTGATGCTTTTTACATAGCTTGGAGAAAAATAAGTCACAAGAATTTCTATATTTTTATGAGATTTTTTTATGGAGTTAATAAGGCTTTTTGCATATTCAAACTCACCAGAAGAAGCATGTATCCATATTTTGTCTTTTGAGTTGGCCGTGAGGCTATTGCTTTTGGACCTTAGTTTTAGCCCTTTTCTGGTTTTTTTGTGGCCAAAGAGTGCTAACAAGATAGTCATAATTATAAGTAGTGGTGCAATAAGAAAACGATAAATAAACATAATGTTAGTTATTTTAACTTTTATGTCCTGATTATCAATAGGGGCTGTTTTTTAATATTATTTGTTGTATTTTGTGGCAATGAAAGTTCTCTTTATTAGATATAGTGCGCTAGGGGATATAGTCCTTACGACAGGTGTTATAAAGTCCTTCCAGGATAAATTTCCTGAGGCTGATGTGCACATCCTTACCGACGGCCTGGGCAAGGAGATATTTTCAAACTTAGGCTTTGTTAAAAGGATTTTTGATATAAGAGGTGAGGGCTTATTTGGAGTTTTACGCTCTCTGCCTAAGTATGATTATGTTTTTGATTTTCAATCAAAAGTTAAAAGTAAAGCCATATCAATGCTTAAAGGCAGGCAGTCGTTTTCAATAAATAAAGGTTCTAAAGAAAGACGCCAATTTGTTAAAACAAAAATTAAAACAGAGGGCTTAGATAAGCATATTACTCAAAGGTATTTTGAGGCCTCATTAGGTGCGCTTAATGTTAAAGAACCTGAGCTAAATAGTTTAAGGCCAAAGCTTTCATTGGGTAATTATAAGTCTAAAATTCAATTGCCTGAAAATTTCATAGCTATCCATCCTTATGCGAGTCAGGCAAATAAAGTTTGGCCTTATTTTTCAGAGCTTATAGATGAGCTTATTGAGAGATCTTACAATGTAGTTGTTATTGGTCAGTCTGATGTAAAAAGGTTTAATGAAAAGGCTATTAATTTAACCTCAAAGACTTCAATTAAAGATTTAATGTATGTTATAGGCTCAGCCCATAAACTTGTAACCACAGACTCTGGGCCTCTTCATATTGCTACAGGTCTAAATACTCCTACACTCTCTTTATTTGGACCGACCACTGAAGAGTTTGGGTTTTATCCTAATTATAGTGATTCAGTAGTTATAGAAAATAAAAGTCTGTCGTGTAGGCCCTGTCATGTGCATGGAGGAGATGTTTGTCCAGCAAAACATTTTAAATGCATGCGCGAATTAACAGTTAATGAAGTTATTAGAAAGTTTTTGATATGAGCAAAGTAGGGCCTTTTGGCATACATTGGTTTAGGAGAGATCTAAGGGTTGCGGGCAATGAAGCTTTGCTTGAAAACCTTAAGGCCACTCAAGGTAGGACTGTAGGGGTTTTCTGTTTTGATAAAGAATTTTTATCTAGAGACGATTTTTCAGTGAATAGATTTCAGTTTTTTATAAATACAATGGCAGAGCTTAAGAAGGAACTTGTTGCTCTAGGTAGCGACTTACTTGTGCTGGATATTGGGCCTCAAGATGCGTTCCCGAAGCTTTTTAAAGAGTTAGGGCATGAGCCTTCGGTTATAAGTTTCAATAGGGACTATGAGCCTTTTGCTGTTAAAAGAGATGCTCAAATGAAAGAGCTTTTTTTAGAGCAAGGCATAGATGTTATCACTAAGCGAGATCATTTATTAATTGAGCCTCACGAGCTCACTAAGCCAAAGCCTAAGACTCCATTGGATGAGGGCTACAAAGTTTATACTCCTTTTTCTAAGACATGGTTAAAAATGTATTCTCAGCCTGATTTCTTTAAGCGAGTTAAAAGCCAGAAGTCAGGCTTTGAATATTTAAAGAAAGTAAAAGAAAATAATGTTGAAAGAGTTTTCTCTTTGAGTTGGTCAGATCTTTTAGAGGATGTGGCTCGTTTAGATGTATTTGACACCTACCAAAATCAAAACCAAAAGCATGTAAGTGTAGAAATACCAAAAGCAGGTTCCTTGCAGGCTCTTCAGTTGCTAGATGATTTCGTTAGTAAAATAGACAGCTATGGGGACAATAGGGACTTTCCGCGTTTAAAAGCTACATCTAAGCTATCAATGTTTCTAAAAAATGGCTCTATTACTGTTCCACAGATTATTTATTATTTGAAGCTTAAGCCTTATGCGAAAAAAACTACAGGTCGAGATATTTATTTAAGCGAACTTATTTGGCGTGAATTTTATTATCATGTTTTAGCTCGTTTTCCTTATGTCGAAAAAGAAGCTTTTATAGAAAAATACCGAGATATTAAGTGGGAAAACAATAGTAGCTATTTTGAATCATGGAAAGAAGGCAAAACAGGCTTCCCAATAGTTGATGCTGGAATGCGTGAACTCAAAAAAACGGGGTGGATGCATAACCGTGTCCGTATGATTGTGGCTTCATTTTTAACAAAAGACTTATTGATCGATTGGAAGTGGGGCGAAAAGTACTTTATGGAGGTTTTGCTAGATGGAGATCTTGCTCCTAATAATGGGGGCTGGCAGTGGGCAGCATCTACTGGCTGTGACCCTCAGCCTTACTTTAGGATTTTTAACCCTTGGCTTCAAAGTAAAAGATTTGATCCGCAAGGGGAGTATATAAAAACCTATATTCCAGAACTAGAAGGCTATGATATTAAAAAGCTACATGAGCCTATCTTGGGCCATGACACTTACCCAGAGCCTATCATTGACCATAAGGCCCAAAAAGAAAAAGCATTGGCTATGTATAAAGCCTGTCGAGTAGATTAAAAGCATAAAAAAAGGGGCCCTTTCGAGCCCCTTCTTACTTAAATTAGGGTCTAGTTATTAGACCCCTCCTTAAGGTTTATATGATCTGGTTTGTTCATATGCACCACCTCCTTTCCTGCTTAAGAAAACTTGCTCCTTTGGAGCTGTTAAAAACATAACATAGTTTTTCGAATAAATCAGATTAGTATTGAGGTAGGGTTTAGTAAAAAATCAACAATCAGCATATAATCAAATAAAACAAGTAATATTAATTACTTGTAGGCAATCACTTCAATCTCTACATCAACATCTTTTGGCAGTCTTGAGACTTCAACAGTTGATCGTGCCGGTGGTTCTGCCGTAAAGCAAGACCCATATACTTCATTAACTGCAGAGAAATCATCCATACTTTTCAAAAAAATAGTTGTCTTAATGACGTCATCAAAGTTAAGGCTTTGAGAGTCTAGAACGGCTTTTATATTAGACATCACTTTTTGCGTTTGCTCAGTAACATTGCCTTTAAGAAGCTCTCCTGTTTTTGCGTCTAATGGAATTTGGCCAGAGAAATAGTAAAAGTTTCCAACATTAACACCTTGAGAATAGGGGCCAATAGCTGCGGGTGCATTTTCAGTGCTTATAATTCTTTTCATAATAAATCCTTCTTTGTTTGATAAAGTTAGCGATGAATTCATTGTACTTTAGTCATAACAAATTTTAAAGGATTGGTTTTAATGCTAGATGGCTCCATTAATAACATTAACAATTTCTTTTTTTTGATTTATGGTCCATCTGTCTTCAAGCGCACTTCCTCCCAAAACACTTTGGAGGGCTCTGGCCATGGCTACAAACTCATTGTTTGTGCAAAATGTATCAGAGATAACAGGGTAGATAGGCACTCCAGATTCATACTTACAGTTGGAGCCTATATCTGTATCAAAGGCGTCTCCGCATAAATGATGAGTGTTTCTGTTATGTCCGTGGGTGTAAGGGGCTGTGGTAAAGCCGGGGAGGCTGGCAGAGGTTACAGTTCCAAAGCCAATGGTGTATCTTAAGCTACCCTCTGGCTCAAGACCTACAACAAGTAAGTTGGAGTAGTACGAATCATGCTCTGTTCTGAAAACTTTTTGAGCTGAGTAAAGGGCTGACAGCATAGTTTTTGCTTCGCTCTGTTTAGCTCTTCTTTGAAAGCTTTGAAATCTTGGGATCGCTATTGCAGAAAGTATCCCTATGATTGAAACAACTATCATAATTTCTACTAAAGAATAACCATTTTTATTTTTAAGCATAACGAGCACCTCTAAAAAATGGTACCAATGTTTGTAGTTAATTAAAAATATTAAATAAAAATAGTTTATTTATGTTTCAAGATGAAACTATAAGTTTGAAATCATGTCTCGGTATGGATCACGTGTTTTAATAAGTTATTATTTTTTAAAAATTGGTGGAGCAATATAGGTAAGACATCAAATGTTGTTCTCCATTTTTCAAAAGAAACCCGAGAGAATTTACCATTGATTTTAATACCTTAAGCGCTCCTGGCTAGTTGTTAAAGTTAATATCAAACTCAGCTTACTAGGCTAAAAAGGCTTGAGCAAGTGGAGAACAACCCGAGATGTCTGGAGAACAAAGAACTAGCTGCTTAGTAAACTGTTAACTAAACACGTACTAAGTGAAGAACATAAATCTCCAGAATTATTAACTAATCGGAGATTGTTATGCCACGCCCACCAAATCGTACCAACAGAGTCATCATGACTGATGAGGCAAGAGTCCTCAAGCAGCTTAGAGAAAACTATATACATCCACTCAATAAACAACGAGGCCTCTCTATGCGTGAAGCAGGAGAGCTTATGAGTTGGTCTAGCACTTATATCTCTCATATAGAAAATGGTCGTGTAAATGTGCCTGAGAATGAGAGGCTCGATAAAATGCTTAATGCTTATGGGATCACAAAAAAGTCTTTCATCGAAAAAATAAGACGCCACAGAAAAGAAAAAGAGCAAAAGCCAGATATAGAAATCTTAGAGCTGATACCAAGATTAAATCTAAATCAGCGAAGTACAGTAAAAGCACTTATTAATCATTTTTTAAACGTACAGAAGTAAAGGAACAATAACATGGGTATAATTGGAAATTTATTTAGAGGTATGGTGATCTTATCATTTATAGCTGTTGCTCAAGAGGGCTGCTCAGTAAAACAGGTGGCCACAAAAGCAGCTGGCGCTCATCAGAAAGGCTTGAGCAGCTACGGTAGCTACTCAAGGAAGCTTACTGGGAGCGATGGCTCTTGGGCTAGGTAATTATAACCAAAGAGTCGTCCAAGCCCTTCTATATTTTTTGTATTTATAGCCTTGAGCTTCAAGGTATTCAAATAGCTGAATATAGTCACATTTAATTTCTATATCTTCATATAAGCATTGTTTTGATGAGTCAGAGAATCCAGTAACTAGCTTAAGGTCAGTTTTTTTTATAACCCCTGTTTTGCCCTCAATAGCTTCACTAAAATAAGCATTTTCACTCACTAAGATGAGATTGTTTTTAACTAAAGCTTCTAAGCCCTTTTCAATTTTCCAATAAAGGTCAAAGTCATCATTTACTGTTAAGATTCTGAAGTCATCAGAGAGGTTATTATCTATATCAGCAACATATGCAGGATGTGAAACTTGCTCTACTTCCGAAGGGTTATACCAAAACGACGATTTTCTACTATATTGATATCCATTGTTATGAAGGTATTCAAATAAGTTAACAAAATCAGCACTCATAGTTTTCCCGTTATAAACTCTAGGCCAATACATATGATTGATGCCTTTAATAGCCTTAAAATTATCTCTTGAAACAACCCCTACTTTCCCGCCATCTTCTACAAAAACGGCCTGTGCATCTATTAAAATCATTTGTTTTTCGTGTATTTCTCTTAATGCAGACATAACTTTTCTTTTAAGCTTTCCGTCCTCAAGGCTATAAACTGAACGAGCAGCATTATCAGTTATGTACACATTATCTAAATTGAAACGGCTCTCGGGGCTTGCATGAGCCTGTAATTGTAAGCAAAAGCTAAGCATTAAAACTAACGATAAACTGATTCTTTTCATAGATACTCCAGATAAAAATTAAACTATGCTTGTTAAGTAAGAGTGAGAATAGCACGCTAGGGCCTCTGGTTATAATTATTCTCTATACCTATAAAATAATTATACTAGCTGTACAAACTATAGACAGCTAAATACGCTGTCTATGTCCATCCCTCTTAGGCTAAGCACATCTTTGATATAATCTATACCTGTAAACAGAGTTCCGTTCTCAACATAACTATATTTTGACCTAGGGTCTCCGCCATATACCATTCCAACTATAGCATTATTTTGGAGTACTGCTGAGCCAGAGCTCCCCTTAGAGGTGTCTAGGCTACCAAGGTAAATTCTTGAATTATCAGTCTCCTCAAACACTATTCTAAAAATAGAATCAAGTTCATTTTTATCCGTGGTCCCAAACCCGTCTTTAACATAGCTTAATCTTGACTCATTACTTTGCGCTACTTTTCCTGAGGTGTACCTAGGCTTAAAGTCATTACTATCATCAGGTCTGTCAAAGTGCGGAAAACCATATGACTCAATTTTTTCTTCAGCCTTAATACTTTTCGTAGGTATGCATCCTTCAGAGCTCTCCCACTTTCCAATTGTACCAAAGTACTCTTTTAATATTTCTAAGTACTCTTCATCTTTTTCAATTTGAATAACAGCAAAATCAAAAGAGCTGCCCCAGCCTGGGTAGTAATAGCCTTCAACAAGTAATTTCATGTAATCATCTGTTTTATCAAGCATGAGAGAAATACTGTCTGGCCCTACAACAATGCCTTTCGCTCCAGCTTGCATGCCTGTAGCTTTTCCTACGTAGTCATATTTCCCATAGTGCGTATGACCAAGGCTGTTGGCATCACAGTTTTGAGTGCCAATAATATCTTGTACGATAAAGCCATGCTTTTTATATATTTCTCCATAAGTAAAACAGCCCTTAACAGTATGAAATGTTGTTAGGAAATAATTTTTATTTTTTGATATCTTGGTAACTGTGCCTATGGTGGAATTGTAGTATCTTTGTTCAGGCGTACTTCCATCCCCATCAATAAATGTTCGCCCTATTGGATGTTTTAATATGCTACTTGAGGCATCTAATGAAGTGGGAGCATCACTTTGGGCATGAACTGCTGTTTGAGTTAGTAAAATAATTAGTAAAATTGCCTTCACTTTTATGCTCCCTTGATGGGGGAGCATAGCACAAAACAGGATATCCCCTTAAAACTGGCAGCCTACTCAGTAATTATTACAATTCTAGCTGTCCATAGGGAAAATTACATAATTTGTGTCACTCAGGAAAGTGTAACTTAATGTAACTGGCTGATACATTAAGTTACACTTTGCCGTTACATATCATGATTTAAACGTAACAATTGAGTTTCATAAACTACCGATATCTCTCAACTTACATCTTCTCAAGAACTGGCACACTCCTCGCTATATAGATTGGCATAACAAAAGCCAAAAGGAGAGCCCGTTATGAAGAGAGTTAAAAAAAGTAAACACAGGATCAATCAGAGAGATTTGAGAATTATTCTCTTTTTGTGGAAGTTTAGAGTGGCAACAACGGCTATGTTACATCAAAAGTTTTTCTCAGACACCACCTCGAGAAATGCATATAATACTTTGCTCAAATTGAGAGGGCATTCTTATATAGCAACAAGGACAGACGAATATGGAAAGGACCCGCTTTGGAGTATAGATAGAAAAGGACTTGAATTAATTAAAGAATATATTCCAGAGACTAAATCCAATAATCTAAAATTAAAAAATAAGGAAAAGGACCTTTTATGTTCAGGGATACTTCAGGGCGAGTTTTTAAAAGAAATTCCTGAAGAAGTAGAACTAATCACTGAGCAAATGTTAACAGTTTACCAAAATGGCTTATTGCCAAAATATATTCCTGATATGACTGAACATACTCCAAAAGGATATTGGTGTTTTAAAAATGAGAATAAAAATCGACTTGTTTCTCTTGAGATAGAAGTCACAAGGATGTCTAAACTCCATTATCTGGATAGCTCATATTTTTATAAGGATTTTTCAGAAAACTCTAGGGTCTTTTGGGTAGTAAAAGATTCAACGCAAGTTAAAGATATCCTTTTCTTAATGTATGAAGCTTGTCCAAAATACAAAGTACACAATTTTGTATTACTTAAGGATATTTATAAGAACGGATGGCATGCAGAAATTATTGGAGGGATGGATAAAAATAAAATACTTCGCGATGTACTCTTACAAAACTCTTTGTCCACGGCTGGTTTAACACTTGTTAAGTGCTTTCAAGACTACATGCTAGACAGAAGATTAACCTATCGTAATCACTCACAAAGTCCCAGTAGGCAAAAAACAAATTTTGCTGACAGTATGGACATATTGCTGTGAAAATAGAAAATTATGGTTTTTTAACACATAGAGACTGCACTAAGTGCTTAGTTGCAAAAAATATTGATGAGTTTTATTCCAAAGGAAGCCGCATAGATAGTTGGTGTAAATCTTGTAAAAAAACAAAAAGGCGAGCTAGCTATATAGTCGGCAAAAATAGTCTTAACAAAGCAGAACTTAAAAGATTAAAGTCATTTGTTAGAGAGTTAATTACGCAAGAGTTAAGCTCTTTAAATAAACTCAACTCAGAAATTTCAGATTTTATAAATAGTGCCTTAAATAAAACAAGGCCTAATTCAATTTAAGGAGTTTTATGAAAGCAATTGTATTTGACAGGGTCTCATCCAGTGAGCAAAAAGAGGGACAATCATTAGAGGCTCAAAGAAAAGGTAATAATGAATATGCCAAACAAAATAAATTAAGGATTGTTAAAGCTTGGTCAGTAGATGAGTCTGCTTCTAAGGAAGAAGATAGGAAAATATTTTTTCAAGCCGTAGAATACTTACGTGAAAATAATATTAAGCACATACTTTTTGATAAAGTTGATCGCTGCTGCCGTGGATTTAAAGCGGCAGTCTTAATTGAAGCTTTATTTGAAAAAGAAGATGTGACGTTTCACTTTACGAGACAAAATTTAGTTATTCATAAAAATTCACCTGCTCATGATAAGACCCAATTATACTTTCATATAATGTTTGCCAAGATCTATGTCGAAAACTTAAAGGGAGAAATTAAGAAAGGGAGCAATCTGAGATTAGAAAAGGGCCTATGGAACTATAAAGCACCTTATGGCTATAAAAATGTGAGAGATGCTAAGAATCAAGCATCAGTTTCTATATCATAGCAAAACGGCGATGCTATCAAAAAGGCATTTACTCTGTACGCAACTGGTAATTACACCATCTCCGAGATTGCCGAGTTTCTTTTAAAAACCTGTAATAAGAAGATCTCTCATGCGGCTACTGAGATCCTTTTATCTAATCCATTTTATTACGGGATGATGAGAGTAAAGGGAGAGCTTCATAAAGGTATTCATTTGCCTGCCATAGATAAAGCCTTATTTGATAAGTGCCAACGCGTGAGAGGAGCTAGAGCAAAGCATAGAGTTCGTGGCAATGGCAGTAGAGTATTAAAGCCACTAATGAATTTTATGAGTTGTGGAGTATGTGGCCATGCAGTAACAGGAGAGGCAAAAGTAAAAACTAGCGGTAAGACCTATGTGTATTATCACTGCGCTAATAGAAAATGTGTTCAAAAAAAGATATGCACCAATCAAGATAAAATTTATGTGCAGATAATCGAAGCCTTTAAGCCCTTTTCTAAATTCACACCTAAGGCGACGAAAAGGTTTATCGGTAATATCGAAAAATCATGGACTGAAGCTATGAAGTATTGCGATCAAGAGACAAGAGAGCTTCGAGAGGCAAAGCTAAAGCTTAAAGAACAAATTGAAAAGTTAAGAGAACTAGAAGAATTAGGAGTGTTTACAAAAAAAGAGATTGAGTCGAAGATAAAGCTAATAGAGTCTAATCTTGATTCAGTTGATTTAGAAAGTTCCGCTCATTTAAAAGCTGAAACCTCTGTTATAAAACAGGGACTCAGGGTGATCGAACTCATTCAAAACGCTTATGATTACATGAGTTTAGATGGTGATTGGCTTGAGAAGGTGAACTTAGTGAAAATGGTAGTATCGAACCCAACTTTAAAAGACGGAAAGCTTTGTTTTGCTTACGAAAAACCGTTCGATACTTTGATTGAAAACTTGACATTAAAAAATTGGTGGAGGATACAGGGATCGAACCTGCGACCTTCTGAATGCCATCCAGACGCTCTCCCAACTGAGCTAATCCCCCAAATAGGTATAATTAGAAAGCTACATTAAGGCGCATTCGTATTGATCGCGCTTTGTGGCTTTACTGAGGTTTTTATCTTTATGTAAATCCACGCAATTTTCAAGTTTATTTAAGTACTTTCTTGTAAATTGATAGACTTCTTTAAAGTAACCAGAGTAAGTCATAATCATATCGTTTTGAATCCATCCTGCAGGCGCATAGGGTAGTTGATAAGCAGAGGCTATTGCGTCGTGCCAGTATCTAGAGTTTCTGCCGTTTCCGTCACTGAAAGGGTGAACCTCTACCATCCATTTTTGCATAAAGCTTGCAAATTCAAGAGGGGTAAGAAGGGGGTAGTGTGCAGGGAAGCCCATGCTGTAGTTTGAATTAATGATAGCAGTGTAAGCGTTAAAAAATTCTACCCATTTTTGCATATGCTGCCCCACGTAGGCGCTATGAGTAAGATAAATGTTTTTGCTATCGGATTTCATAACCCATACATAGCCATCACTGGTGCCACGAGCAGTCGGCTGGCTATCAGGGTCTATTAGATTGTTTTCTTGTAAGTAGTTAAAGTCTTGTTTAGGTAAGAGCTGAGCTTTTTTTAAAAACTCTAAGTTAGAGCTGATGTTTTCAATAGCATCTATGTATCTACTAGAGCTATTACTTGACTTCTCTTTAGACCACCAAATGGCTTCTGTATTGATGGGGAGTTTTGAGGCTAGTACGTCCCTTAGGTTTCCTGGGTTTGCAGAGTTTTCTACAAGGTCTATAGTGTCGTCAATTTGATAAAACCCCGAATGAATAAGTTTTAAAAGATTAAGATCTACTTTCTCATAGTAGTTGCTAGTGATGGCTTGGCTCATAAAAGGCATATTTTGTACGCCTAGCTCCCAGCTATCCCATACAAGAGTGGTTTTTGGTGCATCAGGTGGAAGCTTTTTTCCTCGGGGCTGATATAAAATATTAATAGGAGTATTGTTTCTTATGCCTTCTTCAAAGCTGTAAGCATCAATAAACCTTAAGGCTCTGTAGAAAGTTATGTTCTCTATGTTGCCGTAGGGCTTCATAGTCTTTTTAAGACTTGCATAGTCTTTTTGAAGTTTGCATTCGTGTTTAATATTAGCTTTAAAAGATGTAAAGTCCTTGTGGTTTAAGGTTTTATTTTTAAAAAAACTTTTTATTTCACAAGGGTTTGTGGCTAAGGCATTTAAAGAAAAGAGTAAGGTAATAATAAAAGCGTATTTGATAAATGACCTCCAGATAAGATATGTCTACTTTTTAAGCATTATGACTAATTACAGTTAAAATTATAATAAAAAGCTAAAAAATTGTAAAAGCTTCATGGTTTTCATCTGAAGTTTAGTTTGTATCGATTTGAGACGAGGAGTTTACAGGTTATAAGAGCTCTTAGTATTATGGGCTTATGAAAAATAAAATCATTTTGAGCCTTATAATTGTATTTTCCTTCTCTTATGCTTCGGCCAAAGAGACATTAATGTATTCTTTTAAAACGAAGGAGATGGTAAAGACGAGTATCGATAAGCCTATACTTGTTGTGCAAGAAGACTGTCATGCTTGCGATGCCTTAATGCAAAGCTATAAGCATGAGATAGAAGCTAAAAAAATACTTGTGGTGGCTATGTTTGAACCTTCTAAAGAGTGGGTAAAAGAAAAATACTATTTAGATCAAGATATATTTAATTATCTGGGTGTAAAAGAAAAAATAGGTTTTAAAGGGAGTGTAAGAGCTACTCCAGCTTTAATTACAGAAGGTAAAACACTTTCCTATGGAGCTGGAAAAATTTTAGCTAAGCTTGGTATCAAGCAAAAGTAAAAGTGTTTAACTAGCCGGTATTATTTTGTGGAAGTCTGGTTTTAAAGAGGCATGGTTTAAGGCGTAATAGTCTATTTTGCCTTTTTCATTTTTAATGACTATGTTTGTCTGTACAATTGAAGTCTTAAAAAACCTTGGCAAAGCTATATTGAAATTAAAAGTTTCATCTTTAAGAAAAGCTTTTGTTTTAAGGGGTTTTATAAAAAGACTTTTAATATGAAACCCTTTGTTGCGATAGTTTTTAAAATAATAAAAATTATAATGGAGGGTTTTGTTAAAGTTCCACTCTACATAGCTGTTTGAATTAGTATCAAACTCAAAAGCTTCAAAGCATGTAGAGGCCCATAGCTGTTTTAGCTTGCTCGATTTAAAGTTAATTTCAGAGCAGTTTTTGATATGAAAATCTATACTGTAGTTTTTTGCGTCGATAATTAGGTCGCAAAAGGATTCAACATCTTTATTGTAATTATAGTAAGGTATTAACTTTTTCATTGGTTGAAATAGTTTGTGATAATTTTGTTAGCTTTTATTTCATTAGTGCTGAGACCAATAATTTTTTTAGCTATAAATTTATTTTTAAGGCCAGGCCAAGTATGGCCGCCCCCATTCACTGTATAGCTGATGTAGGGCTGGTTGCAGTTGTTATGGTTATTTATATCTACAGAGGTGTTGTCTTTTTTGTCAGTATCTATTTTTGTATGAGTAAGGCTGTCACAGCCGTTAATTTGAGACCATTTTATCAGGCCAGACTTTCCAGATAAAAGCTTTATACCTTTGAATGATTTGTCTTTGTTGTACTTAACGAAAGGGTCCTTGGTTCCGTGCATAGACATTGTTTTTAAAGGCCTTTTGCAGTTAAAGTCTTGCTGTAGACTTGAAGAAACTGTCACTAAGCCTACAGGTTTTAGTGGGCTGTTACAGGCTATGTCGGAGGCAATGAGGCCGCCTGTAGACATACCAACAAGGATTATATTTTTAGAGAGTTTTTTTTGTTTTTGTAATTGAGTAATCAATTGGATTGCATTTTTTTTATTAGTTTTAAATTTTTTGTTATCATGGATATGCCATGTTTTTTTTGGGGCATTTAAAAAAAGTACGCTACTGTTTTTAGGTTTAAATTTTGTATACTTGGCAAAGCTTTCTGCTGATCGAGTGTCTCCGTGAAATAAAATATAACTAGGGGAGCTGGCTAGGCCTTCTTTTAAAACATATGAATTCTCTTTAGCCGAAGCTATTCCCGATAGTACTATTAAGCTGAGTATAATTTTTTTCATAATTCATTTTACCATAGGGGCTAGTAAGAGCTACGGTAAAATGACAAAAGGGTCTAGTTTTTAAGAAATAGGCATAACTTCAAATTTATTCTTAGCTTTAAGCTCTTTAGGTATTTGTTCGCTGATAGTGTTTTGTAAAGCCGTAAGTATGTCTTTTTTCCACTGGTTACGTCTAAAAACAATACTAATTTCTCTTGAGGGTTTTGGGCTTGTAATTTCTTTTACATTATTTTTGATTTCAAGCTTAGAGAGGTTTTCTTTAAAGTAATGGGGTATTAGTGTGCATCCTCCAATTTTATTTACTAAATTTTTCAAAGTTTCTATATTAGCACCTTCAAACTGAACAGTGGGTAGTACTGAGTTTTTTTGCTTAGATACACAGAAGTTCGTAACCTGCGTCCTAAAGCAGTGGCCTTCTTCTAAAAGCCAAACGGGATGGTCACTAAGGTCTTTTTCTTTAAGGGACTTTTTATTAATAAGAGGATGGCTTTTGTTGAGATAAGCATAAAAGGGTTCATAAAAGAGAGGTCTCTCAAAAATATCTTTTTCTGCTAATGGTGTTGCCAGAATGCCTGCATCAATCTTGTCTTGTTTCAATTGCTTTATAATGTCTTCAGTTTTTAATTCTTCTATAGAAAGCTGCACATAAGGATACTGCTCAGTAAAGTTTTTTAAAAATAATGGGAGTATATAAGGTGTAAGGGTGGGTATAGTCGCTAGTTTAAAACTGCCACTAATAACCCCAGACTTAACTAGGCTGATATCAATTAGCTTTTTATGTTCAGCTATTATTTTTTGAGCTTGTTTAATAATGGCTGTGCCTTTTTCTGTCAGTTGTATAGGTTTTTGCGTTCTATCAAAAATAAGAAATCCAAGCTCTTCTTCGGCTTTTTGAACCTGTGTGCTGAGAGAAGGCTGCGATACATTGCATTTCTTAGCAGCCTTCACAAAGCTTTTAGTATCGTCTACAGCAGTTATATATTTAAGTTGTGTAATTGAGGGCATATTTACTCCTATAGATATATCCTATAGGAGTATAATTAAAGAGAATGCTGTGGCGCATCGAATCTAGACCTAAATATTAATTATTTGGCTATTTTTGATTTGAGCATTTGGCTATTTGTCATAAAAGCTATTTCTGTTTATGACTTGTTACAAGATCAGTGTATGGGTTCCTCGTTATAGATTTTTATACAGATCTTTGTTGTTTTTTTACGGTGGCTTTATAGGCCACCGTTTTTTTTCACCCCCTTCTTTTTTTAAGTGCTAATTGTGAAAGAAAAACTACAATTGTCGATTAGCCTTTTGTTTGAATCTCTCAAAAGAAACTCGTAGTGTCTGAGCCCCAAGTCATAAGTTTTTCTTTAGTGGCCTATAAGGCTTCTAAGGATTTATTATATTAATAAGCAAAGGGGGCAGCATGCTTAAGAAGATAACACTATTATTAACATTGGTATTTATGGTGGGTTGTAATGATAAGGTCAGAGGGATCTTAGACATTTCAAGCACAACAGGGCTTAAAGATAAAAAGGGTAATATTGTATATATCCCAGCCGGTTCTTATAACTCTAGAATTAAATTTAAAAAAGAAAAGGCAGAGCTTAAAATTGAAGCCAGAAGTGGGGATGAAGAGTTTAAGTTTAGGCACCCATATAAAAAATCATTAGGTGATAATTTTAGTATCCGTTTAGACTCAAGGGTTTCTGGGCAGCCAGTTGATATTACTGTAAATCGTGAAACAAGAAGAGATCACTCTGATAGAAGAGTTTATACAGATAGAGAGTCTTGTAGCCGTAGAGTAAGAGTTAATCGAAATGTTTCTGTAAAAAGAAACGGTAAAAAGGTTAGGGTCTGTAGACTAACAACAGTTGTAGCAAGAGGCCATGCAAAGCTTGAATACGAAAAAATCTATAAGGCCGAGCGAACTGCATTAGAAATGTACCAAGCGGGTACAGAGGTTTACAAAGGTGGTATGGATACAACCGAAAACAGCGTAGAGCGTAATATTGTTTTTAGAGGACAATGTCGTATTAACCATCAGCCTGGAAATGAATGCCGCATCGGCGGCGGAGGCCGAGGCAGGCGATAAGCTTTTACAAGCTAATAATAAAAAAAGGAGCTCATTGAAGCTCCTTTTTTATTGGTTAAAAATTAGTAATGGTAAGCTTAATAATGGTAAGGAAAACCTGAAAAGTCTTGATCACGCTTTTCTAAGAAAGCATCGCGGCCTTCTTTTGCTTCTTCTCCTCCATAGGCTAAACGAGTGGCTTCGCCAGCAAATACTTGCTGGCCCACCATGCCATCATCAGTCAGGTTAAATGCAAATTTTAACATCCTAATGGCTGTAGGGCTTTTTTTATTGATTACATCACACCATCTTAAAGCTTCTGTTTCTAAATCTTTATGCGGAATACTCGCGTTAGCCATGCCCATGTTTGCTGCTTCATCAGCGCTATAGTTAGCCCCTAAGAAAAAGATTTCTCGTGCTTTTTTTTGTCCAACCATTTTAGCTAAATAAGCAGAGCCGTAGCCGCCGTCAAAACTGGCTACATCTGCGTCTGTTTGTTTGAAAACAGCATGCTCCTTGCTTGCTAATGTTAAATCACAAACAACATGTAAAGAGTGGCCGCCGCCAACAGCCCACCCGGGCACAACACAGACAACAACTTTAGGCATAAAGCGTATCAGTCTTTGTACTTCTAAAATATGAAGGCGCCCTAGGCGAGCAGAGGAGGCTGTGCTGACATCATCGTCATCATTATATTTATAGCCTACTTTGCCACGCATTTTTTGATCGCCACCAGAGCAAAAAGCCCAGCCGCCATCTTTACTGGACGGCCCATTGCCGGTGAGTATCACTGTGCCAATGTCAGCAGTTTGCCTAGCATGATCAAGGGCTGTATAAAGCTCATCGACTGTTTGCGGCCTAAAGGCATTGCGTATGTCTGGCCTGTTAAAAGCAATTCTTACTGTCGCTTGCGATTTAGCGCGATGGTAAGTGATATCTTTAAAATTAAATTCTGAAATAGTGTCCCATAAGTCTGGGTTAAACGGGTTTGTACTCATAGACCTAGAGTAGTTTTTGTAAGAGGATATTAGCAGAAGCGATGTGTTATTTTGGAGATCTCTATGAAATATGTATTAATTTTTTCTAGTGTCATTTTTAGTATTTCTTTTGGTGCTTTTGAGGCTTATTCAGGTCAAAAAGACCTTGTTAATGATAAAAACGGTGTTGTTGTAGCTGGTTATGATGTGGTGGCCTACTTTGAGAATGCCAAAAAAAATATCACTAAAGGAACTAAAGGCAGTAAAGATTTTTTATCAGTTTACGATGGACATCAGTATTATTTTTCTTCAGAAAAAAATAAACAGTTGTTTGACGGTGCTCCAAAAAACTATTTACCGCAATATGGGGGCTGGTGTGCATGGGCTGTGGCCGATGGAAAGGTTAATGTCCCTGTAAACTACAACACATTTCTGGTGGCGAAAGATAATAGTGGTAAAGAGAAGCTTTATTTATTTTATAATAGTTGGGGTACTAATACTTTAACTCAGTGGAAAAAGGGCGATCATCAATCATTGGTGAATGCCGCTAATAAATCTTGGAAACAAGCAGGGGTAAAATAATGTTTAAGACTGTATCGGTATTAATTTTAGGTTGTCTTTTGTTGGGCAGCTGTAAGGACAATGTGCTTACAAGTAACAAAAGTTCAAGCATACAAGATGGCTTTGATAATGAAGCCAGTCTTGGAATTACTCTTGTTGATGGGGTGTTTAGGTTTCCCGGCGATATTCAGCCAACAAGCTGCCAAGAGTATTTAGAAAGCTCGCTTTATGCTGACCAAGGCGATGGCCTTTATTGGATTGACCCAGATGGCGAAGGGCCAGTAGCTGAGTTTCAGGCGAGCTGTGATATGACTTCATGCGGAGGCGGTGGTTGGACCCTTGTTTTAAATTACTTACACAGGCGGGGAGTAAACACAGCTTTAGATGTGAGGACTTCCAATTTACCTTTAATGGGTTCATCTACATTGGGTACTGATGAGAGTACTCCTGAAAATGCTGACTTTTGGGGGCATGCCGGTAATGCTCTTATGTCAGCTTTTAATTTTACAGAGGTAAGGTATATGTGCAGAAGTTCTGCAACTCATGGGCGACAAATGAATTTTTACACGGCTGACCCTAATACTGTTTCTTATTATAGCGGCGGTGCTGGTTCTGTAGATGTAGCTAATTATAGAAGTTCATCAGTAACTTGTGATGGGCATAATGCAAACTTGCCGTCTCAGGCTTTTAATATTTTTACCAATCAAAATGACTTAGCCATGACAAACTTCCCCTTTTGGCGTTCAGGTAATTTTCATTGGGGCGTTAGGGGGCTTAATAGTCGCTGGGAGTGTGATGACTTTGCAAGGAATACTACAGACACTCATCATCAGATTTGGATAAGAAATTAGGTAATTAATGGTATCTGCCCATTATTCAGGCAGTAATTATTGCTTTTGGACTAAAATAAGCAAAAAAAGTATTTTAATTTTGTCCTTTTTGAAGCAGTATATATTTTCAGTCACAAGGTGTGGCTAGAATAACAAAAGAGAATAGCATGACAGGTACAGTAAAGTTTTTTAACGCAGGCAAAGGTTTTGGATTCATTACACCAGACGACGGAAGCAAGGACATTTTTGTTCACGCTACTGATCTTAACGGTGGTCAACTTAACGATGGCGACAAAGTTGAGTTTGAAGTTGTTTCTGGACAAAAAGGTCCACAAGCTAGCAACGTTAAAGTTACAAACTAATTTTTAAATTTTATATTTAAATTTTCAAAGCTCTGTCTTCGGACAGGGCTTTTTTTTGCTTTATTTTTTGAGCAAGGTAATCTCTGTGGCGACTAAGCTAGCTAATAATTTCTTTTAAAGCATCAAGCAAATACTCACTTGTCAGCTTATCGTCCACGGCGCAATGTTTTACGTACTCGGGCTCAGTCGCAATGGTTACAAGCTCGGCATTTTGTATCAGTCTTTTTATAGTCTCAGGATTATCAGGTTTTATAGATTTAAAAGTATTAAAATAATCTAAGTCGATATCCAAAATATAAGGCTTTGTAGACAGAGGTTCTTCGTAAGCTTTACCAAGTACATCATTAAAAGCACTAATAGCTTTGTTTAAAAAATTGGATTCTAAGACTATGTCATGTTTGGGTTTATGAGTAGAGGGTTCTTCATCAACACTATGGCAAATAATGTTATGTTGTTTGTAGATCTGTAAGTCTGTATCGGCAGCACTATGTGCAATAACAAAGGCTGACGAAATAATATTAGCCTTAATGGCTGCTACTATATGCTCGTCGTTATTAAGTTTAGTGACAGCTTCAATTACTGACTCAGGGTCTTTATAATCAATAGCATCTAAGTATTGGCTTTGGTATTTAGTGAACTCTGCGCTTGTTATGTTTTGACCAAACATTTTTGCGATATAGCGCCTAAATGGTTTAGAGGTGTCGGTGTGATGATCTAAAGTTATGAGCCTTGGCGCTTGGTTTAGCTGCGCTGTAAGCGAAGCCCAGGCGGGTAACACCTTATGATGGCTGTCTGCAATAAAAAGAGGTTTACTCATGGTTTTTTATAGAGGCCCAAATCGATAACTTCTACAGACAGTAGTCCGTCGGTAATAAGTTCTTGTGCTTTTTTTAGTATATTTTCAGCTATTGTATTTTTAAGCTCTGGGCTGCGGCCACTGAGTAGTTTTAAGGTGATGGCGGTATGATGCTTTTCTGTTTGGTCTCCAGTAATAATGCTAGCTGGGGAGTATAGCCTTGTTTTTACAGTCGCTATTGAAACAGTTTCCTGGTTAGCTACTGTTTGATGTAACTGCGTGAGTGTACTTTTAGGTATATCTAATGAGCTCTCTATTATTAAATGCGGCATCTTTATAAATCCTTTTGTATGGATAGATTATAATATAACTGACTAGATATTTTAAGCGTTGCGTAAAAAAACAGCCTCACAGCTGAATCCAGACCAAATGCCTAAAACATAATTATTGTTTATCCTGTAAGAGCCTGAGAGCATATCAAGTATGATAAAAGTAAATAAATTTAAATTGAGCACTCATTTTGCGTTGGCCTTATTTCTTATCTTTTCTTCTTCCTATTCTTACGGGGTAAATGTTCAAAGGCGCCTTATGGAAATTGAGATAGAAGTGGATAGAAATACTTCAACAGAGATTGATAGGGTTTCTGCCCTTGAAATAGACTCGTCAAAAGTTCAACATGAAGCAAAAGAGTTTTCAGTATTGGCCCAAAAAAATCTTCGCTTAGATTTGTTTAAAATTAAGAGTGCCATTGAAAATATTTTAAGAAATGATTACGGTTTAACACCTTTGCCTGTAACAAATAAATACTCTAGAAT
>JALZUS010000084.1 GCA_023299885.1 Bdellovibrionales bacterium | reverse complement strand
GACAGCAGCTTTGAAGTTTTCACAACAAGGCCTGACACTTTATTTGGCGCTACTTTTATGGTGCTAGCACCCGAGCATCCACTAGTAAAAACAATCACTACAAATACAGAAGCTGTTAATAGCTATGTAGACCAAGCTTCCAGAAAAAGTGAACTCGACAGAAAATCAAACACAGAAAAAACAGGTGTCTTTACTGGCGCTTATGCTATTAACCCCATCAATAATAAAGAGGTGCCTGTTTGGGTGGCCGACTATGTTTTAATGGGTTACGGAACAGGCGCGATTATGTCTGTGCCTGCACATGATGAGCGTGATTTTGAATTTGCAAAAAAGTTTGATCTACCCATTGAAAGAGTTGTAGGCACTGACCAAGACCTACCCTTTACAGGTGACGATAAGCTCACTAACTCTGATTTTTTAAATGGCCTAGATAAAAACGCCGCTATTAATAAAATGATTGAGCACCTAGAAGAAAATAATATTGGCACAAAAGAAGTCCAATACAAATTACGTGACTGGCTTTTTAGCAGACAACGCTATTGGGGCGAGCCCTTCCCAATAATTACAGCTACAGACGGCACCTTAAAAGCTGTGCCACAAAATGAGCTTCCAGTTTTATTGCCACAAGTGGCTGACTACACACCTTCAGAAAAAGGCGAGCCACCACTAGCAAGGTCTGAAGAGTTTTATAACTATGATGCTGACCACAAGCGCATCACTGACACTATGCCTGGATCTGCAGGGTCGTCTTGGTATTTTTTAAGATACACAGACCCTAAAAATTCTGAAGAGCTTTGTAATTTTGAAAAACAAAAGTACTGGATGCCTGTTGATTTATATGTAGGCGGAGCTGAGCACACAGTAGGCCATTTATTATACGCCCGCTTTTGGCAAAAAGTTTTGTTTGATGCTGGTATCGTAAGTAACGAAGAGCCTTTTCAAAAACTAGCTCACCAAGGCACAGTTCTTGGGCCTGATGGGCAAAAAATGTCTAAATCAAAAGGCAATGTAGTTAACCCAGAAGAAGTAAGGCAAGAGTTTGGTGCTGATGCCGCCAGAATTTACATAAGCTTTTTAGGCCCCTTTGAAAAAGACAAACCTTGGGACACTAAAGGTATTGACGGCGTTAGAAGATTTTTAGATAGAATCTGGCGCATGGTTAGCGACGAAGAAGACAAAGCTGTTTTTGAAGACACAGCCTTTGAAAACTTACCTGAGTCTTTACAAAAAACATTACATAAAACCATTAAAAAAGTAGGCGAAGACATCGAGTCTTTAAGTTTTAATACCGCTATTAGCTCAATGATGATTTTAGTTAATGAGCTTTATAAGCATAATGCAAAACCTGCATGCGTTTTAAAACCCCTTACTAAAATGCTACAACCCTTTGCTCCGCATGTGGCTGAAGAACTATGGGAAAAATTAGGCGAAACCACGCTACTGGCTACAACTCCATGGCCCATATACGAAGACAAATTTTTAGTCGACTCTGAAATTACTTTAGGGGTGCAGGTTATGGGTAAAATGCGAGGAACAATCACAATTGCCCCAGACGCCACTGAGGAGCTAGCCCTTAAAATGGCTAAAGAAGTTGTGGCTGTAAAAAATGCCATTGAAGGCAAAAACTTGGCTAGAGTGATTTATAAGCCTGGAAAAATTTTAAACCTAATTGCAAAGTAAAAAATATCCAGTAAAAATAAGTCTATGGATTGGAATAATAAAAAAAGCGAAGCCCTTTATGGAATGCATAACTGGGGCAATGGATACTTCAACATTAACAACGATGGCAATGTTGAGGTCTGCTCTTTTTGTGAAAACCATAAACCTTTAGATTTAAAAATATTAGTTGATAACTTAAATGAACGTGGCATTTGTGCCCCTGTTTTATTGAGGTTCCCTGATATCGTAAACCACCGCGTATCTCACATGGTGGATTGCTTTAATAAAGCCATTAAAGATTCTGACTACCAAGGCCAATACAGCAAAGTTTATCCCATCAAAGTGAATCAACAAAGCCACTTAGTTGATGATGTTGTTGCCTCCGGCTACAAACATGGAATGGGCCTTGAATGCGGAAGCAAACCTGAGCTCTTGGTGACGCTTGCAATGATGGATAACAACAAAGCTATTATTATTTGTAACGGCTTTAAGGACGAAGAGTATATTGAAACAGCATTGCTCGCACGCAAACTCGGAAAACAAACTTATATTGTTGTCGACCGAAAAGATGAGCTTCCAATGATTATTAAAGCCTCTAAAAAGCTAGGCATTAAGCCACTTATTGGCTTACGTACAAAACTTAATACCAAGGGTGCTGGCAAATGGGTGGAAAGCTCTGGGGCCAGGTCAAAGTTTGGATTAACTCCTTCAGAAATTATAGAGGCTGTGCAGTTATTAAAAGATGCAGACTTGTTAAGCCAGCTTAGACTTTTACATTTTCACATTGGCTCACAAGTACCATCTATACAGTCCATTAAAGAGTCTTTAAAAGAAGCCGTACGCGTTTATACAGAGTTGCATCAATTAGGCGCCCCTCTAACACATATTGATGTCGGCGGCGGGCTTGGTGTTGATTACGATGGCTCTAATGGAGAAACAGACCACTCTAGAAACTATAGCGACCAAGCTTATGCCAATGATGTCGTTCATACCATTGCTACCTTATGTAATGAAAAAAACATCCCACACCCAACAATTGTCTCTGAGTGTGGGCGCGCTTTAGTCGCACATTCTTCATTATTAATTTTTAATGTACTCGGAAAAAACACTGTCAGAAAAAGCAAACTCCCTGAAACACCTAAAGAGACTGATCATAAAATTGTAAAACAAATTTATGACATCTATGACAATCTTGATAAGTATAAACTCAACGAAAGCTATAACGACCTTAAAAGTAAACACAAAGATATTATCCAAATGTTTTCTTATGGCGTACTCAGCCTAGAACAACGTGCTAAAGCCGAAGACCTTTTTTGGACAACAGCAACAAAGATTGCCGAAAAAGCAAAAAATTCAGAAGAAGACAAAGAGATCTTTTCGATACTTGAGCAATTTTTATCTGACACTTACTTTTGTAACTTTTCAATTTTTCAGTCTTTACCTGACGCTTGGGCTGTGGGGCAAATTTTCCCAATTATGCCTATCCATAGGCATAACGAAATGCCAAGCCAACGCGCTACACTTGTTGATTTAACTTGTGATTCTGACGGCAAACTTACAGACTTTATTGATAGTGACACTAACGGCATACAAAACTACTTAGAAGTACACAGCCTTAACGAAGACGAGCCTTATTATTTAGGGGCTTTTTTAGCAGGCGCTTACCAAGAAACACTGGGCGACCTACATAACCTTTTTGGCGACACCAATGCCGTGCATATTACTTTAACTGAAAAAGGCTATGAGATCACTCATGTTGTTGAGGGAGACTCTGTTGAAGAGGTGCTTTCTTATGTGGAATATGACAAAAAATATTTAATAGAAAAAATAAGAAAGTCTTGCGAAGAAAGCATTAACGCAGAGACCTTAACCCGCCAAGACGCACGAATGATGATGCAGCATTATCAAGACTCTTTAGCTGGCTATACCTATTTAGAGTAAACTTTATTCTTCCAGCATAATTAAAACTTATGCTGATACTTTTCTTGTACTTTGGCTTGCTCGCTAAAAGCTACAAATAAAGCTGTTAGTAAAATAGTGATTGGGATAATAGCAAATAAGCAATCCCTCAAAAACTCCCCACCGGCTATCCCTTTATTAAAAGGAATTGTGGCCAACACTGCGCAAGCTAAGCCTCTTGGCCCCATCGCTACAGCTATCATTTTATCAAGCCCAGAGTACTTCTCACCCCTAAAAACAGCCTTGATTGTGAAAAAGCGAGTTACGAAAATTAAAACTGATAACAACACAGCTATCATTACAATTTTTATATTAGAAAATTTAACTAACAAACCTAAGTACAAAAAGAAAAAGGTGCGTAGTAAAAAGGTAGCTTCTTTTAAAAGTGATAAGTCTTTATAGGTAACAGGTATGGAGCTCATTATGCTGGTTAGCCACTTAGGGAATAAATGTAAGTTTGCTAAAAAGAAACCTAAAGTTAAAACACCAATAGCACCGTTAAAACTGAAAAACTCTAAAACACCATAAGTAAGTAGCGCCCATGCTTCTCCAGAAAAAGTCATATTAAAAATATTAGAATACTTCTTTTTAAGTATAGCCCAAACAATAGCAAAGCCTAAGCCAATAAGACCTGCGCATAAAGTCTTGGGGCCAATCCCAACCAACAGATCGTTCATATTAAAAACACCAGAAGACAATGAGTCTACTAATACTAAAAAGATAACAATCGTTAAAACATCAGTAAAAGCTGACTCTAAACCCAAAACAGTTTTAACATTACCTGAGACTGAAAGCTGCTTTACCATAGGGATCACTATAGCTGAGGACGTGCTGCCAATACCTACACCCAGCAGTACTGCCATACCCCAATCTAAACCACCAAGAAAATGAGCCACTAGTGTTGCTACGCCAACAATGCTACTAAATCCAAAAAGCGTTAAGCCTAATGCAGGCAAGGTGCTTGTCATTAAATCGCGGGTATTTAAGTTAAGGCCACCTTCATACAATATAACTACTAAAGCTACTGTCGACATGACTTGCCCTACTTGCCCCAAGTCAGCAACATTAACAAAACCAAAAACAGGGCCAGCAAGATAACCTATAGAAACTAATATTAATAAGTCTGGTATTTTAGTTTTAACAAAAAACCAATTCAGTGAGTGGCCTAAGAAAAAAAGCGAAGCCATACATATAATTGTAATTGCCATAAAGTAATAGTCCTTTAAAGTTTTATTATCTTGGGTCTACAGCTTCACGCACGCCTTCACCCATAAGGTTAAGAACCACAAGCGTTATAAATAAAGCCAATGACGGAAACAGTGCTAGCCACCAAGCTGTTAAAAAGTTTTTATGAGCTTGCTGCAAAAGCTCTCCCCAGCTAGGTGTTGGCGGAGCCAACCCAAAACCAAGGTAATCTAAAATAGCTAGTGATGAAACAAGCCCAGCAATTGTAAAAGGCGAAAAGGTAATAATAGGGCCTAATGCATTTGGAAAGATATGCTTAAAGATAACTCTCATTCGCGAGCCACCCAAGGCTCGTGCCGACTCCACAAAGTCTCTGTTGCGGAGTTTTAAAAATTCAGCACGGATATAATAAGAAATCATCATCCAACCAAAAACAGAAACAATAACAACAAGCATAGCCATACTGGCTTCAAAAATAGAAACCAAAGTAATTAAAATCATTAACACGGGTACAGTTTCAAAAACTTCAACAACACGCTGACCTAATAAATCGACCCAACCACCGAGGTAACCCATAAGTGCCCCTACGAGGCTCCCTATAGTATAAGATAGAAACCAAACTAATAGCGCAAAACCAATACTGTATCTAAAGCCATAAAGCAGTCTTGCGGCAACGTCCCGACCCCTGTCATCAGTGCCAAAGATATTTGTCTTAGATAAGCCCGAAGGGTAAGTATCTACTTCTTTATTAGATTCAAAAGGGTCCCATTTTATTGGCGGCCATAGCGCCCAGTCAGCCTTTATTTGCCTGTAGTCTGTAACTAAGGTTTCTGTTTGATCAAATACTGTTGGGTGGTATTTTTTTATAACCGGGAAATAAACAGAGCTATTATAGCTCATGACTATAGGCTTACTGTTGGCCCAAAACTCAGATGTGGCACTTAAAAATATTAATCCTATAAAAATCCATAAAGAAATATAAGCACGCTTAATACTCTTAAATTCGCGCCAGCGCATAAGGATAACTTCATTTTTTATTAACTTTTCAATCATGAGAAATCTATCCTTGGGTCAATCACTACATATAATAAATCACTTATTAAGCGACCTACTAACATAATTACACTTTGGATAAATATAAGTGCCATTATCACGTTGTAATCTCTGTCAGTAATAGAGCTTAACGATAATAACCCTATCCCGTCTAAATCAAAAATTTGCTCGATAATTAAAGACCCCGCAAAAAAGACACCTAAAAAACTACCTATGCCTGTTGCAATAGGTATTAATGAATTTTTTAAAGCATGCTTAAAAATAACTACGCCCTCAGACAAACCCTTAGCCCTAGCTGTACGCACATAGTCTTGGCT
>JALZUS010000083.1 GCA_023299885.1 Bdellovibrionales bacterium | reverse complement strand
CTTAGTAGTCTTCTTTTTCTTAGTAGACTTCTTTTTAGTAGCTTTACGCTTAGTGGCCTTCTTTTTAGTAGTCTTCTTTTTCTTAGTAGACTTCTTTTTAGTAGCTTTGCGCTTAGTAGCCTTCTTTTTAGTAGACTTCTTTTTCTTAGTAGACTTCTTTTTAGTAGCTTTACGCTTAGTAGCCTTCTTTTTAGTAGTCTTCTTTTTCTTAGTAGACTTCTTTTTAGTAGCTTTACGCTTAGTAGCCTTTTTCTTAGTAGACTTCTTTTTAGTAGCTTTACGCTTAGTCGTCTTTTTCTTAGTAGACTTCTTTTTAGTAGCTTTACGCTTAGTCGTCTTTTTCTTAGTAGCTTTTTTTCTAGTTGTAGACTTCTTCTTAGTTGTCTTACGCTTAGTCGCTTTCTTCTTTTTTGTTTTTTTCTTGGCTGCCATGAGTCCTCCTAAATTTGTTTTTACTTATAGCTTTTTATTAAAAATATAAATTCTTATATTAAAATTCTACTTACGTGACTCTCATCGTCAATAAAAAAGTATTTCTTAAGTTTAAATCTTGCAGACTTAAGTATTCATTATGAAATACACCTGTTTTTTTAATTTAATTTGCGTGTTTGCCGTCACAAAAATACAAATTCACTATCTGAATAAATTAGTTTTAAAAAAAATAATAACTAACAACTTAGGTAGTGCTTTTTGTGTAATTTATTTGTTGCTGACTTTAATTATTTACACATATTTCAACCTTAATAATTTACTTTTTTATACTTTATTTTTTTTATTGAATGGCTTGTACTCGGCTTTGCCTTTTATAATTTCTGCTTGCCGGGAAAGCCTTATAGATAAAGGTTTCCCCGTCTTTTTAGAGAGAGTTTTATTGAGGGTTTCTGTGGGGCAAAACCTCTCAGAAGCTATGCTTGGCCTGGCTTTAAGCGAGCCATTATTGGTTCAGTCCTATTACGTAAATATTGTGAGGGCACTGCCTCTATCAAAGGTCCAGTCGAAGCCTGGTCAATTCGTCAAATATGAGTTTTATATCCAAGAACTAATAAAGATTTCAGCTGAGTCGTATCATATTGAGTCGCGCTTACAGTCCTTAGTAGAGCAGCTAAAAAAACATGCAAATTATAGACGTAAGTCTAGCAATATACTTTATCAGCCAAAATTTCAGGCCTTATTTATGGCAACACTTTATCTAGTTTTACTACTAGTTACCGCTACTCATTTTTCGTTATTAGAGCTTAAAGAAATTATTTTATTCTCTTTTTTACTTAATTTATTTGGACTCTTTATCTTATTTAATATGGGGAGGTTTATAAAGTGGAAGGTATGAAAAGAAAAAAACAACTAAATATAGCTCCGCCTTTAGAGCTTTTATTTTTTATAAAAACAGCATTAATAAGTGGGGACTCTGTTTATGAGGCTATCGAAAGTTATGTGATTCGGCCAGAGGCCTGTGATTTTACAAAAAACATTAAAGAATGGTTTGAAAAAATTAAGGCAGGCCAAGAGACAGATAGTGTTTTAATTAAAATAAAAAGTATACATAGAAGAATTCTCTTAGAAATTTTAGAAATAGGTATTAAGGGGCAACCTGTATTAGAGAAGTTATTAGAATTTGAGATAAAACTAAGTAAAGCCATAGACGACGATATAGATCGTCAGCTTAAAAAAATGCCGCTTTACTCATTGTTCCCACTTTTATTTCTGCAGCTGCCATCATTAATGATAATAGGGTTTATGCCTTTTATTGGCAGATTGTCTTCTTCAATAGGTGGGCAATTTTAGATAGAGGCTAATTATTGTTTGCCAAAAAGTAAAAATAGATTTGAAATACTAGGGTAACAACTTACAGTAAGGTTTATTCTGGATTTTTTTATTTCAATCTTTTTAGGCTTAGTTCAGGGGGTAGCAGAGTTTCTACCAGTCTCAAGTTCGGGCCACTTAGTAGTCTTGCAAAAGCTTACGGAGTTAAAAGTATCTCCATTCCTATTTGATTTAGCCGTCCATGTGGCTACTGTCCTTAGTATTGTGACTGTTTATAGAAAAGACTTATTGTATTCGTTAAAAGGCTGGTCGCTCACTCAAAAAACTTTCATTATTTATTTTTTGGCCTTACTTCCGACAGCAGTTATAGGTCTTTCATTAAAGCCAGTTTGGCACAGTATTTATGAAAACACTTATATAGTGGGAGTGCTTTTTTGGATTACGGGGCTGATATTACTTTTTACTAAAAGAAAAGTGGCATCAGAAAATCAAAGCGATAGATTTAATTTTTTAAAAGTAGATGTCACGTATATGCAGGCATTAATAATTGGTATAGCACAAGGCTTAGCTGTGCTTCCTGGTATTAGTCGGTCAGGTTTAACTATAGCAGTGGCTTTGCTGTTAGGCGTAAAATCAAAGTCTGCAGCTGCTTTTAGTTTTTTTATATCAATACCGGCTATTATTGGGGCTTCGCTCTATGAGGCCGCAGGTGCGAGCTACGGCCACCTAAGTCAGTCAGAGATCATGATGTTACTGGCCGGGGCTTTTTCAGCTTATATTTTTGGTGTGCTCAGCTTAAAGGTGCTTTTAAAGCTTTTAGATAAAGGTAAGCTTTATTTATTCGCTCCGTACTTGTTTTTAGCAGGAGCATTCACTATCGTTTACTTTATGGGGTAAGTATTGGCCCCTCTATAATTTCATGGAGGATATTATGGAGTTACAGCAATTAGAAATTTTAGTAGATGAACTTATAAAAGAAGTTCCGAATGAAGATCTTGTAAAAAACTATATGAAAGAGGCTGGGCTCGATTATCAAAAAGATCCTGTTTCAAGAATTAACTACGTATTAAAATTAATGAGTTTTAAAGAGAAGCCAAATAAGAAGTAGGCTTTGTAATTAGGCTAAGTTAAAAAATGGTGGCCCCGGACGGATTTGAACCGCCGACACAAGGATTTTCAGTCCTCTGCTCTACCGACTGAGCTACAGGGCCACGTAAGATATAATTTGTATTCTTCTAGCTGTTTTCTGTCAATGTGGGCTCACCAATAACTATAGAAATCTTTCTTTATTATGCTTGTTTTGTAGACATAAATGTCTCTACAGGGTATTTCACTCTTAATGAGTACTCTTTTACAGCAATTGCAAAAAAATCCCTTTGTTTTGGCCCCTATGGCTGGGATTACAGATAAGCCCTTCAGGAGCTTTATGAAAACTATGGGCTGTAGTGTTGTAATCACAGAACTGGTTTCTGCGACAGGCTTAAAATTTAATTCTGAAAAAACAAGACGAATTATGGACTTTGAAAAGATTCAAGAGCCTGTAGGTATACAAATTTTTGGAGACTCTTTAGAAGACTTAGCTTTTGCGACCAAAGAGGTCGAGCAGGCTGGAGCTAATTTTGTTGATTTAAACTTTGGTTGCCCAGTAAATAAAGTTGTAAAAAAGGGTGGCGGCGCTGCCATTTTAAAAGATCTTAATAGAGTGCGTGATGTCTTTAGGACTACAAAGTCAGCAACAAGTTTGCCCGTCACTGTTAAAATCAGGACGGGGTGGGACGCAGACACGCGTAACTCATTAGAGCTTGCACAAGTGGCTTTTGATGAAGGTATAGAATGGGTGGCGATTCATGGGCGTACGCGTGCACAAGCTTATAAGGGTGAGGCTGATTGGGATTACATTAAATATGTAAAAGATAATGCTAAGCTTCCAATTTTAGGTAATGGTGATTTAACCAGTGCTAAAAAATCAGTAAATAAATTAAAAGAGTCGGGCTGTGATGGAGTTATGATAGGCCGTGGCTGCTTAAAAAACCCATGGATTTTTAAAGAATCCATGGAGTTACTTAATGGTGTTGAAAGCCAACAGAGTAAGAAAAGTTTTATCCCAATCTTTGAAAAGCTCACTAAGTTTTTAGAAGCCCATTGTGAGGAGCGCATCCAAACCCTGCAGCTTAAAAAATTATCCTGCTGGTATGCTTCCGGTTACCCTAACTCGGCGGCCTATAGGCGAGAAGTTTTTCAAATAAAAGAAAAAGCGCCACTTATAGATTTAATACATTCTTATTTTACAAAATTAGACGCGCTAGAGCAGGCAGACACTTCTGCCGAAGCTTTCTTAATGGGTGGCCACGGTTAGTTTACCAATTGGTAATTTCTTGTTGGGTCAGCTGATGCTCTTCGTTACTGATATGATTAAATTTAAGCATCCAGTTATTGATTCTATTCATTTGTTTTTTATTAAATTCTGAAAGCCGGCCGTTCAAGAAATTTTCAGAGTAATAGTAAGGGCTTGGCAAAACATGAGTCATAAAAAGACTTTCAAAGAGGCTAAGTTGAGAAGGTGTTTTCTTAAAATAAAAATGAGAAGCTTTTTTAACACCATAAACTCTTGGCCCAAATTCAGCGACATTTAAATAAAGCTCAAGTATTTTATTTTTTGTAAATCGCCTTTCAAGTTCAAAAGTATAAATAAGCTCTTTAAACTTTCTTAAAAAACTTTTTTCTGTATTGAGATAAAGGTTTTTAATGAGCTGTTGGCTGATAGTTGACCCGCCTCGTACAATTTTACCTTCTTTAAGGTTAGATTGAATGCTGTGCCTGATGGATCCGTAATCAACGCCTGAGTGTGTGTAAAATTTTTGGTCTTCAGAGGTTACAACAGTTTGTTTAATATACTGAGAAATGTTGGAAAGCTTTGCGTAGTTATTGCTGCCAACACATCTTTTTTGTTGTGTCATAGTTGTCGTAAAGCAGGAATTTAATTCAGAAAATTTTGGCAATGGAAATATAATATAAACTAAAAAAGCGAACGTAATGCAAACGGAAAGACAAAATAAAGAAAACAAAGCTTTAAAAGCATAACTTTTCTTAGCTTTAGGCTTTTTTCTTTTGCCTCTTTTTTTTACTCCAGATTTTTTATTAGAAGTTTTGCGTTTTTTTGTTTTTTTCTTAGCCATTCAAAACAATTATATATTGATTATAGGGACTTACAATATTAGCTAAACAAGAGTCTTGCTTAGCTTTATATAAGGCTATGTTCTTTAGCCCAGAGAACACTCTCTTTAATTGTTTCTTCTGCAGGCCTTGTGACAAGCCCAAGTGTGTTTGTAGCTTTTGTATTATCAAACCAATGATACATAGAGGCGATATAAGCATTCTCTACAGATAAAGGGGCTTTGATGCCCAAAATGCCAAGTCCTTTAAAAAGGTAAGCTATAGTTAGCATTACAGGGCGGTTCAAGCCAATTTTTGGAGGCTGAACTTTTGCGGCTTTTGATATGATACTAAAGAGCTCTTTTAAGCTTATGTTTTCACCAGATAAAATATAGCGTTCGCCAGGTTTTGCTTTTGTTATAGAGGCCATCACTGCACTTATAAGGTCTTCAATGTGAATAATGCTAACTCCGCCTTTAGGGTAAAAAGGCATTTTCCCTTTTGCAGCCTTAAGCTGAGCTTTACGGCTGCCTTTAAGCATATCTCCAGGGCCATAAATTGTAGATGGGTTAAGGCAGATAGCATGGAGGCCTTCTTTTTTATGGGCAGCCATGACAATACTCTCAGCCTCTTTTTTTGTTTCGAAATATCCAAAATCATATTGACCCACATTAAAGGGGGACATTTCATCTAAGACATCATTTTTGTTTTGCCCGGCACCAATAGCGACAACAGAGCTCATATAAATAAGTTTGCTGGTTTTATATTTTGTGCATGCAGAAACAATATTTTGTGTGCCAGTAACATTGGCCTCATACATCTTTTGACGTTCTTCTTTTTTGTAAGCTATGTATCCTGCTAAATGAAACACAATATCAGGCTGGTGCTTTTTAAAAATAGAATTAATAGACTTTGAGTCTGTTAAAGAATAGGGCTCTAAGGTAGCGCCTTCTGAATTTAGTTCTTGAGCTTTTTTGATATTTCTAACGGGGGCAATAACGTCATACCCATCTTTGATAAGCCTTTTTGTTAGCCAAGAACCAACAAAACCAGTGGCTCCAGTAATAAGTGCTTTTTTCTGCATTTATTTAGTTGGCTGGGGTAGCGAAGCCAGGGCTGTCTAATCTTGTATAGCTTTCAAAAATTCTTAGTGGAGCTCTGTAGATATAATCATATTGCTTTTTAAGAGTTAAGTATTCTTCTTCAGTAAGCTCTTTTGTTGTCGGCTTTTTGGTGGCCTGCAACCTAGCAACAGCTGTGTCATGCACTCTTTTTTTCCAAGTATTTTCATTAGTTGAGCTATCAAAAATAATTTCAGTAAAGTTTTGAAAATCAGTTAAGCTTGCTTGCTGATAGCCATCTTTTGAAAACTGAACTTTGCCTGAAAGTACGCTCAAAAGATAGTATTGAGAGCTTGCAAATAAAGGGTTCAGGTTTTCAATTTGAGAGACGAGAGGATCAATTTTACTTAAGTTTTCATCATCTTTTGAAAGCTCAAAGATTTCTTTAAGAGCTCCATAAGCCACTTGTGCTTGTCCGCTATGTATCATCATGGCCATGTGTTGTATTTGCTCTTCAATTTGTAATGGCGTCAGAGTGCTTTCGAGGCTGGCAAAGGTTTGTTTGTCAGTCATTTTAATAAGACCTAATTTTTCGGCAATTTTTAAAGATGCGGGAAAGCTTTTAGAAAGGAATGCAGGCTTGTATAGCTTTTCTTTTGCAAAATTTTTATTTGTAGAAACACCAAGTAGGTCTGCTGTGGCTTGCGATGTTTTACTTACTTTTGTTTTGTTGCTATTATTAACTTTCTGTTTCACCGATATGCTGGGTGTTCCGCCGTCATACATAACAAGATGCCTGTTGCGAGCCCCTAAAACAAAGCCAGTAAAAAGTGAGAGTTCTATGTCATTTTCTAAGTTAACTCCATTAGAAAGTAAATACTCGGCAGCATGTTTTTCAGAAGCTTCTTGAGAGGCCTCTACTATAATTTTTGCTTTAAGAATATTTACTTGCAGTGTTTCAGTAAGGTTTGAATTAAAGCCAATGGCTGGCTTACTGTAGTTGCTAATTTGGCTACTTTTTTTTAAGTAGTCTGCACAATCACCAGCCCCGTAGGCCGTGCTTGATAGTATTAAAATAAACATGCTTACTTTTGCGAACATTAGTCCCCCGTTAATTTAAGTCCCCCGACTTTTTGGCGTGATGTGAATATAAGCTATGCTAATAATGCTTTAAACCTTAAACCTTATTTTGGTAAAAATAACCCTAGAAGCGACGTATTATGTCCCATAATACGGCCAACTTTGGTCAATAATTCCATATTAGATAAGCTCAGCTTATGGGAAATATTATCGAGCCCTTTTGATTGAGAGCCAACCTGGTGGGTGCTGGCTCCATGAAAGAGCTGTAAGAGCTGAGAGAGGACACACAAGAACTCATAGTTGTTTCTCAGGTCTTGCCCGGCCTCAGCGTCTATTTGATTGAGGCTTATTAATTGGTCTATTTGTGTAAATGTATTTGGTGATATGGGCTTTATGCCTTTTTTTAAAAACTGATATTGAATATTAAACTCAATATCAATAAGGCCGCCTGGATTATATTTGATATCTGTTTTGCTTGAGGTTTTTTTTATAAGGAGTTTTTCTCTTATTTTATTAAGCTCGTTAAAGTCGCTTTCTTGATTGCTTTTGTATTTTAAAAAGTAGCTAGAGTTTAAAAATCTAGATTTTAAATAAGCCTGTCTTTGCCAAAGTTCTGATTCATTTGCAATAAAGTTTTCAAGGCTTTTTACAGAGGTTATAATTAGCCCCGAGTCTCCAAAGGGCCTCAGCCTTAAATCAACAGGGTAGATGTGGCCGCCTCTATGTTGTTCTGTGAGTCGGCTTAGTATTTTTTTGGCGAGCCTATGGTGCTTTTGTGTGGGCTGGTCGTCTGTAATAAAGGCAAAATCTAAATCAGAGTACAGTCCCATTTCCTGTCCGCCCCATTTGCCAAGGCAAAGCGGGGTGATGGTGAGCTTATTGGGATTTAAAAAATCAATGAGTTCGGTGATAATAGTATCAGCGGTATGGGTGCATTTTTTGTGAAGCTTAAAGAGGTCTAAATGATATAAAAATTCACTGCTGGCGACAATAGTGTGCAAAAGTTTAAGGTCTACAAGAGAACTGTAAAAAGACTCTTCATCTGATTTATCAAGAGTTGTTGTTTTGTAAAGAAAGGCCTGCACCAAAGAGGGGCGTGCTAAAAAGACTTGAGCCATGGGCGGTGAAGCATTAAACAGACTTTTTAAAAGCTCCAAAAGCTCAGTGTGCTCATTGAGTGTTTGAAATATTTTAGAATGATTTTTAATGCCTTTTAAAAAAGCCAGCATAGGCTCGTTATTACTTGTTTCTAAAATATTTTTAATTACATTCTTTTTGGCTGTAAGGGCCTCGGTCGTTGAGGCTTCTGGCTTAGGTAACAACGAGGATATGTGGTTTTGTATATAGTGAGTAATTTCACTGATTTCTTTTGTTGTCTTTATCTCATGAGTTTGTTGGTCGTCTTTTAGTTGTGCCTTATGCTCAAGATCTCTGTATTTCCAATAGCTTTGAATTAATAGGTCGGCATCCTCTGTTTTAATTAACTTAAGGTCAGCTAATTTGTTGAGGGCCTCATCAGTTGGTTTTATTTGTAGGTCAGTAAATTTGCCGCCGTATATGGCCTGTAAGGCATGGGTGTAAAGTTCAATATCTCTAATGCCGCCAGGGCAGAGTTTAATATTGGTTAGTGTATCATCGCCACTCTTACTAAGTTGCTGCCTGATAGATGAAAGTTGTTGGATATAAGTTCTGTCGATATGTTTTCTAAAACTAAAAGGCTTTACTATTTGTATTACTTTATTGGAAAGCTCTTTTTTTCCAGCTAGATGTTTGAGTCGGATTAAAGCTAATCGCTCCCAATTTTCTCCTTGCGACCAGTAGTAATTTTCAAGCTCTGTAAGTGTGCAAACGATAGGGCTCAGTCTGCCGTTAGGCCTTAAATCGTAATCTAGCCGAAAGCAAAATCCAAAAGAAGTTTGCTCTGATATTAGTCTTGTAAATTTTTTTACAGCACGCAATAGCTCTTTGGTAGGGGGTGCTTCAGAAACTAAAACTAGGTCAATATCAGAGCTCAAATTAAGTTCTGCGCAGCCAAGTTTACCTAATGAAAAAGCAGATACATCAAAGCTTGATAGTCCACTATTGTCCCAAGCTTTATCCACAATGACTTCTGCCCGGTGGCTCCAGTAATTAGTGATTTGTTTGGTAGTGGCCGTATTAAAGTGCGTAGCTAATGCCGCGTTAAGCCAATGAGTATGTCTTAGTGCTCTAAGCTCATCAGAAAAAGAGGTTGTTGTTTTTGTGGTTAAGTAAAGATAGCGATCAATAGCGGGTGAGAGGCCCGCTATTTGATTTTGGTCATAGTCTTTGTAGTGTTTTAAAGTCTCCACAAATAAAAATTAATCTAAGCTTGGTGACCAAGAAACTTCAGAGTAATCGTAGTTGTCGTTAGTGATTCTCTTTTCGCCAGTGCCGTCGATATTGATTGTATAAATTTGTCTTGGGCCATGCCTATCGCTTACAAAGGCTATCTTGCGACCATCAGGCGAAAAGCTAGGGCTTTCATTGTTGGCTGGTTTCCCGTTGCGCTTAAAGGCAGAAGTTAATTTTTTAATCTGTTTGCCATCGGGCTTAATAATATAAATGTCATAGTTTTTAGTTTGTTGCCCGGCAAAAGCAATCCATTTATCTTTTGGAGACCATGTGGGTTGCGAATTATAAATGCCACCAAAAGTTAGACGTTTTGTATTCCCACCACTCGCATTCATCGTGTAAATCATGGGCTGGCCACTTTTATCAGAAGAAAATACTATTTTTTTACCATCACTAGAGATATCAGGCTCAATATTAAGAGCTCTGCCTGGGCCATTTGTTATTTTCTGAAAGTTTTTACCATCAGTATTCACTTTATAAATATTGGGAGTTCCATTTTTAGAGATCGTCAAATAAAGGCTTGAATCATCAGGCGAAAAAACAGCTCCAGAGTTGGTTCCTTTTTTATAAGAAACTAACCATCTTTTTTTTGTGGCCAATTCGTATACAAATAAATCAGGGTTTCTCATTCTTGAGCGTGTATGGAAGGCATAGGCTGTATAAGCAATGCGTTTGCCGTCATTAGACCATGTTGGAGACAAGTGAGTCGTATTAAGGTTAGAGACCTTTTTTAGGTTGCTGCCGTCAATGTCCATAGTGAAAACAGACTTATCTTTTCTTCCGCCATAGTTGCTAATAGTAAGTAGCTTAGAGTTAAAGAAGCTTTCTTTGCCAGTAATAGCTTTTACTAAATCACTAGCAATTCTATTACCAAGCAATGATGTGTGTTCTATCTTTGCATTGTAGTTTCTGCCGTAAATCATTTTTTTTGATGGTATATAGTAAGTGTATAAATCAAGTTCTATATTGCCACGTATAACTCTAAAGCCTGCTTTAACAAGGTAATCCGTATTAAGGTTTTCCCAGTTTTTATAATCAAAGCCTTGGCTGTGTGGTGCTGGTTTTAGGCCGTCATTTTTATTTTCAGTTTCTAGGTTGGCCTTAGGGTCTATCATCGTAAAATAAGATGATAGTTCTAAGTTACTAAAAAGTTTTTTATAGAGATCATCTTTAGCTGTTAAATTTTTTATATTATTTTTTTGTCCAGAGTATTTAAAATAAGGAAGAGCCATAAGGCTTTTTTGTGTTTTCCCTTTTCCAACTTTTAGATAAACAGAGCTATCGCTTTGTGCGAAGGCAGTAGTAGATAAAAAAAGTATTAGTGTAAATATAAGTCTCATTAGGACCTCCTATTCTGGGAAGCCAAATGAAATCCCATATGCATTGATAAGGGATTTTATCCTTTCTGGAGGCTCAGGTAAACGGCCTATAGTATCGAAAGCCTTAAGTATTGAATTATCAAACACATCATTGCCTGAGCTTTCTTTAATGGCTCTGCTGGCAATACTGCCATCAGGATTTAGTTTAATGATGGCAGTAGCTCTGAGCTGCTCTTCGCTAAGCCATTCTGGCGTGCTCCAGTTAGAGTTTACTGTGCTGGCTATGAGGTCAAAATAGTCATCAAAGTCGAGTTTCACAAGGCCTTCAAGCTGAGTGCCTTTAGAGAGTACATTGCCTTTGATTACAGGAACGGGTTCACTAGTTTCCTCTGGAGCTGTTTCTTTAGATGTAGCCTCAGGTTCTGATTTTTCTTCCTTTGGTTTGTCAGCTAATTTTTCCTTGGGCTTCTTCGCTAACTTCTTTTTTGGTTTTTTAGCAGGCTTTTTCTTGGGTATCTTTGCTAGTTTTTTTATTGTTTTTTCTTCAGCTTTTTTTGGAGCCGGTGCAATTTTATCAATTTTGTCTGGCAACGCTACAATATCAACACGCATAGTGGGCTCAATTGTAATCGTTTTTTTTGGCAAAAAAGTTACTTTTGCCACAGAAATAATAAAAAAACCTAAATGTATAGCTAGAGAAAAAATTAAGAATTTTTTAAAGCCAGATTGTTGTTTCACTAGTTGCCTCTAGGTGTAGTTACAAGGCCTATATTACTAATGCCAGCGGCTCGTATTTCGGCAAGTGCTTTGGCAACAGTCCCATAGTTGGCGGCTTCATCGGCGTTAATATAAATTTGCTTATTAGGTCGTGTTTTAAAAATTGCTGTTAGCTTGGTTTGCAACTGATTCAGCTTAATGGGTGTTTCTGCTAAAAAAATTGTATTGTTTTTATCAATACTTAAAACAAATGAGTTGGCTTTTGTTTCTGTGCCCGAACTTGATGTTTCAGGAAGTTTTACTTTTATGCCTTGTTGTAGCATGGGTGCTGTCACCATAAAGATAATAAGTAAAACCAACATAACATCTACAAATGGAGTTACATTGATTTCACTATGAGCTCTGTGGCGCCCGCCTCCAGATGAGTTGCTAGCACCCATTAGTTATTTTCACCCTTAAAAGAATTAATAAGATTAAGTATGTCTCCAGAAAAATGATTTAAAGTGTTTTCTTGAAGTCTTAACTGAGTCACATAGTGGTTGTAGGCAATAGTTGCTGGTATAGCCGCAGCTAAACCAACAGCAGTGGCAACAAGGGCTTCAGAGATGCCTGGCGCAACAACGGCAAGGTTGGCCATTCCTGTTTCGCCAATTTTTTGAAAAGAGCCCATGATACCCCAAACGGTACCAAACAAACCAATAAAGGGGCCTGTACTTCCTGTTGTTGCTAAAAAAGTAAGTTTTGATTCTAGTTTCTCAATTTCTCTTTCAGAGGCTTTTCTGAGTACGCGCTCTAAAGAAACAGTTTCTACGCCGCCATTTTTAGAGCTACTTTTTATATGTGAGTAGGCTGAGTCATAGACGTTAGCAAGAGTACTATGTTTGTAATTATCGACTTCTTCGTAAAGTTCATTCATGGAAAGGCCGCTATCAAAAAGTTGGTCAAAATCAGAATTACTTTTTTTTATTTTTTTAAATTCATTTTTTTTAAAAAAGATTATGGCCCATGTAATTACAGACATAGCTATTAAAATAAGTAGTGTGCCTTGTACAATGGGGCTGGCTTCTAAGATAGATTCTAAAATTCCTGGGTGGCTTGTTATTTTTGTATTTTCCATAACAAAGAGGCTACCAGGAATGTAAAAAGCTGTGAATGTCTTATTTTATTGAATAAGCTCTATGATATTTATGTTTCTCTCTTTAAGCTCTTTGCGGGCCTTAAGGCTGGGTTTATTTTTACTAGTTTCTATGAGTGCAACAACATCATATTTAGTACTGGCTAGCTTATCCATAAACACATTAGAAATCATATTGAGCTGTAAAATTTGATTGTCATGGGATGTGTATAAAAAGCGAGGCTCAACTTTTCGGGCCACCTTTAGGGTCTGTAAATAGTCAGCTCCAATAATAATATCTTCTGTTTTATTGGCTCTATTAATAAGCGTGGCGAGTTTATTAAAGGGCACATTGGCTCGCCCCTCAACTTGCAAAAAAAGCTTAGTCTTAGAGTTTAATAAATCGTCTAAGTTAAAGTTTTTATTGGTAGCCATCCACTGGCCTTCGGTGTGGGTTACTCTTAAGTAAAGTAGTGAATTGCCAATGGCTTTTTGTGCAGAAAATGTTGGGTTTGTTTCTAAAAAGCTTTTAAGGGGATGCTCAAAGCCTGACCCCCGATAGCTTGAGCTGCCTAAAAACCTAAAGCTTAAAGCCAGTATAATTGTTGCGAATATCACAATAAAACTTATCGAAAAGAGTCTAACAAAAGCATTTAACATAGGCTGCAAAATACTGAAATTATTAAGCTTTGTCTAATCTGTTTGTCTGTCTGGGCTTAAAACAGTAAAAACTATGTATATAAGTTAAAAAATAACTTAATTCTTGTTTTTCATTTAGTTTTCATTTAGATTCACAGCCAAAACAACCTAAAGGACCCATTGAATGGTTAAGATGAATCGGAATATTGAGTATGCACTCATGGCACTTCAGTTTATTAAGGGGCAGGCCCAAGGTCGACCTGTTTCTGTTAAAGAAATTTGTGATGAATTGTCGAGCCCTTTTGACTCTACATCAAGAGTTTTACAGAAAATGTCTAGATCGGCATGGTTAAAATCAGCGCAAGGAACTCATGGTGGCTATGTCTTAGACGAAGACTTATTTGCCGAAGTTACTTTGCATAATCTGGTAGAGCTCATTAGCGGCGGCTTAAAACTTGTTAAGTGTATTGAGGGTAATTGCGATATGACAGCAAGCTGTAATATCCAAACGCCAGTAAATAGGCTTAACCAGGGGCTTATTGATTACTATAAAACAATTTTTATCAAAGATTTATTATCAAACTCTAAAATAGATACAAGAATTTCAGCGCAGGTGAGCTTATGAGTGAAACAAAAGAAGTACTTGAAAAGCAGTACGAGCACGGTTTTTTTACCGATATAGAAACAGACTCTTTTGAAAAAGGGCTTAATGAAGATGTTATTATTAGGATTTCACAAATTAAGGATGAGCCAGAGTGGATGCTAGATTATCGCTTAAAGGCTTACAGGTATTGGCTAACATTATCAGAGCCAACATGGGCTGAGGTCACATATCCACCTATTGATTATAATAATATTATTTATTATTCAGCGCCCAAGAAAAAGAAAAACTTATTGGGCACAGATAACGTAGAGTCAGTCGATGAGCTAGATCCAGAGCTAATTAAAACCTTTGAGCGCTTGGGGATACCTTTAGGTGAGCAAAAAAGATTATCAGGCGTAGCTGTTGATGCTGTTTTTGATAGTGTTTCTGTCGGTACAACTCACCAAGAGCTTTTAGAAAAACATGGAGTTGTTTTTTGTTCTATTTCTGAAGCTTTAAAGAAATGCCCAGAGCTTGTTAAAAAGTATTTTGGCACAGTTGTTCCTTATAAAGATAATTTTTATGCAGCTTTAAATGCTGCTGTTTTTACGGATGGGTCTTTTGTGTATATTCCGAAGGGCGTAACTTGCCCGGTAGACTTATCAACATATTTCAGGATTAATGCTGAAGAGACGGGGCAATTTGAAAGAACTCTTATTGTTGCTGAGCCAGAGAGTTATGTGAATTACCTTGAGGGGTGTACAGCTCCTATGCGTGACGAGAACCAATTGCATGCAGCCGTAGTAGAGCTTGTGGCTTTAGACGATGCAGAGATAAAGTACTCAACAGTACAAAACTGGTATGCTGGAGATAAAGAGGGCAAAGGTGGTATCTATAACTTTGTAACTAAGCGTGGAAAATGCTTAGGAAAAAACTCTAAAATTTCTTGGACACAGGTAGAGTCAGGTTCTGCTATTACTTGGAAGTATCCAAGTTGTATTTTGATGGGTGAAAACTCTGAGGGCTTCTTTTATTCTGTAGCTCTTACTCATGATAAGATGCAGGCTGATACAGGCACAAAAATGATTCATATAGGTAAAAACACAAAGAGCACAATTATTTCTAAAGGGATTTCTGCTGACCAGTCTTCTAATGTTTACAGAGGGCAGGTTAAGATTTTACCATCGGCCGTTGGCGCTAGAAACTACTCGCAGTGCGACTCCATGCTAGTGGGTGATCAGTGCAGCGCTAATACTTATCCTTATATAGAAGTAAACCAAGAGACTGCAAACGTAGAGCATGAGGCTTCAACTTCGCGTATTAGTGAAGACCAGCTTTTTTACATGCAGGCGAGGGGTATGGATCAAGAGCAAGCTATCTCTTCATTAGTGAATGGTTTTTGTAAAGATGTATTTAAAGAGCTTCCCCTAGAATTTTCAGTAGAAGCCGTGAAATTAATAGAAATGAAATTAGAAAACAGTATTGGATAAGAGATGTTAAAAGTAAATAATTTAGAAGTATCAATAGAAGATAAGCCGGTATTAAAAGGTTTAAATTTAGAAGTTAAAGCTGGAGAAGTGCATGCTATTATGGGCCCCAATGGTTCAGGTAAAAGCACATTATCAAAAGTAATAGCTGGCCATCCAGATTATGAAGTTACTGGTGGCACACTAGATTACGAAGTTAATTTTAACTATAAAAATTTATTAGACTTAGAGGCTTATGAAAGAGCCCGTGAAGGTGTCTTTTTGGCTTTTCAATATCCAGTAGAGGTCCCTGGGGTTAATAACCTTAATTTTTTAAAAACGTCTTTTAATGCTGTTTGTGAACATCAAGGTGTGGCCGCTATGGATGACGAGTCTTTTTTAAAATATGTAAAAGAAAAAGCTAAACTTGTAGACTTAAACTCCAGTTTCTTAGAGCGCTCAGTAAACACAGGTTTTTCTGGTGGAGAAAAAAAGCGTAATGAAATTTTACAAATGGCTGTGCTTAACCCAAGACTCGCTATTCTTGATGAAACAGATTCTGGTTTAGATATTGATGCCTTAAAAACAGTAGCAACAGGGGTAAATACTTTGAGGGGTGGTGATAAAGCTATTGTTTTAATTACTCATTACCAAAGATTACTTAATTATATTAAGCCTGATTATGTACATGTATTAGCTGACGGCAAAATTATAGAAAGTGGAACTTTTGAGTTGGCCGAGAAACTTGAAAAAGAAGGTTATGATTGGTTGGTGAATTAATGTCTAAAACTATCAGAGAGTCTTTTGAAGGCTACTTTTCAAGCCACAAAAAAACTATGCAACCATTATTGCAAGCTTATAGCGAAAAAGCTTTTGAGGGTTTAGCGTCAGCAGCATGGCCAAGTAGGTCTTTAGAGAATTGGAAGTATACATCAACAAATAAAATTCAAAGCCAAGACTGGAAACTTCCGTCTTCAGATAAGGCAGCTTATTTGCAAAGCCTAGCTAGTAGTTTTGTAAATAAAATTACAATCTCTAATGGCGAAGTTAACAGTCATTTGCCCGACGGTGTTGTTTTTAAATCTTGGCAAGACATGGATATTGACACTATATCTAATTTTCATAAAGAAGCTGGTGATTCGATGGATTTACTTTTTAAGTCTGTGGGTTATATTGGTGGCGTGCTTGAATTTACTTCAAGTTACAAAGAAGTCGACACATTTTATATTGAGCATCTCTGTGACCAGGTGAGTGCTTCTCAGGTGTCATCTGTCAAAATTAATATTCATCCAGATATAAAGGTAAACTTATTAGAGGCTTTTGTTGTAGGCGAAGAGGCTTTTGTTAATAGAAAGTTAAATGTTGATGTTGGTGAACGTTCTGTTTTTAATTATCAGTCGCTAGTAGACTCTAAGGGTTTTAACTTTGGCAGAAGTAATTTTAATGTGGCTCAGTCTGCAAGTTTAAATACAGCCGAGTTTGGTTTGTCGGGCCTATGGACACGAATGGAGACAACAGCAACAACAGCTGGTGAGCAGTCTAATATAAATCTTAATGGTTTTATTAGTGTTAAAGAGAAAAACCATTGCGACTGGAGAACTGAAGTTAATCATAAGTTCCCACATGGTTTTAGCAGGCAGAGCTATAAATATTTAGCAGATGATAAAGCAACAGCTGTTTTTAACGGTAAGATTTTTATAGAAAAACAAGCTCAAAAAATAGATTCAGCAATGATTAACAGAAACTTATTAATGGCTAAGGGAGCTCAGGTTTTTACAAAGCCAGAGTTAGAAGTTTATGCTGATGATGTGAGTGCTAACCATGGAACAACTACAGGACAATTAGAGGAAACAGAGCTTTTTTATTTGCAGTCTAGAGGTATTCCAAAGAGAGATGCTGTTAAGTTGCTGCAAAAAGGCTTTGCGGGATCTTGCTTAGAAGTGATTTCAGACCCTTTAGCTAAAAAATTAATATCTCAAAAAGTAAACGGAGTATTTTAAGTGTTAAACCTAAAGCAGGACTTTCCTGAAACCAGACAAAAAATTAATGGGAAGCCATTAATTTATTTAGATAGTGGCGCTTCGACATTAAAGCCCCAGGTAGTTGTCGACCGCTTGCAAAGTTTTTACTCTCAAGAGGCTTCTAATGTACATAGAGGAGCGCATCGTTTAAGTGCCCAGGCTACAGAGCATTATGAAAATAGCCGTAATACTATCGCAAATTTTATTAATGCTAAACCTGAGGAAATCATATTTACTCGTGGAACTACAGAAAGCTTAAATTTAGTGGCTTCTAGCTTTGGGGAGTTATTAGATGATGGCGATGAGATTGTTCTTACAAAAATGGAGCATCACTCTAATATTGTACCTTGGCAGTTATTGGCAAAAAGAAAAAAAATAAAAATAAAATGGGCGAATGTAGATAGCTCTGGACGATTAGACCTTGATCATTTTAAATCTTTATTTAATGAGCGCACAAAGCTAACTAGTTTTTCTTCTGTATCAAATGCCTTGGGTACTGTGCACCCAGCTAAAGAGATGATTGCTTATGCGAAAACATTTAATACTATTGTCGTTTTAGATGCAGCACAGGCTATGACTTGTGAAAAGATTGATGTTGTAGATTTGGATTGTGATTTCCTAGCTTTTTCAGGTCACAAAATATTTGCACCTACGGGAGTGGGCGTTTTATTTGGTAAAGCAGAGCTTCTAAAGAAAATGCCACCCTATCAGTCGGGTGGTTCTATGATCTCTGAGGTTTCTACTGAGAGCTCAACATTTTTAGAGGCCCCTCAAAAATTTGAGGCAGGAACGCCGGCCATTGCTGAGGCTGTAGCCTTAGGCACGGCTATAGAATACCTGCAAAAGCAAAACTTTTCAGATATACAAAATCATGAAAAAAGCTTAATCCAGCTCTTAGTTAAAAAGCTTAAAGAAGAAGTTGGCGATGTAATAATTTATGCTGAAGACCAGCCAAGGATTAACGTGCTAAGCTTTAATTTAAAAGATATTCACCCATCGGATGTTTCATCACTGCTAGACGAGCAAGGGGTGGCTGTAAGGACGGGTCATCATTGCTGTCAGCCGCTTATGAAGGAGCTTGAAGTTTCAGGAACCATTAGAGCTTGTGTTTCTATTTACAGCACAGAGAGTGATATTTTAGCCTTTATAGAGGCGCTTAAAAAAGTTAAAAGTTTTTTCTAGGAACAGGTTTAATTATGTCTAATATTAAAACAGAAAATATTTTAGTGAGGGTCCAAGACACTCCTAACCCTTATGCTTTAAAATTTATTGTAAATTACCCATTAAAAAACCAAGGCAAAGCTACATTTAGTGATGTCTCTGAGGCCCAAGGGTTATCACTTGTTGAGGGTCTTATAAACTTACTTGGAGTTAAGCAGGTTTATTTTTTTGAAAATACTGTGACAATAACTCACGAAGGTTTGTTGCCAGCTGAAGAGCTAAAAGATTTTGTGATTGCCGTAATTAATACGAGGCTGCCAATTCATGATGCTAACTTTGTGACTGAAAAAGAAAAAAATCAGTTTGCAGCAACAAGCAGTAAAAAAGAGCACACTAATGAAAAACTTAACGAGATGGAAGAGATTCTAGACAGAACTATTAGGCCGGGGCTGCAAGCTGACGGTGGAGATCTGGAGATTATATCTTTTGATAATGACGAGCTTAGAATTATGTATCAAGGGGCTTGCGGCGGTTGTCCAAGCGCAATGATGGGAACTTTGGATGCTATTCAGGGTATATTACGTCAAGAAATGAGTTACCCTGAGCTGTTAGTGGTTCCTATTTAAATGGTAGTTGCGGGTCTTAATACAGATATTATTGTTGGATCTATTCGTTATCATATTCAGACGGAGGACTGGGGCTCAAATAAGTCATGTATAGTGACTCAGGTATTTAGTGGTGGCCAAAGTATAAGACAGATTAAGGTAATGTATGAGCAGCTTTTTAATAAAAATAATAGCCCTCAGCTTAATGAAATAGAGCAAGCCTTAGAGGTTCAGCATAATAAAGTGATTCAATTTATTGAGACTAGAAAAATAGAATAAGAGTCTAGTTTTGTCAGATGACGGCGTTAGCTGGTTCCTTCTTATTTAATATTTACATCAAGTTAAGCTATGATTTCAGAGTGATTGAATTTAAAAACATTTATAAGACCTACCCAGGGCCAACTCATGTGTTGCGAGATATGAGTTTCAAAATAAATTCTGGAGAATTTGTTTTTTTGATGGGGCCAAGCGGGGCGGGCAAAACTACAATTTTTAATTTAATAAGTGCCTATGAGAAAATATCTGCTGGGCAGTTGCTGGTAGACGGAAAAGAGCTCAAAAGTTTAAGTTCTTCTTCTGTTGCAAAATTACGCCGCAGCTTGGGTATTATTTATCAAGATTTTAAGCTTTTGCCCGACAGAACTGTTTATGAAAATATTGAGCTCACTTTAGATATTTGTGGCCTAAATAAAGACACTGATAAGGCTACCATGGTTGATGGCATCATTAAGGAGCTTAGTCTTACACACAGAAAAAACCATTATCCAGAGCAGCTTTCGGGCGGAGAAAAGCAAAGAGTGGCTATCGGGCGTGCACTTGTGCATGAGCCTAAGCTTATTATTGCTGATGAGCCAACAGGTAATTTAGACTCAGAGCTCAGCAGAGATATTATAACACTTTTAAAGCAATTTAATAAAAAGGGAACTACGGTATTTGTGGCAACTCATGATAGGTCTTTAGTTAACCTTGAAGGCTCTCGTCTTTTAGAAATAAAAGAAGGCGAGGTAGTGCTGTGAGCTTAAAGTATTCATTAAGGCACTTTAAGTCTTCATTCTCAAAAAGATGGCCCCTTTATATGTCTTCTGTAATTACACTTTCTGGAATTTCATTCATTATTTTACTCTTCTATTTACTGTTTACTAACTTTATTGGTTCTGTAGAAAAAATGAGGCTTGGTAGTAAAGCCACATTATTTTTAGAAAAATCGCTAGATGACTCTGAAGTAAAAAGTCTTTTTAAAAATCTTTATAAAAAGCCTTATGCAAAAAATCTTAATTTAAATACTCCATCAGATTTAATAGAGGAGTACTTCTCAGGTAAAAGTTTAGATAAAGGCTACATAGAAGAAAATCAACTGCTTCCACATAGTATTGAGCTTGTGCTTGTAGATGGCTATAGTTTGAAGGCTGTTGATGATGTTTTAGGTGATATTGGTGACATGCCTGGTGTTGAAGAGGTTGTTTTTGCAAAAAGTTTATGGAATCAGTCGGTAAAGCTACAAAAAGTAGCTTACAGCTTTTTTGTCAGCATTATAATGCTACTTATTTTTGGAGGCTTATTTCTTATTGGAAATCTTGTAAACTCATCGATGTCATGGAAGCAAGAAGAAATAAAAATCTATAAGCTTATTGGTGCTGATAATAGTTTTATTTATATACCTTATTTATTTGAAGCTCTCATTTTGAGTGTGATAGCGGCGACTATCTCTTTATCTTCTTTATATTTTCTTTTTAAAGCTAATACTTTGATATTAAGTGAATTCTTTAGTGTTTGGCTTTCAAAATCGCAGCTTAAGTTTTTAGACTTTGAGGCTATTGCTGCCTATTTATGTTTATTTATCTTAAGCGTAGTTTTTGCATCACTATTATCAGCTAAAAAAATAGCTACAGCGGTTTAATTTATGGTAAAACTACTTTTTGTTGTACTTAGCTTACTTATTTTAGGTTTAGATGCGTTTTCAGGGACACTGGAGAGTAATGATAAGATTAGGCTAGAGCTGGGAAGCATGTTTGAGACGGAGAGAAAAATTGAGCTCCTTTCAAACGCAATTTATAAATCAGAGAATAAGCTCTATTTACTAAAATCTGATATTGAAATTATAAATAGTTATATTGGTAAGGAAGAAAAAGCTTTAAAAGAAAATAGTAAAACATTTTCAGACTCTTTAAAAGAGCTCATAAAAGCAAGAAATAGTGGCCTTGCAGCATCTTTGTTTTCAGGAAAAACATTGCATCAGTCAGCAACGTCTAATGAGGTCTCTAGACGAATTTATGATAATGTTTTAACAGACACAGAAAAACGCATGATTCGTATTAAAAGCTTAGAAAGCGAAAAAAATAAAGTTTCAAAAAAATTATCTCAATTAAAAAAGAAATCAAAAGAGTTTGAGGGTGAGCGAAAATCACTAGTGCGCCTACAGTCTCAAAAAAAAGAAAAACTACAGTCATTATTTAAAGATGCAAAAAAATCTAAGCTAACGGTTAATGAATTTAACAAAGCTTATAATATAAGGCTTTCAGAGGCTAACATAGAGGGTTTAAAGAATGATTTAAGATCAAGTTTCTTTTTGTCTGAAGGTAAAGTTGTCCACCCAACAAGTAATTCTATCATTCGTAGCTATGGCTTTTGGAGGCATCCAAGGCATAGCTATAAAAGAATTTATAAAGGGCACACGTATAAAATGTCTCTGAAAGACAATGTGTATGCTGTAGGCCCCGGAGTTATTAAATATATAGGGCCTATAGTAGGGGATGACAATGTCATCATTGTTGATCATGGTGGCAAATACTATAGTGTTTATAAGGGTCTACTGGCTGCAAATAAAAATGTTGGCAGTAGGATTAAGGCCAAAGAAGTTTTAGCGGTAACAAAAAAGAAATCTAGCTTGTATTTTGAAATCCGACACTACTCAGACCCTATTAATTTAAATCGATGGATGATGGCTAGAAGGTAGGACAATTTAATGAAAAAAATATCGGCAATTATTTTTTCTATTTTACTAACAGTTTTTATATTTCAAAAAACTTCAGTGCAATCGTGGGCGGCTGACCGCTATCAAGATTTACAAATGTTTGCAAAAATATTAAGTCTGGTTGAAGAGTACTACACGGACGATGTTGATCTTCAAAAATTAATGTATGGAAGTATCAAAGGTATGCTGTCGGAGTTAGATCCGCATACTTACTATATGAAAAAAGAGTACTTTAAACAGTTTGAAGCAGAGACAAGTGGCAAGTTTGGCGGCTTGGGAGTAGAGGTTACAATTGATGAGGGGATTTTAACAGTTATTACCCCTATTGATGATGGGCCAGCACAAAAAGCAGGAGTTTTGCCAGGCGATAAAGTGATATCTATTAACGGAAAAAGTACTAAGGGCATGAGTTTGGCTGATGCTGCTGAGCATATGAAGGGCAAAATTGGTTCAAAGATAAGGATACAAGTTTTACGTAAAGGTGCGGGGCAGCCAATAGAAATAGCTATTAAAAGAAAAATCATAAGATTGAAATCGGTAAAGTATATTAACCTCGATAAAAATAGAGCCTACTTTAGAATATCAAGCTTTGTGGAAAACACAGGTAAAGACTTAAAGAAATTGATTGATAAACATATAGCTAAGCAAGGTGAGCTAAGTGGTATTATTCTAGATTTAAGAAGAAACCCAGGCGGCCTATTGGACCAAGCTATTTTTGTAAGTGATCTTTTTGTAGATGAAGGTATTATAGTAAGTACTCGGGGGAAGACAAAAGAATCAAAAGAAATTGCTTATGCAAAAAAATCGGCAACTTACCCCAAATTTAAAATTGTAGTTCTTATAGATAAATACTCAGCTAGTGCTAGTGAAATTGTTGCTGGTGCCTTAAAAGATCATAATAGGGCTACTATTATGGGGCGACAGAGTTTTGGTAAGGGTTCTGTGCAGTCGGTAATTAAACTAGGTGATGGATCCGCTTTAAAGTTAACCATTGCTAAGTACTATACGCCTAATGGGACATCTATTGATGGCGTAGGCGTGGCTCCGCATAAAGTGATTAAGCTTGTAGAAAAAAAAGCTAAGAAGGCAGACGAGAAAGCCATTAAGAAAAAAGCAAAGTATAAGAAATTTAAATTAACAAAAGAAGTGTTGTTAAAAGACCCAGATGTGGCCGCAGCCATGGTGGCACTATAAAGTGTACCGATTTTAAATAAAAAAAAGAGAGCACATTGGCTCTCTTTTTTTTATTTAAAAAGAATAAATTCTAAGCTTTCTTTTCTACTTCTTTGATTTTTGCTTTTTTAAGTAATTCATCAACAAGCTTTTGCTCTTTGATTTCATAAGCAAGCATGTTGCGTTTATCGGCTGCTGAGTAAAACTCTTCGATGGCTTTAGGGTCGAAATTGTTTTGAACTGCTTTTTCTGCAATATTAGCTTTAATGTCTTCATCTGTTACTTTTATGCCTAGTTTTTTAGAGGCGGCCTCTAGTAAAAAGCTTACACGGATACCGAAGTCAGCTTCTTCTTTATAGTGGTTGCTCCATTTAACATGGTACTCTTGAATTTGCTCAACAGTCATGTTTTGAGACTTCAGCTGATCTTCAGCTCTGTGTTGTAATTTATGAATTTGTTCTTGGATTAATCCTTCAGGAACATCAAAAGGGTTGGCAATTGCAAAAGCTTTAAGAGTGTTAACTTTAGTATCAGCTGCAATTCTTTGGTTTTCGCTTTGCTCTAGGCTTTCTTTAATTTTAGATTTAAGTGCGTCCATTGTTTTGTATTCAGGACTAATCTTTTGAGCCAACTCGTCGTTAACTTCTGGAAGAGTTGTTTTTTTAAGCTCTTTTAATGTGACATCAAAAGTTACGGGCTTTCCAGCAAGTTCTTCTTTAAAGTAATCAGCTGGAAAGTTAATATTGATCTGCTTGTTGTCACCAATTTTCATTCCAGCCACTTGGTCTTCAAAGCCTGGGATAAATTGCCCAGAGCCAAGCTCGAGTGAGTGATTATCAAGGCTGCCACCTTCTAGAGGGTTGCCATCCATTGTGCCTTTGAAATCAATAACAGTAATGTCGCCAGTTTTAGCAGCCCTGTCTTCAATAACAGGAGATTCTTCTTTAAAGTTTTTTCTCATGTCTTCTACAAAATTATTAATTTTATCATCAGAAATATTAATTTTTTCTTTTTCTATCTCTAGGCCGTCCATCTTCTTAATTTCGACCTCAGGCCTTACTTCCACTTTGGCTGTATAAGTGAAGTCTTGCTCGGCAGAAAACTCTTTAAGCTCAATTTGAGGCTGAGTAATAGGCTCTATGTCATGCTCTTTTAAAGCTTCAACATATGATTTAGAAACTAAGTTATTGATAACATCATCTTGAACTCTGTCTTTGTAAAGTTTTTGGATGGTGGCAATAGGTGCCTTTCCTTTTCTAAAGCCTTTGACCTCAACTTTACGTTGGATGTCTTCATAAGCCTCTTCAAAAGCTTTTGTAACCATTGCTTTTGGCACTTCGATAGATAGTTCACGTTTTAAACCCTCGACTTTTTCAAGGTTTGATTTCATAATAAGGCCTCTTTCGTATAATGTTCTTAAAGTTGATAAAACGTCTATGGATGCGAGTCAACAGAGCTTAATAGGTAGACAATCATGAGGAGCTATTAAAGGGTGGATAAGACTAGAGACAGGCAAAATATTCACTTTTTTACAGGAAAAGGCGGAGTGGGGAAGTCTGTAGTGGCGGCCTCAAAAGCTATGAGTTTGGCGGCTTCAGGAGGCAGAGTTTTACTTGTTGAGCTTGAGGGTTCTCAGAGCTTAGAAGAAATGCTTTCTAAAAAGCCTAAAAAATTTGATTGGGTTTGCTTGAGGCCTATAGATGAGCTGAAGGGTTTGTTTAATTATTTTTTTAAAATAAAGAAAATAACCGAGTTGTTTTTTGGAAATAAAGCTATGAACAGTTTAGTGCAAGCGGCGCCTGGCTTAAAAGAACTAGCAAGTTTAGGGAAGCTGACTAGCTATAATAGAAAATTTGGACCTTCTTATGATTATGACCATGTCGTGGTTGATGCCTACTCTACCGGGCATTTCATAAATTGGCTGAGTGTCCCTGTGGGTATGTCAGAAGTTATTCGTCGCGGCCCTATGGGCGAGCAATGCCTGGGTATTGTCGAAAGCTTAAAGGATAAAGACTCTGTAACTTATTATGCGGTTGTTAACTCAGAAGAAGCTCCTAAAGAAGAGGCTTTATTTTTATTTAAAGAAATTAAAAAGCTAACAAAAATTAAACCGATTATTATCCTTAATAAAGTGGTAAACGAAGCCTCGGGCAAGCAGGTAAGGTCTGGTTATGTGTTACATCAAATAAAAGAAACTAAAAAACTAATTAAAGATTTTAATGATTATGAAAATGTAAAGATGCCTTATTCTTTTCATAGTTCTTCATATGAGCAAGCGCTAGAATTGAGTGGCTTATGGAGATAAAAACAAAAATCATTATCTCTATGGGTACAGGTGGAGTAGGTAAAACTACTATTTCAGGAGTGTTGGGCTGTAAGCTTTATAGCAAAGGGCACAAGATTTTACTGCTTACTTTAGACCCTTCAAAAAGCTTGATGAGTCTGTTTAAAGCTAAAAAACAAAGAGAAGTCGTCTTGAGTCATAAAGAAAGCGAACTTGAGGTTTGTTGTGTAGACGCCAAAACGTCCTTTGATAATTTTTTAAATACAGTGAGCGCGGGATCTTCTGAAAAGCTTTTAAATAATAAACTTTTTAGCTTACTAAGGGGGCGGTTAAGTGGGGCCCAAGAGTTCACTTCTCTTAACCAGCTTTATAGCGAGTTTAAAAAAAATAAATATGACTATATTATTTTGGATACGCCGCCTTTGCAAAATTCTAAAGATTTTATAACAAGCCCGCAAAAGTTAGAGGCTTTATTTAATAAATCATTTGTCAAATGGATGAGCTCTGAAAAAAAAGCAGGCCCCATAAAAAAAATACTCTCTGGTGGTTTAGCCACAGCTATTTCAGCCCTTTCAAAAATTACAGGTAAAGAGTTTTTTAAAGAGCTAAAAGATTTCTTTTTAGCTACATCAAGTATTGGTGATAAAATTATAAATAGAGCTCAGGAAGTTAGGCAGCTTTTAGATTCTGAGGCGACTAGCTATGCTCTTGTTACTGGGGGCGATAGTCAGCATATAGAACAGGCTGAACGCGAAATAAAGAGCCTTAAAGAGATGGGTGTTAGCCTTTCACTAATTTACTTTAATCGCGTAGGTGAGCCTGAAAGCCTTAAAAATCAAGCTCAAAAAACAGAGCTTGAGGAATCATTTACCCTTCTTTTCAAAAATAGAGGGGATAGGGTGGAGTCCTTTAAAAAAAGGCTTTCCGATAATCTAAAAGTTGTTACAATTTCTGAAAGAGATAAGCCGGTAAATACTATTGATGAGCTTATTGATATGGCCTCAAGCCTCACAACATAAGGAAATTTTATGCTTAGATTATTGGTATTGATTTTATTTGCAGCGGGCTGCGCTCATAATCCTGAGCCAAAAATTCCAAATCATTTAAAGGTAAAGCATAATCAGACTTTTGAAGACGCTTATGATTCGCTAGAAAACAGAAGTTTTGTTTTAGCTTCAAGCCAGTTTGAAGCTTTATTAAGAGAGCCAATCAGCAGATCTTTAAAAGCAGTTGTCTTGTATAACTTGGGTGTTGCATATGAAGAGCAGCAGTCTTGCCATAAGGCTGTTGGTGCCTATAAGCGACTGCTGGGTGAAAATTTAAGAGATTTCCCAAGAGTTCAAGCAGAGGGGTTATTTAGATTAAGCCAGGGTTATGAGTGCTTGGGTGATTATAAGCGTGTGATTACCACTTTAAATGATGTTTTAAAAAGAGCCTCTTATTTGTCAGCAGAACAAATCGAAGTGGAAATACCGGCACGACTTGCTGCTGCTCATGCAAAGATGGGTCGCTTTAAGGTAGCAAAAGGTTATTTTAAAAAAGCTGAGAGCAGAGCTTTTGATTTATCTAATAAGGCTGGCGAATCAGTTCATAAACAAAATGCGCTCTCGAAGTCATTTTACTTAATAGGGAAAGACAATCTTAAAAGCTTAAGGTTAAAAGACTCTAAAAATTATTTAATAAGCCTTGGTTTGCAACAAAAGTACTTACTTAAGTCGGTTGAGCTTAATAGTAAGGCTTGGTCGATGAGCTCTGCTAAGGCACTCATGAGTTCTTATGAGAATGTATTTTCTTTACTTAAAAAAATCAAAAAACAATCAAAAAAAGGCACGGCTCAAGACAGAAGGCTTTGGTTACAGCGCTATAAAAATTTATCAGCAAAAACATCAACACTTATAAACAAGGCAAAGGCGCAAAGGCTGCCAGGTTCAGATAAGCTGGCTTTGTCGAATAAACTTTATTTGAGATTGTCTGCAATACAAAAGCAGCTTAGATAAGTCCTGTGCCGCTAAAAGATTTTTTTCTAGGCTTTGGTTATTTTAGAAAAGGGTGGAGACTCTTTAAAACAGTGCCCGGTATAAAAGTTTGGATTATTATCCCTTTTATAATTGATTTATTACTAGTTTCTTTTTTATTTTCTTGGGGCTTGCCTAAAACATCAATTTGGTCAGAGAAAGCATTAACTATGATGTTTGATAATGCTTCATGGTTTTATAGAATATTATACTATCCTTTAAAGCTTATTACTTCTCTTGGGTTTATTGTTTTTGTGCTTTTAGGCTTATACTTAATAGCAACAATTATAGCTGGCCCTTTTTATTCTATTGTAGTTGAAAAAGTGCATATGCACTTAGGCTATAAAAAAACTAGGCCATTAAAAACTAAAGAATGGATTAAGCTAAACATAAGAATGCTTGTTATTTCACTATTAAGGGCAGCACTTTTTGGCTTATTTGCAGTTGTGCTTTTTGCATTGTCTTTTGTGCCTGTGGTGAGTTTAGTGGCTGCTTTTTGTGCCTTCTTGATTATGGCTTTTGATGTTGTGGACTATAGCTTTGAGATTGCAGAAATGGGCCTCAGTGAGAGAATGGATTACTTCAGAAATAATATCGCAGCCTTTTCTGGTATGGCAGCCTTTATAGGCATGACAATGTTTGTACCTGGCTTGATCTTATTAATTATGCCTATTAATGTCTTAGGAGCAACACAAGTTCATTTAGACCTAGAGGCAAAAGATGATTCAAGACCATATTCACCAGCAAATATGCAAAAAACATAAAGAGTTAACTCTTTGGTTTGAAGATAATTTTTCTCAGTATAAATATCCGATATATACAAGTTTCGATATTAGGGATTCCGGCGAAAAAATAGCACCAGTTGATGCAAATATATTCCCTGCGGGTTTTAATAATATTTGCGAAGTAGATCGTGGGTCAGCAGTCACTTTATTTTCTGACTATGTAGAGAGCAACTATAAAGATGTCAAAAATATAATTCTACTCACTGAAGAGCATACTAATAATTTATTTTACCTTGAAAATGTAGCGACAATAAAAGAAATAGCTGAGCAGGCCGGTTATAATATTTTCTTGTGCATACCTTCAAACATTGATGAAGACAGAGATCTTGAAACAAGCACTGGAAAAAAAATAACATACAAACCTTGGGCTCTAAAAAAAGATGCTGGCGAGGAAGTGCTTTGCGTAGGTAGCACTAAGATAGATTTAGTAGTTTGTAATAATGATTTCACTAAAAAAACTGATGTATGGCTTGAAAACGTAAAAACGCCAATCACTCCATTACTTACACTAGGTTGGTATAGGCGTAAAAAAAGTGATTTTTTTGCAAACTATAATAAGTTAGCAGAAGAGTTTTCTGAAATTATAGAGATTAATCCAGAGCTTATAAAGATAGTGACTCAAAAACATGAAGGCTTTGAAGTGGGCTCTGAAGAGTCCGCTCAAAAATTAGCGTCTCATTGTGAAGAAGTGTTAGAGCAATTAGCTGGCCAGTATAAAGAAATGGGCATTAAGGCTAAGCCTTATTTGTTTGTAAAAAATAACTCGGGTACTTATGGGCTTGGCGTTACTAAAGTAGAATCAGCTGAAGAGGTTTTAGCTTGGAATTATAAAACTAGAAAAAAAATGAAAGCAGTAAAGGGTGGTGGCTCTATTTCTGAAGTGATTATTCAGGAGGGTATACCCACTTATATTACACTGGAGGATTTAACGGCTGAGCCTACAATTTACCTTATAGGCAATAAGCTTGCCGGTGGTTTTTTAAGGGCGCATAGTAAAAAAGGGGCTTTAGATAGCTTGAATTCACCAGGGGCAGTTTATAAGCGCTTATGTGTTACTGACCTCAGTGTAAATGTCTCAGGTAGTCCTATGGAAAATGTGTACGGTTGGTTGGCGCGCTTAAGTTTAATTGCTGTGGCTCAAGAAGCTATATAGTATTCACTTGAAGCGTAGCTCAGGGCTAGTGAAAGCTTTGCATGAGGCTCACTGTAAAACTTTTTTACAGATTCTGTTTTAACTTCAAACTCATTTTAAATTATGTAGAGGCATGCTTGTTCATGATAAAAGTATTGTATTCAAGTACTGGAGCTTTGCATGAAGTTAGTTTTTTTCTTAATAAGTCTATTTGTAATTATGCCCGCAATATTGCAGGCAGCAAATTTTGAACTCAAAAAATTTAATTGCGAAGTGACTTTTAAAGAGCCTGTTATTGGTTTTATTGATAAAGTGAACTCTATCCAAGATACGCAAAGCGCAACAAGTGTTGTTCATGATGTGTTAGCTATCAACTCGGCTTTTGCTTTTCAGAAAATAGTAGATAAAGAAGTTAAAGCTGAGATTGATGAAGAGCTTACTGTAAATACAGGTCTCTATGTAGATAATGCAGATGAGGCTATGCCTCGAAAAAAGCTTTATAAAGAGTATAAGTCCATTGTTTGTAATTAAGCCCACTTAGCGCTAGATAAACAAGAATACTAGACTTTCTAATTTAGTCCCCATAAGTTATTATGCCTTATAAGTCTTAAGGGGTACTTAATTATGTTTAATAAATTAATAATAGCTATTTTATTTCTAACAATTTTAGGTTGTGAAGATAATCTTTTAACATCTAATAAAAGCTCTTCTGTTGAAGGTGGCTTTGATAATGCTCAATCGGCTGCAGTAGAATTAGTACTTAATGGTAACGCCTACGAGTACAGTGACGGCACTCACGAAACAAATTGTCTTAATTATTTAAGAAGCACTATAGACTCTCATGAGGGTGATGGTGTTTACAGGATTGATACTGACGGTGTTGGTGGTAATGCCCCTTTTGAAGCTTACTGTGACATGACAACTTCTGGTGGAGGGTGGACTCTTGTTGGCCGCGGCAGAGAAGGTTGGGCTTGGACTGATGCGGGCAGAAATACTGGGGATGTTATTTTAGATGTCGGGACTACCTCTGCTTTTACACCTTCTTACTATTCGGCAGCAGCGGTTGATGGAATTATCGGTAATGTTAATGTGAGTGCGCTAGCAGATGGTGTTAGATTAAAAAGAGCATTTAATACTACGGGAACAGTATTTCAAGAAGTCAGCTGGAAAGCTACTAGCCTTGCTGGCTGGACATGGTTGTTTGATATGGGAAGCTCTGGTTACGCTATTAATAACTATACAGTTGATGGGGTTGCACTGGGCTCTTCAAATACCAGGGACACTGTTGTAGCTGGTGGTAATAATGGAAGAAGAATCTTCACTTGGGCATGGTCCAACCATGGAAATATTAGAGGCTTTTCTTATGGTAGCTCGATAACAGCGGGCACGAATTCGCCGACAAATTTCATGTGGGAAAGAACAACTGAGAGGCACTCAATCCCATACTCTGAAGTTTATGTAAGAGAGTAATTGTAGGTTAAAGTTGGCGGAGAGAGAGGGATTCGAACCCTCGTTACGCTATTAACGTAAACACGCTTTCCAAGCGTGCGCCTTCAGCCACTCGGCCACCTCTCCGCAATAGATAAACCAACGTAAATTCAAAGGGTTATAAAATCAATGAGTTTGTTGGTTGCCATTAAAATATACAGAAAATGGGCAGAGGGAACATAAAAGGGAACATGCTAGTTTATTTGACTGACTTTCTCCTTAATCACATTAGCAAAAGTATTGGCTGCATGCTTTAAGTTTTTATTAGAACCATGAATGTAGCGCTTAGTTGTACGCAAACACTTCTGGTTTAACATATCTTTAGCATAGCCTTCGCTACCTGTTGCATTCCTAATAAGAGTAGCGCAAGTATGCCTTAGCTCATGGGGAGTGATTACTGTTATCCCTGCTTCACGACATAGGCGCTTTAAGCCTTTTAAAAACGAATGATAACTTATGGGTTCACCTTTTGGACTTTTGCAAACAAAGTCATTCCCAAAGCCACGAATACTTTTTAAGTAAGACGTAAGTTCATCTGACATGTCTGCCTGGCCCCAATCTTTTTGTTTAGGGTGGTTTTTATAAACCTTTTCTTTGCGGTCATAGGTCGCTCTAATAGAGATAGTTTGCTCTTTAAAGTTAACGTAGTTCCATATAAGAGCCTGCATCTCTCCAGCCCTCATTCCTGTGAATAGCCCTAGGCGTATGGGCGTTTCTAGCCATGTACCTTTGCTTATAGTAATAAGTTTAGCGGCTTCCACTTCGTTTAGATAAGCTCTTTCTTTGGAGTGTACTTTTGGTTTCATCTTTAAGCTTATAGGTTTAGTACTAATAAACTCAAAGTGATCTACGGCATCTCCAAACATTTTATTAAGCAAGTTAAAGATATGCACTATAGATTGTGACGATAACCCTTTATTGCTCGCTTGAATAAACACATGGTTTACATCTCGCTTAGTAAGGCTAGTAAGCTTTCTGTCTCCGATAATTGGTGCTACATGATACTTATAGTTTTTGGCCTGAGTCTTTATCCATCCATTTGAGACTTTACTGCGACACTCTTTTTCCCAAAGCTTATTGTAGTCATTGAGTGTAATACTCTTAGCTAGCTTTGAAGGTGCTATCTCATTAGCATCACGCTTTAAGCAGAGTTGCCTTTCGTAGCTCCTTGCTTCTTTTCGAGTATTAAAAGTTTTGTAAGGGTAGAATCTATTGTTACAGTCACGAACCCTAACTTGGTAGTTTCCTCTTGTAGTTGGTATTATTGCCATTTCTGACCTCCTATTGGTGTCAGAACGCAAGACCTCTTCAGTTTTCAAAGAACAGTGCTTATTTTTAGCAAAGTTATCCAATAAACCTAAGAGAAGTCTTGGTTCTGTAAATTTTTTAGGGAGTTTTTTGGAGTTTTAACCCAGTTAATCCCTAGTTTCTTGAAATTTCTTAGTAGTTAAATGGGGGTTTTCCGGAGTTTTTACTCCAGGCCTCTAAATCTGGCTTGTAGTAGATATTCCTGCCCCCATGCTTCCTTGTTTTAATGCGCCTTTCTGATGTCCAGCGATAGATTGTAGCGACTGAAACATTAAGTAGGTTGGCCGCCTGCTTGGTGTTAAGGTAGAGGCTATTCATTTAAGCCTCCTGTTCTACTCCGCAAGTCAGAAGGCAAGAAGTCATCTTTAAGGTATATCGTTGAGTATCCTTTTCCACGCCCTTCTCCCTTAACGTTAGTTCTTTCAGATCTCGTGAGTAACGGTCTAACATTATCAAGCATGCGTTCACTATGGCCATCCTCGATTGCTTTAGTGGTGAACTCTTTTGCTTTTATTGGCCCATCTTTAAGAGCATTTAAAACATAAAGCATGCAGCTAATTTTTTTATCTTGTCTTTCAAATTGTGACTCCATAATGCTCAAGTCATCTGCCGAATAGGGAGACTCTCCTAGCCAATTTACATTATTGTCAGTAATCTCAAAACTAAGTCCATGACTCATTTTTTTAGTAAAGTTGGACTTGCATTGAACGAGTATTCTTTTGTTTTCATTGTCTGGGTCAATATAAACCTGCATAGCTGAGCGCACGCCATTAATCATGTCGACACTTCCGCTAACTTTGTTGGCTGCTCTGCCATGTGTGCCTTTGTTAAAGTGAGACACAGTAATCATGGCTACATTATGATCTTGGGCAATTTTATTAAGAACTTTATAGTTTTTTCTCACCTCATTGGCTTTATTAATGTCGGTACTTTCCGCTTTAAAAGCTACGACAGGGTCTATGACGGTAGCAATAGGTTTGTACAGCTTCATGTACTCATCCATAACCTCTTCCTTGCAAAGCTCGTCTAGTGAATCTAGGTTGTCTGCAACAAGTACTTTAGATAAGTCTGCTCCCATGGACCTTAACCGTCTGCGTAGAACTTTTTCTGCAGAGTCTTCGAAACTAAGCAGCAAGACGTTACCTTGCTCTAATTTCTTGCCATTAAAAATTCCTCCATTAGTAATTGCAGAAACCATGCTCAGTAGCATTGTTGATTTTCCAACGCCGCCCATTCCAGAAACATTGCTAAGTTCACCTTTGGGAATAAGGCCTGGAATAACCCATTCAATATCTTTCTCGTCTTTATCAATTAATTTTGAGATATGATTCTTGGGTTTAGGGATTAACATCGTGGGGTTTTCTAAGATTTCACTAAATTCTTTGTTCATTTCTGAATTACTCTTGCCTTGTGATAACTGTTTATTAAGCCAAGCGCAGAAGCTTTCACCGTCATGAAGAGGCTTTAGTATTTTAATATTATTACCTTTTGAATTAAGCTGTCTGTAAAGAGAATTTGCTTCCTTTTTGTTTAGGGGGCTTTTTTTATTTATATGAATACTAATGTCGGCATTCTCTGCCTTTAGCTTTTTTGGTAAATTCTTTTGATAACATATGCATTCAACTTTTGAATTTACTTTTCTGAGTGTGTGCTCTGCGGTAGCTGAGTCCTTATCCTTACCAAAAATATGGATAACTCTCCTTGGCTTCTGACTTGCGGACAAGAAGCTTCCATCTTTGCTGCCACGTATTTGGCTTTGAGATAGATTTGTCTTTACAGGCAGGCTATCTGGTTTTAGGTTATCTTCAGTTATCATAATTTTCCCTCCTGAGGGTTAGTTTTAAGGCCCAGTTCATGCCTGGGCTTTTTTGATTTCAGGAGGTTAGGTTCTCGGTAAGTTTTTTGAAAGGGCAAACTAGGGCAAAACTAGGGCAAA
>JALZUS010000082.1 GCA_023299885.1 Bdellovibrionales bacterium | reverse complement strand
TTAATCATCTCTGTGTAGCCATTCCATGTTTCTTTGGGAGCAAATGGATGGATAGAATTAAACTCAGGCCAGCTAATAGGTATCATCTCGGTTGTAGCATTGAGTTTCATCGTGCAAGAACCAAGAGGTATCATAGAATGCACTAGGCTGAGGTCTTTCTCTTCAAGGTGCCTGATGTACCTTAAGAGCTCAGTTTCAGAATGAAATTTATTGAAAACATCTTGTTTTAAGTAGCTTGAAGATCTTAATAAGGTTTGAGGAATGGAGCTTTTAGCTTCCTCTAAGGCACTAATTTTAAAAATTTCTAAAATTTCTAAAAGTTCCTTTTCAGTTGTTGTTTCGTTTAAAGAAATAAGTATTTTGTTGCTATGAAATCCAAACTGAATATTTTTTATTTCGGCAGCTTTAAGAATTTTTTGTGGACTGTCTGTATCAATGGAAAGAGTGTCAAAGAATGAAGTATTTGTTTTAAAGCCTGCTTTATTGAGGCTATGAGACAACATTAAAGTTTTTTTATGAATGTCTGAGGCTATAGTTTTTAAGCCTTCTTCGCCATGGTAAACGGCATACATAGAGGCAATAACAGCTAATAAAACTTGGGCTGTGCAGATATTGCTAGTAGCTCGTTCTCTCCTGATATGTTGCTCTCTTGTTTGCAGGGCGAGTCTCATTGCAGGTCGGCCGTGTACGTCTTTAGAGACACCGATAATTCTTCCGGGGATAAGTCGACTGTATTCTGTTTTTGTGGCAAAGAAGGCAGCATGTGGGCCACCAAAGCCCATGGGCACTCCAAATCTTTGAGTTGTACCAACCACTGCATCTGCGCCCCATTCACCTGGTGGCTTGAGTAAGCAGAGTGATAGCAAGTCAGCAGCAACGACGATATTAACATTATTGTCTTTTGCTTTTTTAATAACATCGCTAAAGTCTATAGCCTCTCCAAATACATTTGGATATTGCAAAACTAAAACTTCATATTGACTTGGGTCTTTTAAAAAATGATCCAATGTATTTGTGTCATGTATAAAGCCTGCAGCACTAAGGCGTGTTTTTAAAACTTCTATACTTTGCGGAAAAAGGTCTGAGCTAGAAAAAACTTTAGCCCCTTCTTTACATCTTTTTTTTGCTAAAAACATTGAAGTGGCTTCGGCAATAGCTGTGCCTTCATCAAGTAAAGAGGCGTTGGCCATATCCATGCCAGTAAGTTCTGTAACTAGAGTTTGGAAATTAAGTAAAGCTTCCATTCTTCCTTGTGAGATTTCAGCTTGATAAGGTGTATAGGCTGTATACCATGCCGGGTTTTCAAGGATATTTCTTTGGATAACAGTAGGTGTTTTTGTTCCATAGTAGCCCATACCTATAAAGCATTTGGCGACCTTATTTTTTGAAGCAATTGTTTTGGCTTTTTCTAAAAACTCAGTCTCTTTAAGTCCAGCAGGTAAATTAAACTCTGAGGTGTTTCTTAATTGTGAAGGAATAATATGCTCAACAAGTTGATTTGTAGTTGAGCAGCCTAGTGCCTCTAAAATATGTTGAGAGGTGGCTTTGTTGGGTCCTATATGTCGCTTAGAAAATTCATTTTTACTCATAGAGGATAACTAGCATACCTTAAGTGGGTGATCCAATGATAAGTCGATTTGGGTTCAAACAAAAAAAACCAGAGCTAGATGGCTCTGGTTGATTAAAAAATACGCATAGTAATTCAGATTACTTCTTTTTTCTAGCTGTCTTTCTTTTAGTTGTTTTTTTCTTAACTGTTTTTTTTGCCGTCTTTTTTACTTTTTTAGCTGTTTTTTTAGATTTAGTAGACTTTCTTTTTGTCGTCTTTTTAGCTTTTTTGGCTGCTTTTTTCGTTTTCTTTTTAGTGCTTTTGCCTTTTTTAGTAATTTCAGACTTTAGAGCGTTAGCTTTCTTTTTAATGCCTTTAAGTTGCTTTTCAGCATCTTTTTTTGCTGAGTTAAATTGTGTAACAGCACTTTTAAATTCTTTGTTAAGGTCTTTTTGAGCTGAAGCTATCGTTTTTGAAAACTCATTATATCTTTTTTCAACATCTTTAAGTTTCTTTTTTGCTGCTGCATCTAAATCAACATAATCTTTTACTTTTATATTTTTAATATCTTTAGCCATTTTTTGTAAATCTTTTTTTAGATTTTCAGATTGGCTTATTTTTTCGATCTCTTTAGTGAGGCTTTTTCTAAGTTTATTCCAGTGGATTGATTTGATTTTCATTATAGCTCCCTTTAGGGTTAGTTAACTTGGTTTATAAATAAGCGCCAGAGCAAAGAAAGTAAAGTTAAAAATAAAAGAGGCATGAAAAATTCTTATCAAACATTAAATTTATGGTTTCGCTTTTTAAGTGAAACTTCTCATATTTTTTCTAATAAATTAAAATTAACACAAGTTACTACGCCTAATTTAGTTTTATCTCCGGGGATAGAAGAGCATATTGAAGTGTTTAAGGTGTCTCCTGAGTCTGGTAAAAAACCAATAAATTACGGATACTTAGCAACAAGCCCAGAGTTTGCTCTTAAAAAGTTATTGGGCTTAGGTTTTCAAAATATTTTTGAAATATCACCAAGCTTTAGATTTGAAGAGCATAGTAAGCATCATAGCCCAGAGTTCACTATGCTTGAGTGGTATAGAGTGGGTTCAACATTAGAAGTTCTCATTGATGATATAAAGCAAACTGTTAGTGAACTGTTTGAGTCTGGTTTTGTCGTGGGTCAAAAGCCTAAAATTTACAGAACTACTTTTTCACAAGAGTTTAAAAATAAACTTAATTTTGATTTAAAGCCTTCAAGCACTAAAGAAGATTTAGCACAATTATGTAAAAAAATAGGTTTATATTATTCAGATGAAGATAGCTTTGATGACCTGTTTCATAGGGTTGTTCTTGATAAAATAGAAGGAGCGTGGCCCAAAGACCAAATGACAGTGATAAGTGACTTTCCACCGAGTGGGTCTGCGCTAGCTATTATTAACAATGATGGGTGGGCTGACCGCTTTGAAGTTTATTGGAAGGGGCTTGAGTTAGGCAACGCCTATAATGAACTTTTGGATGTAACCGAGCAAGAGCGCCGTTTTAATGCAACAAATAGTAAGCGAGTGCTGAAGGGCTGGGAGTCCTTGCCCATAGATAAGGAGCTTTCTTTGCAAGTTGGAAAAATAAAAAAACCTACTGCAGGTATAGCTGTTGGTTTAGAGCGTTTATTTATGGCTTGTCAGGATATTAAAGATATTTCGCTGCTAAGATAGTGTTACAAATCCTGAGGCAGGGTGAGCTACTAGCTCCCTTTATTGATTTCTTCTTTAAGTTCTTTTCCAACTTTAAAAAATGGAAGGCGCTTAGCGGCTACTTGAATAACTTCGCCTGTTCTTGGGTTTCTTCCTTGGTAGGCTTCGTAATCTCTGTTTACAAATGAGCCAAAGCCTCTGATTTCGATACGGCTATCAGACATTAAAGATTCAATCATAGAATCAAAAATAGTGTTCACTACAGTTTCTGCTTTTACTCTTGTAATGCCAGATTTTTCTGAAATCTTATTGATGAGATCTGCTTTTGTCATGCAAGTATCATATGTTTATATGTTGGGGTGGCCAACTGAAAAAACCTAGAAATTACATAAGCTTACTGAAAGACCTAAGACAAAGGGCTAGCTCTTTTAATGCTGTTAAAGTTATAAGCCAGTAGCTTCTAAAATACGGCTTAAGGCTTTACGGTTAGCTTCTGGTAGCTCAAGATGAGTGACCTCTTCTAAAGTAACCCATTTTAATTCTGAGTGGTGGATGGATTTGGGTTCACCCTTCCAAAATGGAATTTGGTAAAATAAAAGTAAAATACCTGTGTCTGTATAGGTATGAGTTGTTGCAAATTGTAATGAGCCAATGACAGCCTCTATGCCGAGTTCTTCAGAGAGCTCTCTTTTTAAGGCTTCTTCAGGGGTTTCTCCAAGTTCAATTTTTCCACCAGGAAATTCCCAATAGCCAGCTAAATTACTGCCGTCAGGACGAAGGCCAACCAAAACTTGGTCACCTTTAGTGATAAGCCCTGTAACAACGGGGACCCAATTGCTTTTTCGAAAACTCATAAAAGTAATAGTGCCAGTTTAGTTTTGTTGAGTAAACTCTTGATGCATTTTTTTGAAAAAACCAAGGCCATCAAAAATGAGTGAACTATAGGCTTGTACAAGCTGTGCGCCGCTGTTGAGCCTTTCCTCAATATCTTTATGAGAAGACACGCCACCTACAGAGATTAAGAGCTTATTAATACTTTTAGCCTCCAGCTCTTTTGAGACTAGTTTTAAGCACTCAATAGACCTTTGTTGCAGTGGGGCGCCGGATACGCCGCCTCGGTCAGTAGGGAAGCTCATGCTGGGAAGCCTTTGAGTAGTTGTGTTGGTTAAAATCCAGCCATCAACTCCAGCTTCATGGCTAGTAGATATAACAGATAATATGTCTTCATTGGTCATATCAGGACTTAATTTTAAGAGAGTTGGTTTTTTGCTGGTTAATACCTTATTTAAAAAAGAGCTTAAATTTTTAGGCTCTAGTAATTTTCTTAAGCCTTTTGTGTTTGGACTGCTGATATTAATTACAAAAACGTCAGCAAAGGGCTCTAATGTTTTAATGCACTTGATGTAGTCTTTGTGTGCCTCAGCTTCTGAAGTGTTTCTGTTTTTACCAACATTGATAAACAGTGGGGTTTTATAAGGTCGCTTAAAGCTCTGAAGTTGCTTTTGAAAATCTTCTAGCCCTTTATTTGGAAAGCCTAAGCAGTTCCATAATGCTTGATGCTTTTGGCATCGGCCCACGACAACGCCTGGGTTTTGTTGTTGTGGCATTGGTGTGACGGTGCCAACTTCTATAAAGCCAGGCCCATACTTCCAAAGTGAAGAGGCAAGGTCAGCATTTTTATCAAACCCACCAGCTACGCCTAAAGGGTTTTCAAAAAAAAGCCCCTTCCATTGAAGAGGCTTCCATTGATAGGTTGCGGGCTTTTTAAAGAGTCCGCTTAGCTTTAAAGCCATTGGGCCTATCGCATGTGCAATTTGCACAGGGATTAGGAGCCATGGCTTTCTAAGTTTAGAGCCAGGCTTTACCAAGCTTGTCCTCTTAGCTTCATAGCTTTTTCTAGTCGTTTTAAAGAAACGGCCATTGCAGAATCTCTTTTGTTAACATCTTTTTCTTTAGAGAAGTCCCAAACCGCATCAAAAGAGCGATGCATAATTGTTTTTAGTTTTTGGCGAACTTCTTCTTCATGCCAAAAGAGCCAAGAAATATCTTGTACCCATTCAAAGTAACTCACAACAACACCGCCACCATTAGCTAAAATATCAGGTGCTACAATTTTTCCTTTTTCATATAAAATTTTACCAGCGTTAATTGTTGTTGGGCCATTAGCGCCTTCAATAATAATGTCAGCTCTGATTTCATCAACATTATCTTCGGTAATAACGCTATCAAGTGCGCAAGGTGCTAAAACGTCAACGTCTAAACTGAGTAGAGTCTTATTGTCGATCGAGCTGGCGTCTTTAAAACCTTTAATAGTTTTTTCAGATTTAATGTATTTAACAAGCTCAGAAACATTAAGTCCTTCTGGGTTATGTAGGCCACCATTAACATCACTGACAGCTACAATTTTTGCACCTAATTTATCGGCTTCAATAGCAGCATGCATTCCCACTTTACCAAAACCTTGGATGGCCACAGTCGCGCCATCTAATTTTTTGCCTCTTTTTTCAAGAGCTTTTTCCATGATGTAAACAACACCTAAGCCAGTTGCAGCTTCGCGGCCTTGCGATCCACCAATTTCAACAGGCTTACCTGTTACAACTCCTGTTTGGCAATATCCAGATTCCATAGAGTAAGTATCAAGCATCCAAGCCATAACTTGAGCATCAGTTCCAACATCTGGTGCTGGAATATCTTTATCAGGCCCAATGAAAGGTCCAAGTTCTGTTGTGAAACGTCTTGTTAAGCTTTCAAGCTCATTCTTAGAAAGTTGATTAGGGTCACACTGTACCCCACCTTTAGCTCCACCAAGTGGTAAACCCATTAGTGAGTTTTTAAAAGTCATTAGCATAGAAAGAGCTGCTACTTCACTTAAGTTAACATGAGGGTGATACCTTAAGCCGCCTTTGAAGGGGCCTAATGTTTGGTTGTGCTGAACACGGTAGCCTGGAAAGATTTTAACTTTTCCATCATCCATTCTTACCGGGACTGAAACAACAATGGCTCTTCTAGGAGTTTTTAATCTCTCGAGTGCGTTAGGGTTTAAGTTAACAAGACTGCCTGCAGTCTCTAAAGCCTGAAGGGTGTTTTCGTACAGAGCTCCGTCTGTGAGTCCTTCCATCATAATAAAACCTCGTCGGTTGTGAAGTGGGGCGCCTGAGGGCTCGCTCTACTTAGTAAAAATTTACAATTATTTTATACTTTTAAGGTCTTTTGACAAATAATTATTAAAAAGACTTGCCATAAAAGCATCAAGCTTGAAATAGTGCGTTTAATGACAAATGTACAGCATAAAACTGAAGAATTAGGAAACAAACTCAGCCAATTAAATGGGCATAAAGTTATCATAGTAGGTGATATCTGTTTAGACGAGTATGTCCGAGGTGATGTATCAAGGATTAGCCCTGAGGCCCCAGTGCCTGTGGTGGCTGTATCCAGTACGGAAACGCGTCTAGGGCTTTCTGCTAATGTGGCGCAGAATATTAAAAGCTTAGGCGGGGAGCCTTTGTTAGTAGGCTTAATGGGCTCAGATGAGGGTGCTATTAAATTAAAAAATCATTTTAAAAGCCATGAAATTTCTTCGGAGTATTTGGTAGAAGATACAACAAGGCCCACTATTTTAAAAACAAGATTTATGAACGGCAATCATCATTTGTTGCGTGTTGATCATGAAAAAAGAAAATACATTTCATCAGATATAGAAGCTAAAATTTTACAAAAAATTGAAAGCGCCATCGGTGCAGCTTCAGCCATTGTTATTCAGGATTATGCTAAAGGCACAATTACTAAGTCTTTGTCACAGTCTATTGTTGCTTTGGGAAAAAAGCATAATGTAAAAGTTTTAGCTGATCCACATAGGCAAGCCCCTTTAGAGTTTTATAAGGGTGTTGATTTATTAAAACCTAACCAAGAAGAAGCTTTTATCTTATCAGGCATTACAAAAGATAGTTTGCAGGGTGATGAAACAGTTATTGATAAGGTGGCTGAAAAATTACAATCAGTCACTCAAGCTAAAGAGCTTATTATCACTATGGGATCTAAAGGTATGAGGCTTTACCGTAAAGATGGCATTAAAATGTTGCCTACTTTTGCTAAAGAGGTTTTTGATGTTACAGGCGCCGGCGACACAGTGATTGCAGCGCTTTCTTTGGCATGGGCTTCTGGTTTGTCATTAGAGGACTCTGGCTATATTGCTAACTTGGCTGCAGGTGTAGTTGTTGGAAAAGTGGGTTGTGTACCTTGTAGCCAAGCTGATATTTTAGAATCACTTTAAATTATGTTATTTTGTGCAAGGTGATCGACAGCTTTTTTTGTAGTTTATTTTCTCGTCTTTTTTGATTTTTAAATATTCAGCAGATGAGATTAGCTTTCCATCTTCAAGCTCTACAATAAATATATTTCCATTGTTTGGGTTTTTGTCATAACAAGCAGGTATGGTGATGGGTGACTTCTTACCGTTGAATTTTTTAGTACCTGTCCATAATTTCTTTTCATATTGGATGTTGATTTCTGTAGCTTGGCCGCTGGTTGCGACGGCTCCATCTATCTTTCCAGCGATGCCAGATGTGCTTCCTAGTTTGGTTTTTAAATTTGTTAATTTCTGATTTAAAGTTGTAGCTCTAAATCCATAAAGGCCTTTGAGTTGGATTTCTTTTTCTAGGTCTTTATTCTCAATGCTGCATTTTGGACTGGGTATAAATTCATCTAGTTTTTCGCTATAGCGAATTTGATAAGTGAAATAACTGGGAAGCTTTTTTTGCCATTTTTTAGCAAGCTCAAGCTTTTGTTTCCAGGTGATGCTTGTAGGGAGATTTTTGCAACCGCAAAAGCTATAAGCTTGAGCGCCATTAGTTGTTAGTAATATGAGGGTAAAAAAGTAGATTATTTTCATAGGCTCAGGATAAATGAGTTTTAAGATAAGTGCAGTTGGTCTTAAGCGTGTTTAGGCCATATATCTAGTGAAATTTTTGCAGCTATGGTTGTTTATAAAATAGGCTTTTGGTAACTATTGGGAGTGAAAAATTTCTATGATTTTACTCTTACAGAGCTCGAAGGCTATATGCTTAGTCTTGGTGAAAAAAAGTTCCGCGCTAGGCAGCTTTTTAAATGGGTGTATTCTGAAAAAGAAACTGACCCTGAAAAAATGCTTAATTTGTCTAAAGACTTTAGGGCTAAAATCCCTACAATGTTTTCGTTTAATCTTCCAGATTTAATCACTCATCAAAAAAGTGTAGATGGGACAGAAAAATATCTTTTTGAAATTGAGGGAGGGCATCGTATTGAAGCGGTGATTATCCCAAGTGCTGACCGCAGGACATTATGTGTTTCTTCTGAAGTGGGCTGTAACATGGCTTGTAAGTTTTGTTTTACAGCTAAACAGAAACTTAAAAAAAGATTAACAGCAGGCGAGATTGTAGGTCAGTTTTTAAAAGCGGCTGAAATGATTGGTGATGACTATAAAATTACTAATATTGTTTATATGGGTATGGGCGAACCACTTGATAACCCAGATGCAGTCTTTAAATCGATAGAAATTTTTCATAATCAGTTAGGTTTAAATCTTTCTAAAAAAAGAATCACTGTGTCTACTTCTGGTATTGTCCCGCAAATGTCTAAAGTGACAGAGTCGGGTGCGCGTTTAGCCGTTAGCTTAAATGGAGTTAACGACGACATACGTTCTGAAATTATGCCTATTAATAAGCGTTGGCCTATTCATGAGTTATTAAAGGCTTGCAAGGAATACACTGACGAAGTGAAAGATATTGTAACTTTTGAATATGTATTACTAAAAGGCCTTACTGACTCTAAGCAAGACGCTAAAGATTTGTATAAGTTGACTAAGCATATCCCGTGTAAAATCAATATTATACCTTTTAACGAGCATCCAAACTCGGGCTATGAGCGACCAAGTGAAAAAAGCATTATAGATTTTCAAAAAGAGCTTATGAACTTAGGGGCACATACTTTAAGGCGAAGAACTATGGGGCGTGATATTTCGGCGGCCTGCGGGCAGCTTACAACTAAAAAATAAGTCGATATAAACTGTCTAAATAATTGCCGATTTCATGTCCTAAGTCCTATGTATTTAACTTGAGCCTTTGTTGCCTTAAGTGTTTATTTTTCTGAATCTTGTGCCGATATATATAAGGTATGAGTGCAAAGAAAAAGAAAGACCTTTTTTTAGAGTTATCAGATAGTTTGTTAACAAACAGCAATGAGTCTATGGATATTGATATGTCTGCAGATTTAGATTTGTCTGATGTAACTCAAATTAGTGCCAGTACTGTGGCCGCTAAAAAGACAGAATCAGTTTCTAAAAGTATTCAAGGTCTTGATAGTAATCAGTCGTATGACTTAGAGCAAACCTTAGCTATTACTAATGACAATACAAAAGCAATAAGCATGGATGATGTTACGGCTGTACAGGAGCTTCAAGTTGTAGGTGGTGTGGATAATAGTTTGTTTGAGCTTGATAGTTTGAGCGTAGCTAATGACCGTATTAAATCTTTAGAAAAAGAACTTCAAAAATTAAGAGTAGAAAACGAACAAGTTTCAGCGGCAGCAGAAACTTTTAAAACAAAGTATGATTTTTTAAAAGCGAGTTCAGAAGATAGTGTTTTAAAATACAAATCACTCAAAGATACTGTAGATCAAGAAAAAGAACTTTTCTTATCTTCTTTAACAGAAAAAGATAGAGAGTCAGAATCTTTAAAACAAAAAAATGAAGAGCTTGAAATGCGAATTGTAACGAGCTTTAAAAAGGTAAGGTCTCGCGAAAGAGAACTTGAGAATAGACTTGAGCTATTAAAGGCTGAAGGAAATGCTCTGACTCGCAATAAAGATGAGCTTATATTAGACCTTAAGAGGCAAATTGACCATATGGGTTTAGAGATTGAAAGCTTCAGGATGAAAAATCAAAAAGTTCAAAAGCAGCTCATGCAAAAAAAGGACTTATTAAGAAAAGTGATCAGAAGCTTAAGAATTGCTTTAACCTTAAGTGAGACCGATGAGGCTGTAGAGGCTAGCCGCAATGCTTCGGACGAGGAAACTGAGCAAGCAAGCTAATTAATAAACAACACAACAAGAGATGCAACATGAGTGATGAAGACAACAACATAGATAAAACTAGCGTATTAACCAGTGATACATTTAAAATTCGTTTGGCAAAAGCTGGAGAAGCACCGCCTTCTTTAGTGATGCTTGTGGGTCCAGAAGATTCTGTGGGCAGACAATGGAAAATTGAAGACTCAGAAGTTGTTTTAGGGCGTTCTGATGCTAGTCATATATTTATTGAAGACAGAAGTGTTAGTAAATCGCATTTAAAATTAATGTTAAAAGCCGGAGAAGTTTCTGTTATCGATTTAGAATCTACAAATAAGACTTTAATAAACGACAAGGTGCTTCCAGCATTAACTCCATACAAGCTTAAGAATAACGACCAGATTAAAGCTGGTAATATCATTTTAAAATTTTTAGAAAAAGGAAATATAGAGGCAGTTTCAGCAGCCGAATCTTTTGATAGGGGCTATACTGATGCACTTACAGGTATTAATAATAGACGTGCGCTGGATGCATTAGGTGCAGAGAGTTTTAGAAAGTCAGAGCTTTTAGGTTTAGATTTTTCAGTAATTATTTTTGATATCGATCACTTTAAAAAAGTAAACGACACTTACGGTCATTCAGCAGGGGATTATGTTTTAAAAACATTATCAGCTGTTGTAAGGAATGGTCTTATACGAGAAGACGATTTTTTTGCAAGGTCTGGCGGCGAAGAGTTTACGCTTGTTTTGTTGGGGAGTCCTCTTACAAGGGCCCAAGATATTGCTGAAAGAATTCGTGCTAAAATTGAATCTCAAAAATTTGATTACGAAGGGACTGTAATACCTATCACTATCTCATTAGGAGTTTCTGAAAAGAAAGAGTCAACAGACACTGAGTGGACTGAGGCCTATAACCGCGCCGACCAAGCATTATATGAGTCTAAGGGTGGCGGTAGAAATAAGGTAAGTACTAAGTAGGCGCTAAGTAGTTACCTGAGTGTAACAAGAAAGCCTTCATTTCACTGAAGGCTTTTTTATTTTACGTAAGAAAAAATTGTAGGCTATACAATCTCTTTGTTAGGCAATTTAAATGGAATTGCGTTGTTAACAGCATCGTCTTCATTTGCAATAGCGCTCATTATCCGGCATGTTAGGTTTTTTTGACGCTCTTTAGACATTAAATTTTTCATTGGTTCTTGAGTTTCTAGTTTTTTAAGTTTCCATTTTAGTTTAAGTAGTTCTTCTACTACTTTTTCATCACTCACTAGATAATCTTGTAAATCTTCTGTCGCCGATACCATTTCTTGTGTCATTGATTTGTTTTTTAAATAATCTGTCCACCAAGCTGTGATTGTGTTATCTGAAATTGTTTTGTTTCTCATAGTCTCTCCTACTAACTCTCTGTTTTATTAATTGCTCTTAACCACCACGAAAAGAGTTTTTACCAATTAACAATGACCAGGAGCCATTTGTAATAGTACTTCTTGTTTTTGTTTTCTATTCATTTGAGTCTTAAGCTTATTGATAGCATGTCTATAGTTTGCTTTTGCTGTGTCGTAAGGACAGTCCATGATAGCTGCTACTTCTTTAAAACTTAAGTCATCAAAAATTCTTAATGTTAAAGCTTGTCTCTGCTTGTTAGGCAGAGAGTTAATCTCTGTCATAAGCATACTGTTAACATCAGAAAGGTAAATGCTTGCATCCATTGTTTGCTCTACAGCTAATGGAACTTTGTCGATGTCTACAGTATCAAACTTCTTTTTTCTTAATTTATTTTTGGCAGTGTTAGCTGTTATTTGGTACATCCAGCTTCTAAAGCTTGAACGACCTTCAAAGCTTTCTAACTTTTTGTAGGCTTTAATAAAGCTTTCCTGCACTACATCCTCCGCCAATTCGGCATCTTTTACATATCTAAACGCTACTCTTAGTAATACGCTTTGATGTTTTTCTACTAGTCCTGCAAATGCTGATTTATTTCCACTTATAATTGTTTGAATAATCTCGTTTTCTGTCTGCATTTGTAACTCTCCTTATAGACAGGGCTTCTTGCCCTTTAGGTTAATTTTTTTTACTTTTTTCTGAAGAGGCTTCTAAGTTGTTGAATCTACTTGATTAAATCTAAACTAAGCGTCCGTGCTATTTAGATTTCTGAGGCCTTTGCTTTTGGCTTCCTTGCCGAAGCGCCTCATGTGTACTTAATAAAGCAAGCGAGGTGCCAGGACTTTTGGGGCTATTTTGACCCTGGCTAAAGTCTAGTCAATTTGGAAAAGTGCAATGATTTTAGGCGGTTCAATTTGCTTTGTTAGTTTGCAATGAGTTTCTTTAAATCTTGAAGTGGTGACTTACTGTCCTCAATTTCTTTTAAAGCTTTAAAAGTGAGGTCAAACTGAGATCCTAGTTTTAGATGCAAGGATTTAAAGTCTGACAGGTCAGACAGGTATGTCTTGTAAGAAAGTAGTTTGGCGTTGTTTAAGTTGGCCTCAGGAAAAAATCTGTAAGAAGGAGTTTTTAGTCGAGGTAAGTATTTTGTCTTATATATAGTCTTTAAGTCTTTAAGTTTTGCTTCTTTATCTTTTTTTGTAATTTCGTTTTTCTTATACCATTCTTCAAGTGCTGTAAGCTCTATAGATAAAAACTCTGAAAAAACTTCTAGGTCGGAAGCTTCATTGTCTATCAAGTTTAAGATTTCAGTATTATTGGGTTCACTCCATTTAAAAAAATCTTTAGTGGCTATGGCAGCTAAAAACACAGCGGCCCGCTCGTTAAAGTCGGTATTATTTTTAATATAAAGATTGGCATGAATTATTTCATGAATAAGTACGTCTACAAAGTCATGCTTATTCATTCTTGTCATAGAAGAGAGTATGGGGTCTTTAAACCATCCTAGTGTGCTATAGGCAGAAGCCCCTCTAACGTAGGTGTCGTACTTATTAGGGTCAAACTTTTTAGACTCTTTTTCTGCAAACTCTTTTTTGTAATAGCCCTTATAGGGTGTTTTACCAATAATAGGAAATTTCCAGTAATAGTTTTCTAATTTATCCCAAGGGGCTGCTCTCACTATATAGGTGACATAAGGGCGCTTGATATTAACATAGGTGCCGTAATTTTTATTGTTTTTAAGATTGAGCTCTTCAGATAAAAATGTTTTTACCTTTAAGCTTAATACCAGCTTATCTTTTGTTTCTTGAGGGACAGTCTCGTCTTTTAATACTTGAGAGACATTTTTTCTTTTAGACATAAGCTTTAAATGATTAGTGCTTGAGTGAAGATAATAGCCAATGCTGCAGCCAGAAGAGGCTAAAGAAAGTGTGATAAGCAAGATCCATTTCATTGTATTATCCTAGCCCGGGTGGTTGCCATGTTAGGTGAAAAGAATACTCAAGCCTAATAAACCCATCGCTTTCTACAAGGCCTGCTGGCGGATTTACTAGCGGAGCGGCTCTGATAAAAGCCTCTGTAACAGCCCAATCGGTTTCTTTAAAGCCAGAGCTTTTTGTAATGACTACTTTTTTGAGTCTACCATCGGGGGTAATGATGGCTGTGACATTCGTAATATGGTCCCTGTTGGCAAGTTGAGATAGTCTTTGCTTTTCTAGTCTCTCACTTAAAAAACTTAGGTGATCAGTCCACCGGCTTCTTATTTGGTTATTAATTCTGTTAAAAAAAGCATAGTACACAAATTGGTTTGTATTTAATGAAGTGAAGCCGCCTCTTTTAATATTAGGTATATATTCAGAGATAGTAGAGTGGCCGCCTGAATTTTTAGGAGCAGCTTTAAAATAACCAAATTCAGACTTATCCAGTTTTTTACTCTTATCGTTTGTAGTCTTATTAGTATTGGCTGTTTTTTTTCTGTTTACAGTACGGCCTGTTTGCTTAGCCACTTGCTCTTTTTTTACTAAGCGATTGTATCGTGATTGAAAAAGGGTGTTTGAATTTTTCTTTTTAACCTTTTTTCCTGTATTGGTGTCGGTCACTACTGTATTTCTTTTTTTATCAGGGGCAGGCTCTAGTTTAAATTCTATTAATTTATCAAGTGCTGTTAACTTGTCTTTAAGTAATTGTGACTCAAGTGTGGCCTTGCGATACTCTAGACCTATGTAAAGCACCTGGTGGGCAACCAGACTTAAGATAATAAAAAATATAACTTTATGTAATGACTTCATAATTTTTAAACCCATTTAAAGCTATCTCAAGACAAGCTCACAAAAAACCAATGAAAGTGGCTAAAGTTGAGACAGTATGCGCCGATACATTATCTGTGGGAGGGGTCCTATGGGTCAACAAGACAATGTTATCAATATGAAAGAATTCCGTACTGAGGAAATCGTTAGCTCTGAGAGTAAAAAAACGGTATCCAATGAAAAGATTACTGGTCAAATACCAGTGCTCGATATGACGGAAAGACGTGAAACTATTTTAAATGAAGAGCGTCGACAAGTTAAAAGAACTATCTTAAATGAGTTTATTGGTGCCAATGTTATTGTGCCTGATAGAGGCTTATTAAAAATAGCTCTTCATGATATTTCAGAAGACGGGCTTGCTTTTGATTTAGAGCCAGACATTGGACAATTTAATGTCGGAGATGAAATCGCTGTCCGTGTTTATATGAATCATAAAACTTATTTTCCATTTTCTGTAAAAGTGCGCAACGTAAGGTATATAAAAGACGAAGGTGTTTATCGTCATGGTAGTGCCCTTATGAAAGGCGATATTAATGAGATGGCTTTATTTCACTTTGTTAAGTTTCTAGAAACGGTAAGTGCAAGCTTAAGTACTGATAATGGTGATGTAACGGTTTCTAAAATCCAATCAGATTATTAAGTTAAAACTAGACTAAACT
>JALZUS010000081.1 GCA_023299885.1 Bdellovibrionales bacterium | reverse complement strand
CTAAACCAAGACTCTTGATGATTCATTTATGCACCCAAGCTGTTAAAACTCAAAGCCCAACTATCTCAGTAAAAGACAGCATGAGTGCTTTTATGAAGGAACTAGGATTATCTGTTTCAGGGGGGAAAAGAGGCTCAATAGGACGCTTCAAAGAGCAATTAAACAGGCTAGCATCTTGTCGTATGCAGTTGTCTATGTCCTCTGAGAAAGGCGTTTCAATCGTTAATCCATCACCTGTAGTGAAAAGGTTTGATTTATGGTTTCCAACAGACCCAAGGCAAAAGATGCTTTGGTCTAGTGAGATTACCCTTAGTGATGAGTTTTTTAATTCTCTTAAAAATCACGCAATGCCATTAGACCCTAGAGCGATAAAAGCAATTCAGCACAACGCCAGAGCCTTAGATTTATACACTTGGTTAGCTAACAGATTGCCACGTGTTAAAAATCCAAAAGGAGACAGAGTTTCTTGGTATGCTCTAAAGACTCAATTTGGGGCTGATATTTCCGATATGAGCAACTTTAGAAGAAAAACACTAGAAGCACTAAGCCAAACACTAAAAGTCTATCCTAGGGCAAAAGTGAAGCAGGTAGATGGGGCTTTGGTGCTAAAGAGGTCATTCCCACCGATTAAGGGAAAAATAGCTAAGAGAAAACAAAAGCTTTTATCTAAATAAGACCTTCCTCAAGCTTCCTTTTTTATAGACTAAATACCAACACAACTTTACTCAGATAACTGCAATTCCAGAATTTTTAAATGTTCTTTTTATAGTGTTCAAAAACTCTTTTTTATAGTGCGGATACCAACAGCTTTTTTATAGAGATATGCCCTGCTAAGTCCTGCTACCACGTGATTATTTTACAATGCTGATACTGCCCTTGCTCATGCTTGTTACCAAGTAACAGGATAGCTCTTTTTATAATGTTAAATAATTCAACTCAAAAACACTTAAAACGTGCATTGAACTAAGCTAGGAAGTTATACACGCATACATGGTACTGCTAGGAAGTGATTATAAATATTAAGCTTTTCAAATCTCATACGCATACATGGTACTGCTAGCATACGAATACTTGGGACTGACTATCCTATATATAAGAACCTATATTAAATATCCTCATAGTAAGCCTTCGGCTGTGTTTCTTTTGTGTTTATTAAGAAGAAGTAATTTCATGTGAATAGAGCTAGTGCGTGAATGTGATTTGAGAGTGCATATATGGTATCTAGTCTTTGTAGATATAGAAACGATATAGAACAGAGAAAGTATCAGATTAAGCAGGTGTATTAAGTAGCTAGTGCCTAGCTTCCTCCAACCCCACTATATAGCAAAGGGGTGTTTTCTTTTTTTGCTCTTTAAAAAACAGGAATCAGGCAAGTTGAAAAGCAACCTATTACAAGTATTGAATTGGCTTCATAGAGATAAAGATTTGTATGTTGTCTTTGGAAGTAAACCGAGAAAAGAGAAACTAAAGAACGTAGGAAAGATAAGAATTAAAGACTTTCAAAGCTTACCAGATATAACCGCTAGCAAGCTGTTATCAGAGAATCAATATTTTACACCTAATAGTTATCACTACTTAAAACCCACTACTAATGAGGGAGATTATGAAGGCTTAACTTGGGCAAGGTATAAAACTAAAACTAAAAGACACCTAGAAAGAATAAATGCTGTTTATGTAGATTTAGATATTTACAATAGTGAGCAATCTTTAAGCATAGAACAAGTTAAAAAAGAGCTTCCAAATCTACTAAGAGAATACGATTTACCAATGTATGGAGCTATAGCAGAATCAGGCAGAGGGCTTTATTTATATTGGCGTATTTGTGGAGAGAAAGAGCCAGAGCTTGGAGAGAAAGCAAACTTATATAATCAAAACCTACATAGAGAAGTTAGCAAGAAACTATTAGAAGTATTTAGCCGATACCAAGCAGATTCAAACGCTATCCTTACTACCCAATATTTTAGAATCCCTAACTCTATTCACTCAATAACAGGCAAGAAAGCTAGTTATTTTATCAATGAAGAAAGCCAAGCTTATACCCTTAAAGAGCTTGCCTCTATTGTGGGTGTTGAGGTTAAAGCTAGTAAACATAGGGCTAAAAAGAGAACTAAGCACGTGCCTAAAAGAGTTAATGGCTCTATTGCAAGATATAACGCTATCCTTGATGACATAGAAAAGATTATTAAGTCTTTAAAAGTCGTAGTTAAGAAAGGAAGGAAGAGAAACAATATTAAATCCAGAGGAAGAAGAAACTTCTTAGAGATAGTTGCTTGGGGTTGTAAAGGTGCAGGAAGGACAAAAGAAGAAACTTACTTTCTAATAGATAAATATTACTCAAAGATGTGTGAGCCTAGTTATCCTAGTGATGAAACTGATATTTCATTAGTCGAGATAGTAGATAAAGCATATAATAATAAATCAAGACGCTATACTTGGACAAGCGAAGGATTAGCCAAACACTTTGGTATAAAACACCAAAGAGCAATCGCTTTAGAGCTAAGGCAAATATGTCCAGAGTCTGTAAAAGAAGAAAGAAAAGAAATTAAAAGAATAAAAAGAATGGAACTAGAAAAGCTCAGAGAGCAGAAAAAACACTTAATGAGAGGCTACTTATTAACCCTTGATAGTAGGGCTTCCTTGCCTTTAAAAACTATTCATAACAACGTAAATGAACTGTTACTTAGGGCTGAATTATCCCCTGTATCAAAAGAACTAGTAAGAAGAGAATGTAAAGCCTTAAAGGTTAGATTAAGTCAAAGAGGTAGACCTAAGAAGCGAATAGCGGAGTTGATTACTTTAGAGAGTTACAAGAAAGCATCATAAAAACGCCCTGCCCTCATGCCGTAGTAAACTGATTTATGTAGGAAAGAATCAAGAACGGCACAGGCAAGGTATTAGGTTAATCGCACTAGCCCAAGAAATGTTGCTAGTTATAAATCAAATAATGAGAAATCTAGCCCTAAGCTATCGGTAAAATCTAACTCAAGTTTAGAGTCCATTAACTCAAACTCACTAGACCCTAGTAAATCATAATCTAAGCCCAGCAACTTAAAATCTAAAGGTGCTAATTCAAATTCTATCTTGTCGATACCAACATCTTTTTTATCTTTATTACCCATGAGAAACCCTTACTTTTTATAGTAGTCATACTAGCATCTTTTTTGTCTTTATTTAACTAGAGAAACTCAGGTTTAGCCCTTCACCAAAATCTTTGTTTTTTGGGGATTCCTTAGCCTTTTAATCTGCTTTTATAGACACCTTGTATAAATTAAAATGTGAAGAACTAGACACTGTCCAAATAAGATTATCTTTATTTGATTATATCCAAATTAAAGCTGTTTTATAAATGTCTGATAAGTAAGCTTATCGGTCAATATGTCTATTTTGACTGTCTTGATTTTACAGCTTGGACAGTCTTAGACAGGGGGCTTGTCTTGAGGTGTCAACTTTTGTCTTGTGGACAAAAACCCCCTGTGTCAAAGATTCAAAACTGTAGATATAGAAACTTATAGAACTAAGACAGGTAAGTCATTAGTTAAGACACTAAGGGGGAATCATGGCACAGCTTAACATATCTCAAGTAGCAAGACGATGGGGAAAGTCCAGACAGACAATTTACAATTATCTAAGTGAAGGGAAGCTCTCAGGGGAAAACGACAGAGAGGGCAACACAGTAATTGATTCATCTGAGATGATAAGAGTCTTTGGAGAGCCTCAAGCTAAATCTAAAACATCTAATGTCCCTAATACCGTTCAAGGTGAGCTAGTAGAACTAAGACAGCTAGTAGAGATAGAAAAGCTTAAAAGAACTCATGCAGAGGAACGCAAACAAGACCTAGAAAGACAGGTTTCAGAGCTTAAAGACACGATAGAAGCCCTTAAAGTGGAGAATACAAGACAAGGGGAACGTCTTGAGACAGCACTAAAGACGCTGGACAAAAGCCTTGATAAATCTTTGCCTAGTCCTAAGAAACCGCTATTAGAGCAGATAAGTGGATTATGGAAGAAATAAAGGCTAAGAATCAACTCTTATGGCTGTAAATCTAACACCTGTTAATCTGAGATTGATTAATGCACACGCTGAAATAATGGGTGAGGAACTAAAAGATATTTCTTTTGTTCACTCAATTTTAAGCCAGTGTGGCTTGCCTTACAGAGACCCAAAAACGAGGGATTATATAAGACAATCGGGCAGGGCTAGTATGGCTCTCACATCTGGTTATTTAACTAATCCTAAAACTGGAAAACTAGAGCTTCAAGGGCTTCCTTATGGTGCTAAACCAAGACTCTTGATGATTCATTTATGCACCCAAGCTGTTAAAACTCAAAGCCCAACTATCTCAGTAAAAGACAG
>JALZUS010000080.1 GCA_023299885.1 Bdellovibrionales bacterium | reverse complement strand
GGATTCACTAAACGCTATCAATGAAGCTCTTATAACTGAGCTAGAGGCTAAAGATAGACTTTCTCAAAGCTACATTCTTGAGCTTAAGAAAGAAATTAAAAACTTAAAGATTACTAAATCTAGCCTTACTGAAAGAAAAGATTACTTAGAGAGCCTATTAAGCGGAAACTCTGAGAGCTGTTCTTGCGGTGATGAGCAATTTAGTGAGCTTCAGCAAGAATGTGACAGCTTACAGAAAGAGCTTAGAGAGTCATACAGAGATTCTAGACATTGTGAGGTGCTTTAATGAAAGGTGGAATATACGAAGGTCTTTCATTTGAAGACTATAAAGCTATTGATGCCTTTAACCAGTCTGGGTGCTTGGAGTTGTTCAAGTGTCCTGCGAAGTATTGGGACAATAGAAATAAGCAGAAAACTACTAAATCTATGGATTTTGGTAGCTTGGTGCATATTTCTTTATTAGAGCCTCACCTACTAGAAGAAAAAGTAAAAGTGATGCCTGACTTAACTCAAGGCATCCTTACCAAAAAAGGTAAGCTGAGCCTAACTCCTAAAAACTCTGATGAATATAGAGCTAGAGTTGCTAAGTTTCACGCTGACAACCCTAATTTGCTTATTGTTGGGAATGAAGAACTACAGAAGCTAATTAAAGCTAGAGATAACTTATCTGATTATCCTGAAATTCAATGGTTTTTTAAAGAGAAAGGCAAAGAAGAACTAACATTAGTTTGGGAATGTCCAGATACTGGCATTATGTGCAAGGCTAGAATTGATAAAGCCTTATTTAACGCTAATAAAAAAGCTTACTACCTCATTGATATTAAGACTGCTTATGATGCTGATCCTTCTACTTTTAGTTATGAAATCGGGAAGTTTGGGTACCATGTTCAATCTGGTCACTACCTAGACGGCGCTGAAATTCTTAAGCTTGCAGCTCCTGACTGTGAATTTGTCCATGTAGTTTTAGAAAATCAAGGACTACATTTACCTGCTGCTTATCAATTAGATGATGATGATATTGAGCTTGGAAGATTGCTAGTTAAAAGAGCGAAGCAGATTTATGCACGTTGTAAAGAAAAAAACAACTTCCCTGCTTACCCCGATGGAATTAGACCGATTAGCCTTAGAAAAAACACACGTGATTGGTGTCAAACACAATTAGAACTAACTCAAGAATATGGAGAATTATAAAAATGAAAGAAGAAATTATAGAAAAAATAGAGATTGTTGATACCAGCACTGCTTTAATGGCGATGGATAGAGCGCAAATTGATACTCAAGTTGCAACTGCTAAGCAATTTCCACGTAGTATTGATAAGTTCAAAAAAGAGCTTACTGAGATTGCTTGTGCAGATATGGAAACTGCTCAATCTATGTTTTATGCCCTACCTAGAGCTGGTAAAAAAATACTAGGGCCTAGTGTAAGGTTTGCTGAAGCTGTTCAATACTCATGGGGTAATTGTCGTGCAGAAGCTAAGATTTTATCCATAGATGCAAAGTTTATTACCGCTCTAGGCACTTGCATGGATTTAGAGAAAAACATTGCTGTAAGAACAGAAGTAAAGCGTAAAATCACCGACAAGTACGGCAGAAGATACAAGGAAGACATGATCGTAGTTACTGGGAATGCTGCTTGCAGTATTGCTTTTAGAAACGCTGTTTTTAAGTGTATCCCTTTCTCTCTTGCTAAATCTATATACGAGAAAGCTAAAAAAACGGCTACTGGTGACCATAAATCCTTTAAAGACAGCTTAAATGAAGAGCTTACAAGATGGGAAAGCTTTGAAGTTAAGAAAGAACAGATATTTAAAAAACTAAATATAAAAGGAAAAGCAGACTTAAATGTAGACTTGCTTATCACCTTGATAGGTATGAGAAACGCTATTGTTAATGGAGATTCTACCATAGAGCAAATGTTTGCTGAAGAGAAAGCGACTAAAGAAGTTAAAAAGCCTTCTGATAAACTAAAAGAGCAAGATGCTACTTCTAAAAAGGAGACAGCATGAGTAATAGACCAGCATTTAAAAATAAATATATTACCGTATGGGACTCAAATTGGGGACTCTCAATCACTATAGAGAAGAGCTATAAGGATAAAAAGACTGATTCTTGGAAGAAATCAAACAAGTTCTTTTCCAATGAACTCCCTGCCCTAAAAGAAGCGATTTCAGAACTAGAGGCTTTCTTAAAAGAGAAAGAAGAGGGAGTGAGCCAAGTAGTAAATGACTTTGTTAACGATGATGGTGTTGAGGAGTTTTTATAGTGCAAAATCATATTTATATATTCCCTAGGGACTTGTTTTTAAATGAAAGCTTTACTCGCTTGGACTTAGAAATATACGCAGAAATTAACTCTCTTAAGTTTGGGTTATTTACAAGCTATGAGCAATTTAGGGCTAAGTACCTACATTGCTCACTGCCCTCTGTTAAAAGAGCAATCCCTAAGTTAACGAGAGCGGGATATTTAACCAAAATTGGCAAATGTACTTTTTCTAGAGTTGCTCAGTTAGAGCATTACAAAATAGAAATTGCTTCAAAACTTGGTATCAAGATTGATACTTTACAAATTCCGAGTATCAAAGCTGATACCACCACGGTATCAATACCTGATACTTCAATGGTATCAGCTGCTGATGCCCATAACAGTATAAGTAAGAGTATAAGTAATAAGAGAGAGAGAGAGTGTGTAAATTTTTTAAGTGATGAAGAGTTTCCAATTTTAAGCGGGATGCTGAAGCTTAACGGTTATGATTTTTTATCCCTCACCAATAGAGAAGCAATTTCATTACAAGAAACTTTTAAGAAAGCTGGCTATACAGAATTTGAACAATCTAAGATTTTAGAAAGTGCGGAAGCTTACATACGCTCCGAGTGCTTATCTAACCCTAGTGCTAAAATTAAGTTAGTTGGACGCTCCTCTAGTATTATTCAGGTAGCTATTAAAAGATTCTCAGAGACTAGCAAAGCTCAAAAAGCAGATAAAAGAGAAAGCACTTACTTAAAAAAGTCCAAGCTAGCTAAAGGCGAGTCAGACCGCTCAAAATCGCCCGCTAGGAAACTTTATAGGAATACAAGTTCAAACATAGGCATGAGCTTAATTAATGACGTAGCAAGCAAAATTGGGGGCAAGTAATGAACCTTACAGTAACTAAAGCTTTGCATAGTTTATTTGAGCTTGACCAGTTCGAGATTTTAAGCAAAAGCCACAAAAAAAACAGAGTCGATAAAAGACAAGCGTTTGTTTTGATAATGCGAAACCTTGAATTTACTTTTGTTGAGATAGCGCAAGCCATTAACAAGCATCATTCAACAATCATTAAATTAGAAGCGCGCACTAGAAATCAAAAAGTTATTCACCACGTAAATAGATTTCTAAACGCTATTCATCAAGAAAAGGAGGTTACATATGAGCCAATACATTTCTAAGACGCTGAAAGGGAAAGTTAAATTTTTAATCTCTAAGCATAAATTCTTAGCAGATAAACCAACTAGGCTTGCTTTTAACTTCTACGGCAAAGAAGCAAAATATTATTGCTCTCCAGAGGAAGCTAGAGCCGTCAAGGAAGGGCTAAGAATACTTAGGAAATTAGCAGATAGAAAAAAGATTCCTGCTATGGAGTCAATAACTAGGGCTTCTAGAAAAGTTCAAGAGAAAAACCCTGAGTTAAGAGGTGAAGGATATGAAGAAAGAAAAGAAAAAGCAGAACAAGTTAAACAGGAGATATTAGAATGGGCATGAAGAAAATAGAAGTTTTGGTGGATGAGGATTTTAAACTACCTGATGAAGGGCATCTGGAATATCGGAACCCAAAAGAGGGAGAGAAATACCTGAGCTATGTAGACAGACATTGGTATAGAGCAAAAAGTCATGGCTGTTCTAGTGGCTATCTAGTCTTCATCCCGAAAGCGAAAAAGTACACTTATGATTTCCCTGAGAGTTTTGCGGATGGAGTTAGGTTAGTAAGAGATAAGAAGTATTGGGTTTTTTATGAGAACGATTCAGTTCTCTATGGCACATGTTACTCAACATTAATACAGCTAATGACATTACCTAAACCCCCACAGGACGCACCAGTAGGCACAGTAATCACAAAAGGGGAGCAATAAGATGGGTAAGAAAAGAAAAAGAAAAAACCTAAAAAAAAGAAGTAGATTGGCTAATTCTTTTTTAGAAAATAACAGAAAAACAATTAAGACAGGGGATGAAAAGATTATGAAGATGAAGAAATGGGAAGAGGAAGAAGAAGGATTTTTAATTTATATATTAGGCGTTTTAGTAGCTCTGATAGCTATAATACTTGCACTAGCTTACATGGCAGAAGCTCAAACAGTAACACAGGAACAAGCTCGCAATGCGTTTGCACCTTGTAATCATCAAACTAGCTTTGAGAGAGCTGGCTTTTCTTGGACTGACAGCAACGGCCAAGTAGTAACAGAATATATTACCCCTACTATTGGTTGTATGAGAGCTGGAGTAAGCCCTTTTAGTATTAGTAATTTAAGACAAGATGCGGAAAGAATACCAACAGCTAGCTTAATGAAAGAGCATGTTGATATGTGTTTCCAGCAACTAATTAGAACTCAGACAGAATTATCAAATGACATAGGAGTATATGAAACTTATCAAAAACTTAACGGCGAAACTTGTATGCTTAGCGATACTACTTGTAATGGCACTACTGCAATTACCCTTGTTAATATTCGAGACTATTGGATCTCCCCATTCGCGGTAGAAAGAACCACTCAAAGCACCCCTACCCCACCAAGTAGAGAAGATTATTTATTGCACTTTCAGACTTGCATAGGTGGGCTTGATTTTTGGTTAGCTTGGAGAGACTGGGTAAGAAATACCCTTACCCCTATTAAGCAGAATGAGGTAGCAGGCAGGCTAGAAGACCTTAGAAATAGAAGGCGCTCAACTACTGCGGTTACTAGTGTCATCAATAACATAAGGCGGTAATGAAAAGGTTACTAAAAATAGAAATAGATCCAATGGGCAAGCCTAGATTGCTACGTGGCCAACAAACTAGGACTGCCGATAGGTGGAGAGCGTGGAAAACTGCGATAAGAATAATGGCTAGAGGTAAGGAATTACCATTAAGCAAGATGCATCTTATTTTTTGCATACCAATGCCTAAGTCTTGGAGTAAGAAAAAAAGAGCTGAGCATCTTGGAAAGCCTCATTTATCCAAGCCTGATTTAGATAACTGCATTAAGGCTTTACTAGATGCTCTATATCCTAAAAATGACTCTCAATTTTGGGATTTTAGAGCAACTAAACTTTGGTCTAGCAGTGGAAGGATAGAAATTTACACAGAAGACCAAGGCTAAACCGAAACTTTTAGGAACGAAACGCGATTATCAAGCTAGTAAAGGAGATAATTTATGAATATAAAAAAATGGAAACAGAAAAACGAAATAGGAAAAGTGAAGGTGTATTATGCTTTCTTTGGGGAGACTGGATATTACCAAAACTGCGTAAACTATGGAGGATACGAGAAAGACTCCTTGAGAGGCAAAAGAGCAGATTTGAAAATGTTTTGGGTTTATTTGATAAGCAAGGGCTTTACAGAAAACTCACAACTGAGTGCCCTGACTGCGGATGTATTATTGAGCTATTTTGGTTACATGGCGAAAGTCAAGAAATACGAGCCATCAACGATACGCCGAAAACTTGCTACATTACAGCACTTCTTCAACACTTTGCAGCAAGAGCATGGCTACCCTCTTCCTCTAAAGAAGTTCCCAAATGTTCATGTTCAAAAGAAAGATATAAAGATGATTACCCCTCAGCAAATACAAGTAGTTCTGAACTACCTAGACGGCAAATCATTCAACTCTCTAACACTTCGTACCGCGTTCATTATGTTGATTTTAATGGGCTTAAGGGGAGGAAAAGAACTCACCCAACTAAAAAGAGACCAGATAGACATGAATAATCAATTTATTAAAAATTTAGCTAGAAAAGGTAAAAAGATACAGACTTTGCCATTTTCTAATCAAGTTAAAGAACAGTTACTAATATATACTTATCATAGAGATAAGTTGCCCGTGAAATCTAAGTATTTATTAATAATGGAAAATGGAAAACGGTTTAATTATACTAGATTAAGCAGGACTCTTAGACCCTTTAATACACAGTCTCATAAAATTAGGCATACTTTTGCAACTAACTTATATGACAAGACTAAGGATATTAAACTGGTTTCTATAGCATTAGGGCACTCTAGCACTGCAACCACTGATGGATACATTCACAGAACCAAATGCGAACTTGAACAAGCGTTAACAGCAAATCCAATTATTACTTTATAAATGATAAAGTCAATAAGGCTTATAGTTAGGAGAAAGGATGGACAAAAGAGAAACAGCAAGAAAATTAAAAGAATCAGAAATAGCAGACATGAAAAGACTTTATGACGCAGGGTATGCCAATCAAAAAACACTGGCTCAAATGTTTGATGTTAGTGCTTCATGTGTTCAAAAAACATTGAAAAAATTAGCCGACTAGTGGAATTATCAAGCAACAATAAAGGAAGAAAAAGATGAATATAGAATTAAAAGCAACAGAAGTAGTAGTTAAGAAATCAGGAGAATATAATCAAGTAATGGCGTTCCTAGAAGATGTAGAGTTGGAAGAGATTTTAAATATAGTCATGGGATTAGATTGGGAATATCAACAGCAACTTATCGAAGATTTAAAAGAGAATTTAGAGAAGATTAAACGATAAGACATATAGTCAAGCAGAGGAAAATATGGAAAGTAAAAAAGAGCCTACAATAGCAATAGTCCACATAATAGTTCCCGAAGACGGCAACCCTTTAGATGAGGAGTATCAAGTAGATTTCATACATAGCACATGCCCTTTAGAGATAACTAAACATGGGGGCGTTAATGACTTTGATTTAATATTAGAGGCGATAGAAAATAACTTTGATTTATCCTGCTTAATGCCCTACTCCACTACAATAGTGAGATTAAAAGAAGATGGTGAATGGGAAGGTAATAATTGGCATAGGTATTTCACTATTATTAAAGATTCGCAAGACTAGATATGTTATCAAACAAGGGGGAGAGTATGGAGAAAATAATAAGCATAGCTTGTGGAGCAAGCGGATATACAGATAGCGATGGAGAGGTTGATGTTGACCATATTGTTTATGGTTTAGACAACTTTGGCAAATTATATAGGCTTAGAGAAAAGGAAAAAAAGTGGGAGAAGATAGAAGTCGCTAGCGTTTCTACTTCTTACCCACCTAACTGATAAGGTGCGTAGACAAGCAGAGGAAATATTATGGAAAAATTAGCAATGTTCGTAGGGTCAACTACTATAGTGATTATCATATTAGCTCTAGTTATTGTCGCTTGTTGGTGGGCAGTTGAAGCAGTCAATGAGGCATGGAAAACTAAAACAGCTAGTGGAGATATGACTAGACTTATTTACATGCAAAGGGAAATAGGCGCTTTACCCCTAAACTTTAAATCACAAGAAGAACTTAAAGAGGTAATGAGGATTTATAACAACTTAAAGTATTTAAAAAAGGACTAACTGATAAGGTGCGTAGACAAGCAAGGAGAAACGTTAAATGAAAGAAGAAGAAAAGATTAGCCCACTGCTTTACGGGATTCTATTACTACTAGCTCTTATAGGGTGGAAAGTGACTGGCTATCTTCCTTTATCATGGTTAACTGTAGTTACCTTACCTTGGATTCCTTTATATGCTAATTACGTTTATAAAAGAACAAAAGGAGAATCTTAATGGGACTATTAACAGCTTTAGTTGTGGTAGCAACTGTAAACGCAAATGCAAGTGCCAGGATAATGCCAGAGGGAGGAGTAGTAGAGTTTTACATGCTCACTTTAATTTTCCCTGTATTTTTAAAACTATGTAACGTATCTGGAATAACTACTCAGTTTGGATTCACTTGGTCACAAACATTTTTCCCAAGCATATTTTTAACTACTGTAGGGCTATCTATTTTCCTATTTATTTACACTCTTGGTTGGATAGAGTTAACGCTTAAAAATAGATTTAAACGATAAGGCAAGTTACAAAACACAGGAGAAAGATGGGATTATTTAAGAGTATATTTAAGGAAGTAGTAGATGTTGTTGATGTTGGGATAGCAGTTACTAAAGATATAGCAAAAGCCCCTGCTAGGCTTGTTGGTGGAGATGGAATTTTTGTTCATGAAGAGGAGGAATTTCTTCACGATACTAAAGAAGCTCTTAAAGAAGATAATGAAAATGACTAAAGAAGAACAGGACGAGAAAGACGCGTATAAATTTGTTAGTAATCTCCATAATAAATGTATAAAGTCTGCTAAGGATTTTGACCTTAATGAAGCGAATGACTTTTATTCATTCCTACAAGGACGCAAGGGCTACGTTAAGGTTGAGGATGTGGTGGAGAAATTGGCTAAGTACATGTATTACACTAACCATAAAGGAATGTGTTACTGCATCCAGTGGGAAGATTTAGAACAAATAAATATAGACACTTGGAAAGATGAGGCTAGAAACGAATTGAAAGATAACTGAGGTAGTTAAGCAAAAAAAAGGGAGCGATTAAGCTCCCCGTTCGGCCGAGTACCCTCAACCCTTTTAAAGAAAAATTCCAAGCAGTCTTAATCTCTAAAGTTATTATAACCTAATGCACCCTATGTCGTCTAGGCATCCAGTAAGTTTTAGTCTGCACCTCTCCGCAATCGTCTATCCATTTTAAAAACCAGATATAATTCCCTACGTATAACTTAACATTGCTCATTAGTAAGCTACCCCCAAGATAGAACGAAAAAAATTTAATAAGCCAATATTCTCCAAAGTAAAAAATATTCCTAATGGAGCAAACGCCGTATATAGGTTTAGTGCTACTTTCCCCATGATTGCCCCCCCTTCACTACTTGAGTACTTTTAGTTATAATTAACCTATTATTTAGCGCTTTGTGGGTCTCTATGCCCCCTATTGAACATGCCGTGCCTGCGCAAGCGCAAGATTGGCAAAGTAGAAGAACAAAGATGCCTATTATAGCTATCTTGAGTTCAGCTCCGAATTGGTTTATTAGTATTATCAGGTCATTCATGACGGTATCCTCGTTGTGTTTGGCTTAGAGAGTTTAGAAGTTCGTAGCTTCTTAGCTCTCGCCTATTTTTATAAAAAAGAATGAATAATCATTCATCCTGTTAGAGACACTATACGTCAAAAAAGATTCATTGCTAAAGTCTTTTTTTAACTTAAACTAATTAAAACAATACGCTACCCAGTCACACTCATAAAGTAAATTACATTCACAGCTAAAAACCACTCTTGAACAACTTTCAGGTTGCTTTGTTGGTTTATATCCACACGTAAAATCATAAGGCTCGATAGAAGAAAGTAATATAAATAAATATATCAACTTCCCCCTTCTGATTTCATTACTAAAATATCTAGCTTACGGCTGTTCTCGTTTAAAACTTTCGTATTGTCTAAAACCTTTCTATCAATTTTTACTATATTATTATTAATTACTTTTAGCTCAGTTTCTCTTACTGAAGACGCTATTTCTAGTTCTCTTACTCTTTTATCCAGTTCTTTAGAGTCACTAGCTACGCCCCTTACAAAGTTGCCTATAAAGAGCATTATAAGCGCCACTATTACTTTCAATACTGTGTCAGTCTCTTTACTTATACTCATGTTAAGTTCTTGTATTTCTTTTAGGGTCAAACTCAACATGGATATGCCCAGTATGAACAATCACATCAAATTCAGTAGTTAATCTTGCTCTGATTTCTTCTGCAATACTTTCAAAATCTGATTTATCTAAACCTATGACATCGTAGTCAATCGCTAGGCCTATATAATGCCTTGAGCCTTTTGAGTGTTGGCCATCTCTTATAGAGGTAATGTGAAGAGTTTCATGCCCCAAGTCTCTAAAAACTTCTATTACTATTGAATGGCCAAATAACATCTCTGGCCTTAAACCTACTAAAGAAACCCCATCTAGCATTTTAATATTCATCTCTTTTTCTCCATCCCTTGTATTTTCTATAGAGCCACCTCGCAAGCCAAGTAAGGTCAAAATAGTAATTATAATCTTTTGATTTACCCATTTATATGCGCTCAAAAATCATTCTTCTTAGTCTAAATGGATTTAATTCTAGATAGTCGCAAACCTCTTCAAATGTGAAATGATCTAAGCGTGGGCTATTCTCTGCAAATATCCATTCCATCGCTGTATCTTGCTCAGACTGATAAATTCCACCGTTAATGGTGTCTCTTATCGCTCTAGTAAGAATTGCACCTAATAGCCTTTTCTCACCTGTCTCATATTCTGTTTTTAAGTTAAGCTCATCTGCCAGAACATCTCCGTGCAGATAATCTTCAACTGCTAATCTATCCTTGAACATGGGCTTTGAGGTAAAACGACTTCGCATATTTGCGTTTCATCGCTAATTATTAATCTGCCAGTGTAAGCTGTGCAATCTCTTAAAAATCTATAATGAGGTCTAAGGATTCCTGCGTCTTGGTTCGCATAGCCTGTAAAAGCTGCAACTTCTAATCCTCCACTACTTAACTCTGCTTCTACTCTTATTGGTTGTGCTTGGAAGCCGTTATTTAGTAAGTAAACAGGGTTGCCGTGAAACTGAGGCGCGCCACCATCACTACGATCAAGCCATAAATCCCCACCCCTTCCATCTCCAAACCTTAGAGAGCTACAATCTGGATTGCTTTGGGCTAATATTTCTGGCTCTGGGGTAACTATTACTTCGGGTAATACTTCAGGAACTGGCTCAGGAATAACCTCTTGTCCCTCTTCATTGTTGGCCTCTTCTATTATCTCTATAATCTCAAATATTTCATCATCTGAGCAAGAAACGGTAAACATGCCTATTAGTACTAATTTAAATAAAAACTTCATTACTTTCCAACCTCCGTTGTTGTTTTTGAGCCTCCAGCCCACTTTCTTACTTTGTCATATAGACCAACTACAATACCTATAATTGCTGTTGTTGATACACCTTCGATGCTTGCTTCAACTCCATAACTATTAGATAAAAATTCAAGTATTTGATTAATTACAATTCCAGCAGCACTGCCTTGATTTGCTTTAGCGTATTGAGCCAAGCCAAAAGCTACTAGAGAAAGGATTGTCTTCTTTCCGTCAAACAATTTAAGCGTCCAGTCTACAGTAGGCTTAACGTAGTCAGTGATGTAGTCTTTTAAAAACCACCCTGTTATTTTTCTTTTAAACCAATTCATAACTCTCCTATGATAAGTAATAATGACCGTCTATTTGAATAAAAACTTCGCCTGCTTGAAAATTAGAAAGGCCTTCTTTAAAGATGATAAATCCACTATTAGGGTTATATCGCCAGCGCAAAGCGCCTGAAAATCCGACTCCAGCGTTTTGACCTGCGCACACAAAGGCGCAATTATCGTGATGTTGCACCCCTTCTAATGGAGCTGTGACGAAAAGCGTGTCACTTAAAGCACCACCAAGCGTTGCGTCTATTGTTAGTTGGAAATGGATTGTATTTCCAAACCTTGTGAACTTCTCCCAGTAGACATCAGGGTTAGTCACAGTCATAAAATCACTAGCGGTGATTACTGGCTCCCAAGTCTTAGAAACCAAGGCATTTAGCTCTGTAATATCATTGTTAGTGCCTCTTTGTGCTATTAAATGATTAGTCCTAAAGGTAACATGGTTAACGCTTACAATATTATTATTGCTATCTAACTGAATTAATTGATTAGCATTGCCTAAGCTTGGTAGGCTTAAAGCTCCACCAACTACTAGATCACCTGAAACATTAGAAGCATCAACTTGAGGGTTTAGTAATAGCCATTGCCCCGTATCCTTACTTGAGTAAGTTAAAAGCAGTAATTGACCTTCGACAAAATCATCTGCCGCTAGCTCTGTTGCTCCATTATTTTTGTAGATAGGTTTTTCGTCGATACCGTTGAGATTCAGAGTAGATGCCCCTGTTGGCGCTCTATCAGCAATACAAGTGATTGTTATGCCGTTTACTAATGTGGTTAAAGGAATCGCAAAACTAGCTGTAAAAGCGTTATTTTCACCGCCAGTAGTCCCAGCAAAAATGTAAGCCCCGCTTTGAGCTTTATTAACTGTAACGTATTGATCTAGTTGTTCAGGGTCGCTTACATCTAGGTGACGATTGCCACCCATTGATAAGTTAGAAGTTGCTGAGTTTTGACCATCTTTAGTAAGGGTATTTTCTATAGCTTGAGCTAAGTCTTCATCATGGGCATCATGTCTAGAACTGCTTAAATTAGGCGATGCAAGTTGGGCATCTTCTCGCCAAACATCATCCCCATCATTCACGCCATTGCTACGGACTACCTCTCCGTTTCCGTTCCACCCCATCGCATCAATCCCCTCTAAATTTGGATTACTTCTACTTAGTTAAAGTACCATGAATTAGAGACTCGGTACATAGGGAATTTAAATCAGATTGATAAAGTTCCCCCGTTTTGATATTGTTTACGTCGTTAATTGGAGGATGTGATACAATATGAATATGAAAGGTTTAATATCGTTAATGAAATTTCTTCTTTATATTGGCTTACTCTTCCCTGTAGCTTTTTATTTAAAAAACTTATCAGGTTTAAGTCTTATTCTAGGCACTATCTTATTTTTTGCTTGGGCTAGTTGGACTGCCTTGCTTGTTCGTATATAGGAGATGACAATGTTTGAAAAATGTTCTGTTTATTTATTTTTAGGATTAGAGCTTATTAGTTTTTTAATAGCTTTCGTAATGGGGTCTTTTCTCCTCCTCTTTATTTTTGAGTTGCTAACAGGGAAGCAGCTATTGCCGATTTTAACGCAGTTCCTTTAGACTTATCAAGAGTCTTACTTATAGTCTTTGAACTGTTCTCTAAAGCTTTTGCTACTGAGATAGGATAAGCAGCTTTTGCATATTGTTTGCCAGCATTATACAAAAGTTTTCCACCTCCTACTGTAGCTGCTGGGCCTATACCTCCAAATATACCTGCACCTGCACCTGTGATAACAGTCATAGGCAAACTTCCGCCTTGTATAAAATCTCCAAATTCTGGTGTTCTTTTAGCTAATGGCCCATTTAAAGTTTTACCTACTTGTTGAGTTGCAGCGAATAGCTCATTTGCTTTTGCGTACTGCCCTGCCCTTTCTGGTAAGGCTGCATCAAATGTTTCCTCTGCTGCTTTTCTAAAATCATAAGATAATGCTCTTTTTAACTGCGTTTGAGTTCTTGGAGTTAGTTGATCGTAATTAGTTTCTTTTTGTAATCTATTTAAAAAAGTAGTTAATTTATTAAATCCCTCACCTGGAGTATCTATATAATCTTGCCATTTAGTATCTGCAATTTTACTTAGCTTTAGTTGCTCTGATGGATTAAAACTTTTTATTAACTTATCTGTGCTATCTAATCTCGGGGCTATTTGCTTACCTCCGACTGCTAGACTAGCTGCTTTCTCTAAATCTTGTATATTTTGCCCTATCTCCTGCCCTTTAGTTTTAACATGAATAGATAGTTTTTGAATATCATTAGGAGCGTCTTTAAAAACACCCGCATCTTTTAATGATTTTACTTGTAGTTGTAATGGAGCTTTAACCCCTATTGCATCATCTAACTTGTCTAATGGGACGGCTTCCCCTGCTTCATTAACATATAAAGGTATTTTATTTAACCCTCTTTTTTTAGCTCCATACTGAAGACCTAAACCTTTTTCCAAAGTTTCATCTGCTGAATCTTGTAACTTATTCGCTTTCCTTCCTAAACCAGCGCCTATTCCTGAAAATAAAGCTCCAGTTCCTCCTCCTACTAAAGCACCCGTAGCTGCATTTTTAAATCTATCTTGTGTTCCTTCACCTTGAGCAAAACCTGCTGCTGCTCCTCCCGCTGTGCCAGCCCCGATCGCTTTAGCAATTTTCTGTATACTAGAAAGAGACTTCGTAGAAGTTGCTGCTTTCTTCCCTATCGCTCCTATTCCACCGCCTAAAACAAAACTTCCCCCTACATTGGCGGCGGCATCTAAAACAGGATGTTCTTTAGCAAAGTTCTTTTGCCCTCCTCTAATAGCTTCTAACTCTTGATTGTAAGTAGTATCTTTAAATGCAGACCTTAAAGCTGCTGCACCTTCGTCTGCAAAGCCTAGAGTAGCTCCTTGTGCTACAGAAACTCCTAAGTCTTTCCATAGAGGTCTTTGAGATTTCGGAGTTTGTTGCGCTCCCTTTTGTAGATTCAGCATTTCGCTATCAGAAATAAAACCAGTATTACTACTCGGTGCTGAGCCTTGTAATGACATCATTTGCTCATCTGTTAAAAAATCACTCATTACTGCGCTTCCCAGCCTCCTTTAACTTTAATATACGTTTTGCCGTTTAATTGTGTTGTTTCCTGTGAAGCTTGTTGCTTTTGAAAATCCCCAACATCTTGACCTAGTTTTAATGGTTCTCGTTCTTCGTCTGGTGCTTGTATATTGTAAGGGTCAAATAATTCAGGATCTAAAGTTGTTGCTAATGCTCTCTTATTATAATTACTTTTAACTACAAAAGCTTCTTTTTGTCTTGCTTTATTAATTCCCTCCATTACTTCAACAACATCTAGTTTGTTTTGTTTTGTTAAAGAAGTCCCTCCAAATAAAGCTTTATTAAAAGTCCCTCTAATATTTTCTGGTAGGCTCTGAATTGCTTTTCTCACAGATTCTGCCTCCGACCCCAATACTGCTGAGTTTACATCGTTAAATTTAACAGTGTTAACTAAGAAGGCGTGGTCACTGACAGGCTTATCTGAGTTAGCTAGGCTTTTTAATGAATTTAAGAACGTCTTGCCTTCATTATATAGAGTTACTGCTGGATCTCTAACAAACGCCGAAGATAATGTATTAGTAGCTTGTATTCTATCCTTTAACCCTAGCTTTTCATTTCCTACATTAATATTAGTAGTGTTGCCCTTATGAGCTAAGCCATGCCCTACTACTTCGCCTGTAACTGGGTTTACTTGGTTAAACTTCTCACCGTTATAAATTTTATGAGGAGCCTTATATTGAGCTTTTACTTTCTCTTTACTACTAAAATCCTCTAGCTCTAATTTTCTTTCTTGCTCTGCTCTGTTGTTAATACTCTCTATTTGAGAAGCAAAGTTAGGGTTTGCGCTTAACTCTTCTTGTGAGGCATTTCCTGAAGCTACATTCTGTAATGACTTTATTTGTCCGTCTATCTTCTTTCTTCCAAAGCTCTCTAATGCTCCACCACCAAAGCCAGCAAGTAAATTAACTGCGAGTTTCTGCTTCCAATCAAGCCCTGCTGAGCCGTTTAACTGATTTCTAGCTTGTAATAAACTACGCCCAGTTTGATAATATGGGTTGCTATTTTCTGCTTGTTTTGCTCTTCCGTATAAAGCATCTCTAACAGAATCAAATCTGTTAAATTTACCCTTACCGCCTAATAATGCATCTGCTATACTATCGTTCATATTATCCCTCTAAAACTAGATACCAAAATTAAAACTAGAACCAATCCCTTGAGCTAATCCCCCTACTAGTGAACCACCTAAAGCCCCTGCTATATCTCCAAAGCTAGTACTTTGATTTTGTGAATCTGCTAATAATAAGCTTCTATCAAAATCATTTTGCGCCGCTGTCTCGCCTAATTCTGCTTGTAATCTAGCTAATGCGAAAGGGTCTGTAGGGCTACCGTTACTTGCTGAAATTCTTTGATTCTCTAAGCTTTGATATTGGAGTCCTAAGTCTGCTAATGATGCTGATGGTAAGTTAATTTGTGAAGTTCCGCTAAATGGTTGTTGCTGAACGCCTCTTTGCAGGTTGTAAATACTACCTAAATCAGCAAGAGAAGCACCTCTGCTTTTCTCATATTCATTTACATACCTATCTCTTCTATCAGCGCTTAAACCATAATTTCTAGTAAGTTCGTCGCCGCCTAATCTTACCGCTTCACTCTGTGCATCTAGTCTAGCATCGCCTTGATTTTGTCTTAATCTCTCCATGGCAGCTAAAGAAGCTTCACTACCTACGGGAATACCTCTTTCTGCTAATCTTTGCTCTAAATCTGATGTTTGTTTTTCAAACTCTGGATCAATACGTCTTGTGAATTGCCCGTATAAATCATCTTCTACTCTTTTTCTTTCCGTTAATAAATCAGACTCACTTAATATCTTTGGAGCGCCATCTAGATTATAAGACTGAGATAAATCACCATAAGCATTATTTACTAAGTTGTTAGCTGTATGCCCTAAGTTTATATCTTGCTGCTCTCTTTGTTGATTAATTAAGCTTTGATTATCTGAGAGGCTAAAATCTCTAGTAGTATTACCGTTAGCATCAGTGCCGTAGGTAGCAGAACCAAAAGTTCCTGTTTCATTAACTCTGTTGTATTGCGATTGCTGCTCTGCTGTTTGGTTATTAGCGTTAAGATTTGCATTAAATGCACTTTGTGGTGTGCTTAAATCATACGTTGGTGGCGCTGGTTGTGCGGGCTGTGCTGGTGTTGCACTAGCTCCTCCAAGCGCTTGCGTAGCTGCTGCTAAACTACTTTGACCTTTTACGGTATTAGTTCCGTTAGTATAAACCCCTGCCGATAATCTCGTTATGCTCATTACAATGCCCCTCCTGCCTCTAACATCACCTGATGCCCAAGTATACTATAAGTTACGCCCGAAGTGTTAGCCTTTAGCACTAAAGAAGCGTTTCTTCCTTGTGCTGGTGTTGACTCCCACTTTTTATTTAAATTTCCTTCAGTTCCCCAGCTCGCGTTGTCCCAGCTAGACTTGTCCCAATCGCCACCAGTTCCACCCTCAAAACAAACCTCATCGGTTTTGCTCTCGTCAAAGCCATCCGCATTTAGATACATTTGAGCTTCAAAATCTACATTTGTTTCAACTAATAATTTAGACATTTGGAATATTTTCTCTCTTACTGGTTCTCCCATGTAAGAAAAAGCAGTCTTTAAACAACTACCAATAAAAGCACCATCGTCATCAAAGCCAGAGTTAGCCCTAAATACTTTACCCGAAGCAGTAGAAAAATAAGGCTTATTATTGAATTTAACCCAGCTAATTCCCTCCATTTTGTTGTATACTGTCCACGCTCCCGACTCTATATTCATTACATACTGGATGAACTTATTGCCACTAGGCACATTAACTATTAGATGCCTAATATCGGGTATGATCGCAGTTTCCCAGCCGTGAGCCTCAATATGGTTCTCTGCTGAGTCATTAAATCTAGTATTTATCTTATCTGTAAGAGTTCCAGTTTGAGAAAATTGCTCGCCCGCTGCCATTGCTCGGCCTAATGGTACAATTCCTGAAACTGTTAAAACATATGTTTCAGTTCCTAGCTCAAATGCTGATTTTCTGCCTAGTGGTTGTGGAATAGTAAATCTTCCAACTAAAAACCAGTTGTCAGCATCATCAGGATTAGAACCTGAATATACTAATACTTCACCTTCTGAGGTAATTAAGGCAAAATGCTCATCAATCCCACCCTCAGAGTTAGCTCCCCATACTTTAGAGCAACTCATTAAATGGCCACCTTTCATACAAATAGAAGAAATATCAAAGCTAGATAACTCACCTGAGAAACTATCTGTTAGACCATACCAGAATCTAAGAGTATCTTTTTCGCAATAGTATAATCTACTTCTGTAAGCAGTTACCCCAATCAATTTAGTAACATCAGGAACATCAGTAAAAGCTGTATCGGCCATTGTTGAGCCGTCATAGATTTGCGGTGTGTCCTCTCCGTTTACTAGTATTATTCTGTCTCTATATTGAACGTGTTGCCATTTATTAGAGGTAAACCCACTGTTTAAGGTTTCAGGGCTTCCAAGCAATGCAGAGGCATTAAATAAGCTACCTTTTGCTGCTGCTAATAGTTCCTCTGTGCCATCACTTTTAGTATATCTTATTAGAGTTTCTACAGCTCCACCGAAGCCCTCTTGATGGATTGTATATCCTCTTCTAAGCCTTAGCCTAGTTCTATCAGGAAAGATATTTACTAAGTCTCTAGCGTCTTCAGGTGGCATTGCATCAATAGCGTCACGAGTGTTTAAACCACCAATACAAGGGCTAAATGCTAATGTTAAAGCTTGTCTTCCATCCATTATTGTTTAATTAACCTTTGTGCTATTTCGTTGAAACTATTTTTATTTTGCCCGCCTGCTAAAAAGTCTTTATTAGTAGCACTATAGACATCATATTCATTTTGAGTGATTAAGTTATTAGCTATTTGTTGATCTAACTTTTTTTGCACATCTTCTTGATTAAAGTTTCTCTGCTCTGAGAAGTGGCGAATATTCCCTAGAGCCTTATCTAAATCACCATCTGCATTTGATAAAGCTGCTTTTGTGTAAAGCATTGCAAGAGCTTCTTTTTCTTGCCCATCATAACCCTCGCCTGCTGCTAGTAAGTTAGCCTTAGAAATTACTTCGCCTGTGTAGGCTTGATCGTCATAATCTAAATCAATAGACTCTTTACCAAAATCAAAGTTAGAACCATCAGCTAGAGTACCTATATAATTCTCGTCTAATATCCCCTCATCCTGCAAGCGTCTTCTGCCATTATCACGATTTACTTGATACTTATCTTTTCCGCTACCAGTCCAACTTGCTACAGCTCCACCTACTCCACCTATTCCAGCTCCTAGTAAAGCACCTACTGGTCCACCTAGCGATGCTCCAATCAAAGCACCAGAGCCAGCTCCTAAACCCGCTGATTTAGTGTGCCTTTCTGCACTGTCTGGCTTTGAGTTTGCTAAGTCTATAGTTCTGTAAGCACCGTATAAACCAGCACCTATTCCCGCTGCCGCACCTAGTCCTCCCGCACTTAAACCTCCTCCACCTGCCCCAACACTAGTTCCGCCAGTAGCCGAGCCAGTTAATGCAGAAGTTCCAGTAGTTGCTGCACCTGTTGCCGTTGCACCTGTAGCTCCAGTAGTTGCTGCCGTTGTTGCAGCTCCTTTTGCTGCTGCACCATAGCCTAGCTTAGTAGCTGCGTATTTCCCTGCATACTTTCCTGCGTATTTACCTGCTACTTGCCCGCCCACTTGGCCTACTTTTCCAAAAACTGCCTCCTGTTGTTGAGCTTGTTGAGCGTCTTGCTGGTTGCCGTAGTAGTTTTGAATTATATATTTTCTCTGTTCGTCTGTTAACATTGATTTAATTCCTTATGGGTTAGGTAAAGTTACATTACTAGGTAAACCAGAGAATAATTGGACTTTTCCTATTATGTATCTATGCATCTCCGCACTTGTTACGGTCGAGCCTGTGCTGTTTCCATTCCAAGAAGAGTTTCCACCTATCCAAGAGAAGTTAAAAACGTCATCATCAACCATGTCGATATACTTGTTAATCATAAGATTTTTATCTAGCCAAAAAGCCAATCTTCCATCGTTAGCGCCTATAGCAGAAGGCATCTTGAAATAAACATCGAAGTTTATGATTCTATCCTCTACTTCATTCCAATTGTTCACTGCATCTGGATGCATTACAAATTCTGATTCTTGGTTACTACCACCGCCTCCTTCATCCCAAAAAAAGTGAAGCCTTTCACCTGCAAAATCTATATCTATTGCACCCTGCTTGGTTGTGTTTCCGCTATTCTGTCCAAATCTAAAAATCTTTTGGCCGTCAGCCCAAGGAAAAGGAGATTTAAAATATTCCTTCCAACTCCAATACCTTTCACTGTACTCACCTTGTCGGTATAGGTAAAACCCGTAACTATCTGAAGGTGATCCTTGGGGAATGTAGTAATGCGCCCCAAAATCAGAGCCTCCAGCCTGTTCATTACTTACACCCGCAGGAAGTGATAGTTTAGGCTCTTGTGTATAGAAAGATTCAGTAAACCTAGTGTCCGTCCCAATAGAATCCCACATATTAGGGTCGAATATTCCAACGCCATTATCATTAAAGTTAGTCTCCGCTATCAAGTTAGCAACGTCCAACTCTTCACTTGTAGTCTCTGTGTCGTTAGTACTTGAATCGTTTGAGCTTGGATCAGTTGGGGTCGAATCGTTGTTTTCTCCTGCTATTTCGCAAGGGAAAATGTCATAAACCTTAATATCAGCAATCCACCTGCTTAGCTCGGGAGTTACTGTAACTGAGCCTGTTTCGTCTCCGTTCCAAGATGAGTTTCCACCAATCCAAAAACCATCGAATTTTTCAGAATCTCTCATACTGATATTCTGGTCATAAACCTTAACATCCTTAACCCAAAAGATTAAACGCCCATCCGTTAAGTTAACTTCGCTTGGTTGCTTAAAGTAAACTTTATAATCTACCCACTGGTCTGTTAATGTCTTTGGCTCAGGATTTGAAACATTTGCACTGAAATTATTAGATATAGCTTGCCCCTCATCCCAGTTTACGTTCCATAAGTTACCACCGAAATTAATATCTAAAGATAACTTCTTAGTGGTTGCCCCTGAACGATGGTTTGCTCTGAATAGTTTCTGCCCGTCAGCCCATGCAAAGGGAGAGCTATACCATTCTTTCCAGTGCCAAAGCCTTTCGGTATACTCATCACCTGCCCACGTTACCTGTGCTGGCGTTTGCTCGGTCGGCGTTCCTTCAGGCATGTAGTAATGTAGTGCGTGGCTATTTCCGTCTGGTGTTGAAGTTTGTCCAGGTGGTAACCCGAATTTTGGAGCCGATGTATTAGGAGTATAAAAAGAGTCATTATGTCTGGTTTCCACTCCTATAAGCGACCAGTAGTCAGGGTCAAAAGCGCCACCCGCAAAAGTCTCTGCAAAACTAGGTTCGATAATAATATTACATGCGTCTACTGGTAAAGTCGTGGCGTCCTGTGCTTCTTGATTGTCTGAATCTTCGCTCTCGTTAGTAGTATCCTCGACTGTGCCTTCGTCTTCTGTTTCTTCGTTGTCTCCAGTACTATTATCTTCAGTTACATCTTCTACTACAGGTTCTTCGACTACTTCTTGCTCCACCACCTCATCTTCTATTATTGGTTGTGGGGCTATAGTTTGAGAGGCGCTAACAACATTACTTGAAAGGCCTGTTTCTTGCCTTCTACAGCCGTCTAAATATAGCTCTCCTGCGCTTAAGCTGTTTACTTTAGCTCTATCTAGCGTTGACTGAAAAAGACCTGATTCTATTTGAAATGGTAACGATTTCCTTGCCCTCCAGAGCATTTGAGTCCCGATGCTTAGAACTTGCTCAGGTAGTAAGAAAATATCATCATTAGTCATTACTCGATCATAGCTATCCTCGCTTAGTATCCAGTCAATGCTTCCATCGCTTGCCGTTCCTGATTCGTGTGTTGGCGGTGTCGTGCCTGAAGTTCTATTAGATTCAGAGTTCTTATACTTATAAACGTTATTGCCATAATTAACGTATGCACCGCTAAAATATGTTTTGTTAGCTTCCCACTCAGGCGGTAAAATCCACTGCTTAGATTGGTATTCTAGAACTATGAAGTTGTTAGCGTGAGTTTGAGAAGGTGTTGGACTTACAGTTAACTTTCTGCACTTATACCCCTTAACTCTATACCTACTAAAAGGAAGAGTGGTTAAGTATCCGAACTTATATTGTTGCCACTCTTGCGGAGTAATTGGCCCATATACTTTTTGTTTGTCGTTACTGTCATAATGAGTATCAAACAACTCATAATCAAAATCTGACGGAAACTTGTATTGACTTTGACCCGCCACTAAAGGCACGATCAAAGTCTTGTTTAACTCACTAAACGCTACTTTATCCCTAGCTATTTGGGCAGCTCTATAAAGATTAGCTAATAACTGTTTAGTGAGTCGATGCCTCGTATTAACAAGGCTTTTTGGCTCATCTATTCCTAATTCGTTAGCTATCTCCTGTAGGAGCTGTAGAACTGTTTTTGCCATTCTTTGCCTTTTTGGTTGTTTCCGTTTTTACTTTGTTCTTTTCTGCTTCTGCTAAAAGCTTCTGTAAATCTGCTATTTGCTTAGATTGTAGTTGAACTACTTTCTTGCTCTCCTCATTCTCTGTTTTAAGCATGCCTAAAACTGCTGGATCCGCACTATCATCAGCATCATATTTCTTAGCTGCTTCAATCCACGCATCAGCCTCATCACCTAGTAGGTGCTTCTTAGTCGTGTTTATTAGGTCTTTTACTGTGTTAATACCTAAAGACTTACAAGTTGCTCTAGCTGATACGCTTAGCGCCCTTACATAGTCGATTGGAGTTCCTGAAATATCTACTTGTGCTTTCTCTTTAAAAAGCTTGTATTGCTCTGCAAATCTTGCCTTATCTTCGTCACTAACAGGTCTTCTAATAGTATTCTTACTATCCACTCCTATCTCAACGTATTCACGGCTTTTATAAATCGGCTTTTTAGCTGCGATTGTATCTCTTCTTAATAATACTGATTTATTGAAAAATCTTACCCTTAGTGCTTTATCTGCTGGGTTTCCTAGTCTCCACGTTGATTTAACGTCAAAGCCTCTCTCGATTGATTTTAGGTCGAATGTTTCTATTTCTTCTGTTTGTTCTAGCATTTTCTTGTTTCCTTGAATGGATGCATTAATAAAAATAAAAAGAGCCTCCCCGTGCTAGGAAGGCTCTAGTTTTGTTTAAGCTGTTTCTTTTAACTTTCCGTGTAAGAAAGCGTTTGAGAAAGTCATGTTACCAGCCCAGTAAACAGGGATAGTAAATGCGTCTTGCTCAATGATTTGCTTTCTCTTATCTACTACCATGTTTCTCTTCGCGTGTGGTCTCCAGAATAGGTACTTAGAGTTAATGAAGAACATGCTTTTAGCATCTTGCGCTCCATTGTATCCGCCACCTAAGCAGACATCAGCGTTCATGTATTTAAGAGTAGTAAAGCCACCTTTTGCCATAGTATCGCTAGAAGTGATTCTTTGAATCTCTTGTAGTGAACTTAGGTAATAGTTGTAGTAATCATCGCCAGCGACAATCATATCAACTTGGTCAGCGTTTCTTGTGCATTTAATGTATAGCTGGTTCATATAATCTCTTATATTCTCAGCTGTAGCTGCTGCACCACCATCTGTAATAGCGTCATAAACTTGCGATCTTGCAAATTCGTTATCCGCTCTATCTACTCCACCAACTGTTCCAGTTGAAGGATCATCAGGTATTAAAAGGCCTAGCCCGCCAATATCTTTACCGCCGTTGCCTGTTCCATCAGAATAAGCTTGAGAAGTAAGAGCATTAGTAAAGTTAGCTTTTAAGTTATTAATTCTGCCTTCAAGTAAATCAATGATTTGCTCTTTGCCAGAGTTTTGTAGCTCTTCTAAACCGTTCATCTTAACAGAACCGTGAACCTGCTTGATCTCAAACTGGTAAGCCGTTACTGCTGCTTGTGGTGTCTGATCCAAAGTATCATAACCTTGATAAGACTTAACTGTTGAGTTCTCTAGTGCGTTGATTTCCTCACGGATGTTTTGACCGCCTGAGAATTTCTTTACAGAACCTTTTTTCTTTAACTTGTAAAGAAGTGCGTTGTTGTTAGTAATGTTATCGACAAACTCCTTGTTTCTCGACTCGATCGTTGATGCTGCTATTTCACCTATTAATGGCATTGTTTATTCCCTATTACTGATTTTCATAAAAGTATTCCAACGTTTGGCGAGTGGTCATACCGTTAGTATCAATCGAGCCTTTACCTAGTGGTGCGCTTGATTTTACTCCTGCGCTTCGTCTAGCTGTTGCTGCTGTCTGCTTTTTCTTTTGAGCTTCTTGCTGCATCATCTGGACTCTAACCTCTGGGTTAAGCCATACTGCTTGGTCATATGCCTTTTGAAGTAATACTTCGTTGCTTTCTTTAGGGTTCTTAGACCTTAAGCTATTAATCAACTCTGGGATTTCAGCCTTTACATTCTCAATGTGTTTAAACACTGGTAAGCCTGATTCATCCTTTTTAGAATAAAAGTTTTCTACAAAACTTGTCGTTTTCTCGAAGTTTTGAACTGCTTTTTGTTCTTCTTGAGCCTTCATATAGCTTTGCATCTGAGAGATTCCGTTCTGCAACTCTGCTACTCTTGGGTCATATGTTGTTTGTCCACCGTTTGGCGTTGAACCAATCAACTCAGCTAATGATTTGCCAGTATAAGACTGCGCTAAGAAATTAAGAGCATCTACAGGGTTTTGTTCTAGCATTTTATCAGCTTGAAGTAGTTGGCCTATGTATTCATCAGGCGCTACTCCTTTCTGTGCTATTGCATCCTTGAAAGGGTCTAATTTACTAAGCACGGCATCTGCCTGCCTCTTCATGTCTGCTGCTTCTTGCGTTTTACGAGTGTAGTCAGCAACAGAATCCTTTTCCCTAGCTGCAATAACTTCTTGCAATTCTCTAGGTACAGTATCCCATTTCTGCTTGGCATCCGAAGACCATGAATGAGGAACGTCGATTGGTTCTAAAACAGGCTCAATTACTGGCTCTGCTGGAACTTCTAGGCTCCCACCCTCCGCTTGGTCATTAATATCTTTATTATCGCTTAATTCGTCATATTTGGAATCAAGCTCGTCTCTTAATGAAATCTCTTCAGGTTGTGTATCTTCAACAACCGTGTCTTCCACTACGTCTGAATCGCTTGAGATTATGTCTTCATTATCCATTGAATCTCCTTATTAATTCTTGTTTAGTTCGTCTTCTTTCTTGGGTATTTATTTGCTTAACGTAGTTATCACGCTGTTTTTTATGCTCGGCAAAACTACCACCGACTTCAACACAGCCATGAGCTTTTGTGATTTTACGGAACCTGCTTTTAGAATCGATCATTTGACCAGTGCAAGGGTGTAAAAGAGGACGCATTCTATCTTTTATGATATTAACGCCCTTTACATCCTGCACAGCACTGCCACTTACGGACACGCCATCTCTCTCCACCTCAACAAGCCCCACACCCACACGATAAACGTATTTAATGCGTCCCATACTTGGTTAGTTTAACATACATAAACTATCAAGTACAAGGCTAGATTTCGCCTATTGCTACTAACCTTATTATATTTAATTTGTTCTTTGCTCGTCTTACTTCTTTCTTAGCCCTTTCCATTTCGATTAAGTAATTATTAAGCGCCCTGTCTTTAATGGTTTGAACTTCTTTATTAAGGTAGTCACGAACACTAGCCAGCTCATTATCAATAATAGCTTGCACTATTTCATCAGCAAGCATTGATTCTGCTACTGCTATTGCCTTGCTTTTGAGGATTTCTTGCTCTTTTTGCTTTGCTACTAGATTTGCAGAGAGTTGCGCTAGGCTAGCATTTAAGCCTTGTATCTCCTCTAATGGTTCTAGCTCTAAGGTTTCAAGCTTTTCCGCTTTCTTTATTGGACTGCTTAAGACTTTCTTTTTAAGCTTCTTTTTGCGCTTTTTCTTAGGCTTTACTACTGGCTCATCATCTACAATGACAAATCCAGCGCCACCTCTTAGACTTTTCTTGGTTTGGGGGTTTAGATTACCCTCTACTATCTCAATATATGGGCTAGCTGCTGCTAGAGGTACTTCGATCGCAGGGATTAATATCTCTAAATCTGCATCTTCTATTAATATTTGTGGGGTTTGAACGGACATTACCAGCCAACGGTATCCCCATAAATACGAGTGATTCTATAGAATATTCTAGCTAATGATTTATAATAAAGTCTTTTAAATACCTTCTTAGAGTAATTAGATTCAATTATAGACATCATAATATTAAAGAATTCTAAATCTGCACTCTTGCTAGTTTCTTCCTTAGCGAATTGATGAACTAAAGTTAACTGCTTATTAGTTAACTTCTGATATTCAGGATCATTTAGCCCTAATCCTTTTCTTGTCTCATAAACTGCATCATGGAAGATTGAGGCATCATGTAAAGGGTGTTTCTTACTAAGAGTGACACCCCTAGCTCCTAGAGCTACTTTTAATTGTCTATTCATACTTATTATGCAGAAAATACAGAAGCTAAATTAGCCTTAGTTTTCGCATCCCTTAATTGTTTTCCTGCTTTCTGCGATTCAGTAATATTTGATATATCCACTTGCCATAGGTTCTTTAATGCCTCTGTTTTAAAAACTTGCTCGCCTTCAGCTATGCTTAGCATCGCATCAAGTTTATCTGTGACTGCTTTAATAGCTCCTAGAGCTGAATTCTCACTAGTTACTACTAAACTTACTTCGTAGTTACCTGCGCTAGCTGGTACTATATAGTTCTCAATAATGAATGAGCCATCTTCTTGAGTCATTCTAAACCAAAGAGTTAAGCCACCAAAAGAGCTAGAGGAGTATCTAAAAGATGAGCCATTTGCCACCGCGTTTGTTTGGCTCTGTGCATCTGCTTGATTAGTATAAACTTCAATATCATTCTCATACCCTGTAGGCACTGTGGCAGTTAAGTTACTATCTCCATTACTATCAGAAATACTGCCTGAGATAGTAGCGCCATTGATGCTAGTCACTGTTCTATTTGAAGTAACATTGCTAGTAAAGTTAGATGCTTTAATTGTGATAGTCTCACCTGATACTGCAAAAGCTTCTGTCGCTTGATCATCTACTACCAAGTTATAGTCTCCTAAGTTTAGAGTCTCACCAATCAAACTAACTATCACTTCTGTCTGACCTTCATAGTTATCAATTAAATAACACTTAGCCCTGTCATATACTTTTTTAGATGTTTCTAGCTCAGTGTATGCGTCTGCTACTGCCTTGCTTGGTTCTGTGATATTAGAGTCTGGTATTAAAGCAAAGTTGAGTTCAAGCCTATTTAAGCCACGTAGTGAAACATTGTTCTGAGCGCTGATTTGTCTGTTATATTGAATAACTCTAGTATCTACTAGGTCATCTGTTTCGTCTGCATTTTTTGTAAAAAAGGTATAAGGTTGAACTACTCCACTTATTGCCTGCCTAGTAGCAAATTCAAATGTTTTTTCGTGTCTTCCTTGTGCATCTGTCACATTAACTGCTTGCGTGCCTGATGAGCCTACTATGTAAGTTGTAGCATTTTCTATTATCTCACCTGCATCAGATTTAACATTAAAAGCCAACTCTCTTCTTAGCTTTACATTCCAATACCTTCCAGCTGTAGTGGTATACCGTTGTGCGGTTCCTGTCTCTAAATTTGTAGCTATTCCTGTAGGGGCATTTACATTAATTAAACCACTTGAGGCTAATGGCACTTCGTTTAAATCAGCCACATTTTTTACATTATATTCTGCGCCTGCTGGTGTTGAATTTGAAAAATTAAGAACCCCAGTCCTAGAAACCCATCCGTTAAGAGATAAGTAATCCCCATTTGCTACAAAAGAGAAGCCGTTAAACTCACTATTTAATATTGCTAAATTAGTCCCATAAGCATAAGAGGATGCATGATATATCCATCTAGAATATTGAATATTCATAATTCCTGCTTGAGCTAAGCCAAAATTTGCTATTAGCACTGTGCGTGCGTAGCTATTTAAAGTCCCTCTAACCCATAAAGATGTCCTGCGACTAGCTTGCCCTTGTCCGTCCGATTGAAACCCATTAGAGGTTTGAAACACTAATTGACTAGGTATTATCTTTTCGACTATTGCAGGGATGTGATCTTGATAATTGTAGTTAAGGGGATTGCTATCAAAAGCCCCTATATTAAGCTCTGCGCTTGGTTCTATTTGTATATCAACATTGTTATGCCCAGTATCCCCTTGATAAACTAATTGCTCCCTAGAGCCTGTGGCGATGTTTAAAGTGCCTTGAATTAACAAACGCATCTGACCTATATCATACTCAGTATAAGTAAGTTTATTGCTAGTTGTAACCCCTGCAATATTTGCTAGCCCTGCTAGATTATTGTCGGTTCCTGTTTGGGTAATTAATGTGCCTGATAGTGTAAATGCCATAATATTAAGAGTAAGATACGTTAGTTAAATTATCGCCTGTAAATGTAAGAGTCTTAGTTAGATTGATACTGTTAGGCGTATCACCTGAAAGAACAATAGAGCTTAAATTCTCTTCACTATAATTAAAAGTTTTTGTTATTTCTCCAATGTTTGTTGTGTAAACTATTGAGCCAATCTCATCACCATTATAATTTACTTGATAAGGGTATGCGTTTAAGTTCTTAGATACATGCTCAAATGTTTGAGAGGTTAGAGCCTCTAAATCTTCCCTGTTTAACTGTATATAATCAACTATCTCTTGAACACTATCTAATGAGGTTTCATCACTTTGCAGTAAGGTAGTAAGAGCTTGTATTCTAGTATCTACTTCTGCTTGAGTGTATTTATCTAGGTCAACTATATCGCTTTCGGTGTGGCTGTGTGGTGTAGCGTTTCCTTGCGCTCCAGTAGCACCAAACAGGCCAAAATTGATAGTTAGCTTACCGCCAACACCGACGCTAACATCTTGGTCGGCTGAGTTTAGCAAACCAAAACAAACTAGCTCTTGAACTATTCCATTCTCTTTATAAACTACGAAATGCCTAGGGGTAATTACTGAGCTAGGGCTAAAGACTACATTATCACAATCAAAGTTATGCAAGGCATTGATAATCTCAAACTTAACATTTAAGCACGTTTGCTGAGTATAGCCTGTAACCTCGTCTGATACTTCCGTAGTGTTAGAATGATTCAAGTCAGGCGTATAGCCCGACTCAACCAACATTACCTTAAAAGTATCAGCGCTATAGTCATAGTTAGCATCTAGTTTTGCTCGCCATGCGTTATAGAAAAATAATGTTCCTGCCTGTGTACTCATTGTGGGTAAATATTCGCTTCGTTACCGTTAAGAGTTAATGCTGTCCTCTCAACGTCTAGCCCTTGGCCTAAGTCTGTTGCTGTCTCAATCTCTGCCGTTTCTGAGCCATCCTCTAAAGTCTTAAAAACTATCCTTTTTGTAAGCCTACCAGTGTTAACCCCTTGAGATTCCAGCTCCTTGATTTTAAGCTTTAACTCTAATAACTCTTTTTGGTCTTTAGTTGCTGATTCTCTGTCTTTAATCTTTAACTCTTGCTCTTTGATTTGTAGCTCTTTGTCTTTTTGTTGCAGTTCTTTACCTTTAGCTTGCATTTCGAACTGTTGGACTTGTTTCTCATTCTCCATACGAGCTTGAGCCTCTTGCTGTTGAGGGCTTGGCTGGCTTAACTTAGCTTGCTGATTCTTTAGTATCTTGTCTATTGCGTCTTCTATAGTAGTTTCGAAGTTCCTACCCGCTCTATATCGCCTAGCTACCATCTTAAGCATTTCAGACATTACTGGAGACATTTCAGGCACGTTGTTAATCACTGGCATTGCACGTTCCATAAAGCCTGTGAAGTTTTGCAAGAGGTCATTCATATCTTGACGCTCTCTAGCCTCATCAAACTTTAGCGTGCTATCAGTCTCAATATCTACTCTGAATTGTCTTTGCAGGTTGTTCTTTAGTAGGTCTAATGCTTTTGCAAACCTCTCTTGGTCAAATACAACTTGAGGCGGTGCTGGTGGCTGAGGGGGTTGCCCTTGAACTTGAGGTTGTGGTGGTGCTGGTATTGACTTCTTGAATATCTCGTTAGCTGAAGTAATAGTATAAATTGATTGAGGCTGGAACTTCTCAAAGACTATTGAGGCCATTAATACAAATACTTGCTTTACTGTCTCAGCTACCATTCTTTGGCGCTGTGATAGTCTTAAGCTAGCAAACTGCCCTTTAATCTGTTGAGCTGTTGCAGTCTCGCTTGCTTTAGTAGCTCCTCTGATTATATCCGAGATGCCTGTTATCTCGTAAATCTCTTGTTTAAGAGGTTCTTTTTGTTTGTTTAGTACTTCTAGTGTGGCCACTACTTCTTGCAACGGTATGAACTGAATACCACCGCTTAACCCCCCACTCTGGTTAAAGCCTACCCAATCCTTAACAGGAATAAGCATATTACCTGAGCCTTTAGTAAGCAGGCGTTGTATACCGTCCATTGAGGCGTTATAAACACCTGCAACCCTAACTGCTTCTAGTAGTAAATCAGTCTTTTTACATAACTGTTCTAACTGGTCTAACTGTCTTTTGTAGTAAACGAAATCAGGGATAGGGAGTAGTTTGCCCTCTGGTGTAGTTCCCCACATTGTAGCAAATGGTAGCTTTTCACCTAAGCCAAAAGGGTCTTTATCTGATTGCAATATATCGTTGTAACCCTCTGCTATGTAGTATCTAGTTTGAGACTCTTTGCACCATATTTCCCACCCGCAAGCTTGGTTTTGATTAATGCTTGCATCCTCATCGTTGTTCTCTTTGTCTTTATCAGTATCAGGCTTAAGGTTTAGAGGTATTTTAGCTGATATTTCTTTACCTACCCACTCATCTAAGCCACTTCTAGTCTTATACCAGCGTCTAGCCATCCACTTGACCTCGCTAACTTTCCTAGCAGGGCTATAAAGAAAATCCTCTCTGTCTATTGATTCAAGCTTAACATCTTCAAACTTAATGCTTTCATCACCGCCCTCTAGTGTTGGGCTATAGCTAACGAACAATACTCCCCTTGAGTAAACAAGTAGGTTTGTAATTGCATCTTCCATTTGAGCATCAAAATACTCTGGCTGTGAGTTGTATTTAAGCACTCTCTCAACTAACTCTGATGCATCTTTAGCTACTGGGTCTTTATCGTTGTAAAGCCTATCAGCTAAAGGTACTGGAGTATTACCGTAGTATGCAGGTAGTAAAGTCTGCACGTTGGAGTAAAACATTGGGAATTGTGCTTTACCTAGTAAATCACCGCCTAGCTTTAGGCCGTCAGTGTATGATTTCTCTGATGTGTATCTTTTGTAGAAGTCTGCTGATTTGCGATTCCATTTCTTTAGGAAGTTCTCAGCTCTGTTAACCTCACCCTTCCAGTAGCTGTGTGAATAGGTCTTTACTTCCTTGGTATCTTCTTGCTGTTCTGGTTCTTGCATCCTCACCCTTCCCATCCACGCCGTCTGTCGAAATCTTCTAGCAATTCATTAATCGTAGGCTCCCTTCTTTTCTTAGCTTGAGGCACTGGAGGAGACCAAGGTCTACTCATTGCCATATATCTAAGAGCATCAGGCGCATGATCTTCTAAGTCTGTATCAGCATCTTCTGGCTTCTTATCATCATGCTTTAGAGCTTTTAGTGTCCTAATTAAATCTCTTGCAGTTTCAAACAAGTATATCATAGGGAAACCGTTCGTACCAGTGATGCGATTTCTGATTTGTTGCCAGCCTGAAACTCTATTTTTATCAGATTTACGGAAAGTAACCCCTCCTATTGCAAGCTGTTCTGCTAAAGAGACTCCAGTTGAAGCATTGAAGCATGCTGTATCTGCTACCGAGTATATAAAATTATAGTTTTTTAAATCAGCTTCTCTTTCTATTATTCCCTTAGCGATATTCTCGCAATTCATTCTCAAGCCCTTGTTAGGTGCTGATGCTCCGTACCATTCACGGAAAACCACCATTGCACCTCTAGGGATATACCTATTAACCGCAAAAGGTTGAGTGCCATCGGCTATTGCAGCCCAAATAACACTAAAGGGCTTATCATACCCCCAATCAAAGCCTCTAATAATCGACCATGATTCAGGAATATCAAAAGGTCTTATTACTACATCATCAACGCCTGCAAAGTATTGGCCAAGCTCTGCATCCCAGTCACCATCTAGCCACATTCTTACTAGCTCAGGGCTTCCAAGTTGTTTAAGGCGGTTTACATAGTCTGGATCGTTCTCAAGTAATATCTTGTTGTCTGTGACTTTAGAAGGAATAAAGATGCGCTCTAGGCCTGAATCCTCATCTTTTAGAGGTATATATCCTAGAGGGCTTGGGTCGATGTATCTAGGCTTAATCCAAGTTGCACCCTTCCCCCCTGGATTCCCCGATAATCTTATACGCTTAGTTGGAACGTGCGCGGAACTCCTTAGCGTTGCTCTTAGTTTGTTTAGCTTTCTTTCGTCATCCCAGTTCCCCGCCTCATCAATACCAATCCAAGTGTATTCATGACCTTGATAGTTGTCTGCATCTTCTAGAGTTTGCAAGAATCTAAACTTGATTGTTGCGCCAGATGGAAAAGTAAAGGTTTTAGAGCCAGCTCGCCACTCAGCACCCATTGGGATATAAAGCTCCTTAGCTCTTGCAATGGCTGGTTCTAGCTCGCTGTAGGTTCTTCTAAAAAAGATGCCTTTCCAAGCTACTCCGTATTTATTAACATCTTGGAGATAATCACCTAGTAAGCAATCTGTCTTGCCACCACCCCTAGCACCACCAAAGAACGCCTCGTTGCACCAATCCGCTTCGATTAGGTGTAGTTGTGGTCCAGCTTGAGGCGCCCACATTATTTATCCTCAGTTAATGCTTCTTTTTTGTCGTTTATTACAGCCCTTAACCACTCTTCCCTGCTTAATCTCTTAGATGGCCTATTTATACCATCCTCGTCTGATGGTTCTTTAAATGTCACATCTTGGACTGTTGTGGGCTTACCAAAGGCTCTATCTAGTATTGAGTTGCTAGCTTGTATTTTAACTTTCGCACTTTCTAATGGACTCAGCATGATTTCTGCCAAAGTCTCAATAGCTTTAGCGGCGTGGCTCTCTGCTAGTTTCTTAATCTCTTTGTACTTAGTTGAGCGCCCTGATCGGTTAGCTGTGCTACCTGGCAACAATCTTCCTTTAGCGTCTCTTAACGGTTTCTTATCCTGTTCCACCCATGCTCCCACTTGATACCAAGTAATATTAGAGCATAAGAGACTTATTAAGTACAGAATTGATTTAAGTTAGATGTAGTTAAAAAGTGCCTCTTAAGATTTCTCTACTTAGCCAACTAGTGGAAGGGTCATAAGAAAATGGTGCCTAGTGTAGCTTTCACTACAATATTGAATATTAGCTACTAGGGTAATAAGCAATAAATTTACTAGGCGTAAAAAAGAGAGAGCTGAGGATAGTGATAACTTCTGCCCCCTCTTAAATGTCAGAATGGTTAGATTCTGCTTAGAAAGTACCATAGATAGATAAGCAATGCTACAAACCCGCGCAATCATTGTAACAAATCTGTAACTTATTGTAATAATGTACGAATAATTGAAGATTTCTGTAGACAGATGCTACTACTAGTTGTATACTCTTCCAAGTGATAACAAATCAGTTATCGTTCAGTCTAAGCGACTAGGTTACTTATCAGTCAATCTATTTACTTAGCAAATGAACGATAACTCAATAATGAGGAAAAGTTCATGTCAAATACAATATACGATAAAAATTGGGAATGTTGGGTCACAACAGACCTTTATACAAATATAAAATATAGCTTTGATACTGAAAGCGAAGCCTTAGCATTTGGCAGGACTCTTTGCAAAGTAAGAACGCAAGGAGTTAAATCATGGATTCACTAAACGCTATCAATGAAGCTCTTATAACTGAGCTAGAGGCTAAAGATAGACTTTCTCAAAGCTACATTCTTGAGCTTAAGAAAGAAATTAA
>JALZUS010000079.1 GCA_023299885.1 Bdellovibrionales bacterium | reverse complement strand
CGCACTTTGTTGGTAAGCCATAGCAAGGAGACTATTGGTGTAATGTCTTGCAACCCTGCAATTGGTGGAGTTGGCAAGGGTACATTAGTTAAAGAGATAGACGCGCTCGGTGGAGTTATGGGCAAGGCTATTGATCGGGCTGGCATACATTATAAAATGCTTAATGCCAGTAAGGGGCCCGCTGTATGGGGGCCAAGAGCACAGGCTGACCGAGGGCTGTATCGTGATGCTATACAGGACATCCTATTTAACTATAAGAACCTCTCTATAAAGGCTGGAGAAGTAACTGATATAGTGATTGAGGCTGGCCTGATATGTGGTGTTGAGCTGTCAGATGGCACAATAATAAGCTGTAAGAAGGTGGTTCTAACTACTGGGACATTCCTAAACGGAAAGATTCATTTTGGACATGAGACTGAAGGGGCGGGGCGGATAGGCGAGAAGCCTTCAATTGCCCTTGCAAAAAGGCTCTATGATTTAAAACTAAATATGGGTCGATTAAAAACAGGAACGCCACCAAGAATTGAAAAAGATTCAATCAATTATGAATTATGTGAAGTGCAAAAGGGGGATGATATACCCAGTCCCTTCTCGTATATGAACAAGGAAGTATCGGTGCCGCAAATCTCTTGTTACATTACTCGCACTTCACGTGAAACAAAGGATATAATTAGCAAAAATTTGAAGCTATCAGCCATATATGGTGGCAATATATCAGGGGCAGGCCCGCGCTATTGCCCTTCAATAGAAGATAAAATTTCCCGATTTGCCGATAAAGAGTCACATCAAATATTTCTAGAGCCGGAGGGTCTTGGCTCAAATTTGGTCTATCCAAACGGCATATCAACTTCATTGCCTCGCAATGTCCAAGATGAGTTTATTAAAACAATTGCGGGATTGGAAAATGCGGTCATTGCCGAGTATGGTTATGCCGTTGAATATGACTATGTTGATCCACGTGAATTACAGTCTACTTTAGAGCTAAAATCTATTAAGGGCTTGTATTTGGCGGGTCAAATTAATGGAACCACGGGTTATGAGGAGGCTGGCGGGCAGGGGCTTATAGCAGGTGCGAATGCGGCGCTCTCACTGGATGACAGAAGCTTTACACTATCTAGAAAAATTAGTTACATAGGCGTTATGATAGACGACCTGACGGCCCTTGGGGCCAGTGAGCCCTATAGAATGTTCACGTCACGAGCAGAAAATCGACTCACCATTCGCCAAGATAACGCAGATAGGCGGCTATCATCTCTTGGGTATAATGTTGGCTTGGTAGAAAATGAAAGAGCCGAGGCAGTAGGTGGAAAAATGGCAGAAATAGATTTGTGGGCTAAATATTTCAATGAGAGTTCCATTGCCCCCACAAGCCTGAAGAAGCTATCTATAGATGTGAAGCAAGATGGTCGGCGAAGAACAATTCCTGACCTGTTGGCTCACAAAGTTATAGATTGGTCCTTAGCAGAAACACTGGATGGTTCAATTAAGAGTATTTCTACCGAAGTTCGCCAAGCATTGGTTGTGGATACGCTATATAGGGCATTCGAGTCCCGCCATGATTATGAGCGAAGTCTTTACAATGACAATCAGAATAATATTAAGCTTCCCGCAACTCTAGATTATAAAAAGATTAACGGTCTATCATCGGAGCTGGCAGAGAAGCTATCCTTTTCACGACCTGAAAATATAGAGCAAATGAAAAGAATTCAAGGTATCACCCCATCAGCCATAGCAAGTGTAATGATTGCAATGAGAAAGTTCAAAGCGGCTTAATTTAGTTATGGAAAATGAAGTTTTAGAAGATGTTTCACGTGAAACAAATATGAGTCTTTTGCGTTACGCCGACCTAATCAGGGAGTGGTCACCCGCTATCAACCTCGTTTCTAATACGAGTGATCTGTGGCAAAGACACATCATGGATAGTGCTGCTCTTGCAAAACTAATAGATCCGTCTTCAGAAAAAACAATTATAGATTTCGGAAGCGGGGGTGGGTTGCCTGGTATTGTTCTTGCCATTATATTGCCGAATCCAGTTATAATGATTGAGTCGGATAGACGAAAATCTCTGTTTCTTAGAACGTGCATTCAGCAGCTGGGCTTAAATAATGCATCTGTTGTTAATGAAAGAATAGAAAAAATTCAGGATTTGAAGGCTGATTATCTAACTGCCCGAGCCTTAGCGTCTTTGGATAAGTTGCTTGAGTACACTCATAAGTTTTTTCACGTGGAAACGATTTGCCTCTTTCCAAAGGGGAGAAATTACGCTAAAGAATGTGAAGAAGCCAAGAGCACGTGGAGTTTCGAACAAGAAATTATCCCTAGTAAATCGGGAGATGGCGTGATTCTAAAAATAAAAAAAATACAAAAGAAGCGGGAAAATGACAAAAATTCTTAGTATTGTTAATCAAAAGGGCGGAGTGGGTAAGACCACTACAGCAATTAATTTGGCCACAGGTTTGGCGGCGATTGGTAAAAGAGTTTGTGTCTTAGATTTAGACCCGCAAGGCAACGCGAGTACGGGTTTAGGCATTGATAGAAAAAGCCGAAAAGTAACAAGTTACGACCTGCTTGTTCACGGCAAGCACCCTGATACTGCGATATTAAAAACGGATATTCCCAAGCTTGATGTTATTCCGGCGACAATAGATTTGTCAGGTGCCGATTTGGAGTTGGCTCCTTTGCCTCGACGTGAGTCTCGGTTGCGGATGGCATTGGCAAGTTTGGTCTCAAAGGGTAAGTATCACACAATTATTATTGATTGCCCTCCATCGTTAAATCTTATTACTCTCAATGCTTTAGTTGCCACTGATAAAGTTTTAATTCCACTTCAGTGTGAGTTTTATGCGTTAGAGGGTTTGAGCCATTTATTGAAAACCATCAAAATCGTACAATCACGCTACAATCGTGATTTGGAAATTGAGGGAGTTGTGCTGACAATGTATGACCGACGCAACAAGCTAACTGAAAACATAGAGCAAGACGTTCGTGGATATCTAGGCTCACAGGTTTATGAAACGGTAATACCGAGAAATGTTCGTGTTTCAGAGGCGCCATCACATGGCAAACCTTCAATCATTTATGATATGAAGTGTGCGGGATCGCAGGCCTATATTGCATTAGCGAAAGAGCTTTTGAAAAGAAATAAAACAATAAAACAACCCTCAGCATTGGTAGCATAAAATGACACAAGCAAAACTTGGAAAAGGTCTGTCAGCCTTAATGGACGAAGATTATAGCGATACTCCTGAAGG
>JALZUS010000078.1 GCA_023299885.1 Bdellovibrionales bacterium | reverse complement strand
TTCATAAGTATGGACGAAATTAATAGGATTGCTTTAAAGCTTGAGATCCAGCACTCGTATTTTGAGATTCTTGGTGTTGGCAGCAGCTCTGCTTGTTTAGATGATCAGGGCAAGGCATCTGAGGACGGTACTTTAGAGGAGACTTTTTATTTGGTTGTGGATTCTATAAATTTAAAAAATATCCGTAGAGCTGTTTACCAGCAGGCTTATATGAATGCACAGTATGACCCAAAACTTGAAGAAAAAATAGAAGAGCTCGAGAAGTTTGATCCTGATTTTTATCAGCCACACATAACATTGGGATATACTTTTAAGGATCTCCATTATGGCTCTCATGGAGCTATCAAAGACTGTGACAGTCTTGATGATAGATTCATCCTTAATGAGTCTGTGCGCTGCCAAGATAGGCATTATCAGTAATTAAGCAGCTATATCGGTGACCTTAATATCAATGTTCTTTCCTAGAGAATTAAGGATTCTAACTAAGCGATCGAGGGTTACTTTTTGCAAACTGCCATTAATAATTCCAGTCACTGCAGATCTAGGTACTCCTGATAGGTCTGCAATTTTTTGGTGAGTTAGCTTTTCTTTTTTTGCAGTATTTATTATCTCACCAGTGAGTTTAGTTTTCATTTTAACAATAATCCCGTATTCTCTCGGTAATCCGAAGCTCTCTGCTAAATCTTCAATATTTGTATATACAGTTTGTTTCATAAAAATTTTTGAATCCTTTTTCTAATTAGCTCAATATTTCTTCTAGGAGTTTTTTGAGATTTCTTTTTAAATGCATGAACGATATAAATAGCTTCTTTTTTACTTAAATAATAAAATACTCTATAAGCTCCCTTTTTATCCCTTAAGCGTATTTCCGATATATTTTTCCCAACCGACGGAGTTGCTCTAACAATAGGCATGCTAAGTCTGTAGCCTTTATCTAACTTATCAACTATGGCTAAAATATCTTTAAGTATTTCTTTTGGAAATTTTGAGAGCTCTTTTTGGCATGAGTCTAAAACTATTATTTCCAAGACTACCTAACGACCCTATGAATAGTCTTATATTTAAGACATATAGTCAAATATGCTATTAAAGCGGGATAAGTTTGAGCTGATATGGCATTAAAAGCATTTAGATAGTAATTGAGGGCTGGCATTTACCTTATTTGTGGGCAATTTAATTAATGAGATCAGCTCTCAATAAGCCCAATTGATCAGCAAATATACAAGCCATGAAATAATCTCCAAAATAGGATCTCTCAGGTTGACCCTAGGGCAAAATCATAGCATATTCGTCGGTCTGTACGGTCTTTGTGGATCTTGAAAACTCAAAGTCTAACTTGTTAAAAATGTCAGTTTGTTTTTCTAAAACCTACTCATTTTAATAACTTAGATACTGGAGTTTGCTACAACCAAACTTTTTGTTTGGCGAGGATACGAGAGTGACAGTTCCTACAGAAGTGTTTTTATTATTTATATTATATCGCTTAGCGATTTGAAGAGAGAGTTTATATGCAACAAAACCAAAAAATTCGTATTCGTTTGCGTGCGTTTGATCATAAAATTTTAGATCAGTCGACTCGTGAAATTGTTGAAACAGCAAGAAGAACTGGTGCTAGAATTGCTGGCCCAATCCCATTGCCTACTCGTATTAATAAGTACACAGTACTTCGCTCTCCACACGTAGATAAAAAATCACGTGAGCAATTTGAAGTAAGAACTCACAAAAGATTATTAGATATTTTAGAGCCAACTCCACAAACGATTGATCAGCTTATGAAGTTAGACCTATCAGCTGGTGTTGATGTTCAGTTAGCAACACAGAGTTAATTTAAAGATTAAAAGGACTTAGTAATGAGTGAAGAAAACAAAGCAGATCAAACGGTAGAAGCGCAAGTAGACGCGGCCGTTGAGACAGCAACAGAAGAAACAGCAACAGCTAACGAGTTAAAGCTTGATGGCCTTTTTGCATTTAAAGTAGGTATGTCTTCGGTTTATTCTGAAGAAGGAAACAATATTCCAGTAACTGTTTTAAAGTATGAGCCTTGGTATGTTTCTCAAATTAAAACAAAAGAAAAAGATGGTTACGAAGCTGTTCAATTGGCTTGTCGCCCTAAGAAGGCAAAAAACACTTTATCATCTGAAAAAGGTCACTTAAAAGATACTCCATTTGAAAACGGAGCTTCGCTTTTAAGAGAAGTAAGACAGTCAGCGCCAGAAGGTGTATCTGTGGGTACAGAAGTTAGCATTAACTCAATCGAAAAAGGCACACGTGTTAAATTAACAGGTGTTTCTAAAGGTAGAGGTTTTGCTGGTGTAATGAAACGTTGGGGTTTTGCTGGTGGTCCAGCATCACATGGTTCTGGATTTCATAGACGTCCAGGTTCAATTGGTAACTGTACTTTTCCAGGTCGTGTAATGCCAGGTCGTAAAATGCCAGGTCATTTTGGTGTGGCGACTAAAAGTCTTAAGAACGTACAAATCGTTGATGTGATTCAAGAAGAAAATGTAATTTTAGTTAAAGGCTCTGTTCCAGGTTCAAGAAACTCTATGGTTCAGTTAGTAAGAGCGTAAGGAAATATAACAACATGGCAAATTTAGAAGTTACAAGTTGGGATAAGAAGAAGGTTGGAACTGTAGAAATTGATTCTGCAGTTGTTGAGTCTCCTGTCCGTAAAGATATTTTACACACAGTTGTAAGGTGGCAATTAGCTTGCAGAAGGCAAGGTACTCATAAAGCGAAAACTCGCGGTGAAGTAGCTGGTACAAGCAAAAAGCCTTATAAGCAAAAAGGTACGGGTAATGCACGTCGTGGTACTCAAAAGTCACCTTTAATTAGAGGTGGTGGTGTTCATTTCGCTCCAAGACCTCGTGATTACAGTTATGTTCTTCCAAGAAAAGTAAAGCAGGCCGGTTTACGTTCTGCGCTTTCTTACTTACATGCAGAAGGCCGTTTTCATGTTGTGGATTCTGTTGATGCTGCAAGCGGAAAAACTAAAGACACTGTAAATAATTTTAAAAAGTTTGGCGCTAGTAAAGCAGTTGTTGTTTCAGCTGATGTTAGTGACACATTTAAGCGTTCTTCAGCTAATGTTAAAGATATCTGTTACTACTCATGCGACGGTCTTAATGTTTATGACCTTCTTAAGTATGATTGCGTGGTTGTAACTAAAGACAGTATCCCAGCTATAGAAAAACGCTGTGGAGTAGGTGAGTAATATGTATCAAATTATTAAAAGACCTTTGGTCACAGAAAAAAACAACGAGCTTTCTCAAAAAGGCATTTATGCATTTGAAGTTGATAAAAAGGCTACAAAAGTTGAGATCAAAAACTCTGTTGAAAAATTATTTAGAGTAAAAGTAAGTACTGTTCGTACAGCTATTTGTCGTGGACGCTCTAAGCGTACAAAATTAGGTGTTAGCGCGCCTAAGTACTGGAAAAAGGCATTTATTAAATTGTCTCCAGGCGAAAAAATAGAAATGTTTGAGGGAGCATAATCGATGGGTATTAAAGTATATAAACCAAGGACTCCTGGCCGCAGAAATATGTCTGGCCATGATTTCAAGGAAATCACAAAAACAACACCAGAAAAGTCACTAACGGCTCCTATTAAAAGAACAGGTGCACGTGGTAACAATGGACGAATCACTATGCGTTGGCAGGGTGGTGGTCATAAAAGAAAATACAGAATTATTGATTTCAAAAGAAATAAAACTGATATTCCAGCGACTGTTGCTTCTATCGAGTATGATCCAAACCGTTCTGCTCGTATTGCATTGTTAAACTATGCTGATGGCGAAAAAACTTATATTGTTTGCCCAGTAGGTTTAAACGTAGGTGATAAAATTATCACAAGCGAAACTGCTGATATTAAGCCAGGTAACTGTCTAACATTAAACTCTATCCCAACGGGTACAATCATTCACAATATTGAAATGAGACCAGGTAAGGGTGCACAGATGGCAAGGGGCGCAGGTTCTTCTGCAACTTTAGCTGCAAAGTTAGGTAAATACTGCCAAGTAAGATTGCCATCAGGCGAGGTAAGACAAGTTCTTTCTGTTTGTAAAGCAACTATTGGTCAGGTTGGTAATACTGATAATGAAAATATTAAAATAGGTAAGGCTGGAAGAAGCCGTTGGTTAGGCCGTCGTCCTCGCGTTAGAGGTATGGCTATGAACCCAATCGATCACCCATTAGGTGGTGGTGAAGGTGTTGGTAAAGGTAACCATCCTATGACTCCATGGGGTAAGCCATGTAAAGGTCATAAAACAAGAAATAATAAGAGTACTGATAAAATGATTGTTAAGCGTCGCAAGCGCAAAGGCAAGAAGTAGGAGATTGAAGTGTCACGTTCGGTAAAAAAAGGTCCATTTGTGGATCACCATTTATTAGCAAAAATTGATAAAGCTAATAGTTCAGGCGATAAAAAAGTTATTAAAACTTGGTCTCGTCGTTCAACTATTCTTCCTGATTGCGTAGGGCTTACTTTCGCTGTTCATAACGGCAAAAAATTTGTTCCTGTATTTGTTTCTGAGGATATGATTGGTCATAAGTTTGGTGAGTTTTCGCCAACAAGAACTTATTACGGTCATGGTGCAGACAAAAAATCTTCGGGTAAAAGGTAGGTCATCGTGGAAGTAACTGCAAAATTAAAATTCGCAAGAGTGGGTGCTCAAAAAGCTCGTTTAGTGGCTGATGCTGTAAGAGGCAAAGACGTTAACGAAGCTATTCGTTCACTTGCATACATGAAAAAGAAGTCTGCTGTATTGGTTAAAAAACTAATCGAATCAGCTGTAGCTAACGCTGAAGACAAAAAGGTTGTTGACGTTGATAACCTTTACGTAAAAGCGATCACTGTAGATCAAGGTCCTTTAATGAAGAGATTCAGACCAAGAGCTCAAGGTCGTGCTTTTACTATCAGAAAAAAGCTAAGTCATATTAACGTTGTTTTGGATGAAAGGTAGGTAGCTCTGTGGGACAGAAGGTTAACCCTATTGGATTAAGAGTTGGTGTTACTAGAACATGGGATTCTCGTTGGTATGCTAAAGGCAAAAGCTACGTTGAAAACTTAAAAGATGATTTCGAATTACGTCGTTACGTAAAAATGAAATTAAAGCATGCTGGTGTATCTCGTGTTGAGATGGAGCGTGAAGGTGCTGGTAAAAAACTAAAAGTTATTATTTCTACAGCTCGCCCTGGTATTGTTATTGGTAAAAAAGGCGCAGGAATTGACGCTTTAAAAGCTGATTTACAAAAAAGAACTAAAAGCGAAGTTTTCGTAAACATTCAAGAAATCAGAAAGCCTGATTTAGACGCTCAATTAGTAGCAGCAAACATTGCTTTACAATTAGAAAAGCGTGTTTCTTGGAGACGTACTCTTAAAAAAGCTATGCAAGCTTCTTTAAGAAGTGGAGTTCGTGGAATTAAAGTAATGGTTAGTGGTCGTTTAGATGGCGCTGAAATTGCTCGTACAGAGTGGTACAACGAAAAGAGTGTTCCATTACATACATTAAGAGCTGATATTGATTATGGAACTGCAGAAGCATTAACAACTTACGGTATTATTGGAATCAAAGTTTGGATCTACCGTGGTGATGTTTTATCTGCAAGAGAAGTAGAGGAGGCCAATCGTGCTAAGTCCTAAAAAAGTAACTTGGAGACGTCAACATCGTGGACGTTATAAGGGTTTTGCAACTAGAGGTTCTGAGCTTTCATTTGGTGATTATGGTTTAGCAGTTGTTCAAGCGGGTCGTTTAACGTCTCGTCAAATTGAAGCCACTCGTATTGCCATTAGCCGTTCTGTAAAAAGAGGCGGAAAAACTTGGATTCGTGTTTTCCCAGACAAGCCGGTTACTAAAAAACCTGCAGAAGTAAGAATGGGTAAAGGTAAAGGTAGTGTTGATCATTGGGCTGCTAAAGTTGAGCCAGGAAGAATTATCTTTGAAATTAATGGTGTAACTAGAGAGCAAGCAGAAGCAGCATTTAGATTAGCTTCTTACAAGCTTCCATTAAAAACTAAATTTATAGCGAGGATGAACAATGCTTAAGTTTAAAGAAATTAAAGACCTGTCGACTGAAGAACTTGGTAAAAGAGTTAAAACAGCTCAGACAGAATTATTTGAAATGAAAATGAAGCAGACTATGGGTCAATTAGCGAGTCCGATAGAGTTGCGTTTTAAGAGACGTGATATTGCAAAATTAAAGACAGCTATAGCTGCTAAGAAGCAAGGGTAATCGGAATGACTACAGAGCAAAAAACAAATACTCGTGGCCGACTTAACCAAGTTGTTGGTGAAGTTGTAAGTGATAAGATGGATAAAACAATTAGTGTTAAAATCTTTCGTCAAGTAAAGCATAAGAAGTATGCGAAATACATTCGTAGATCATCTGTGTTTAAAGCTCATGATGAAACTAATAAGGCGAAGATTGGCGATAAAGTTAAGATTTCTGAAACTAGAGCTATAAGTAAGACTAAGCGTTGGAAGTTAACAGAAATTTTAGAGACATCTAAAGCTATCTAAAATAATTAGGTTAAAGGAATAAATTATGATTCAAATGCAAACACGATTAAAAGTAGCAGATAACTCTGGAGCCAAAGAAGTTCAGTGTATCAAAGTACTTGGTGGATCAAAGCGTAGAGTGGCTTCTGTAGGTGACGTTATTGTTGTCTCTATTAAGTCTGCAATGCCTAAGTCAAAAGTTAAAAAAGGTGATGTAGCTAAAGCTGTTATCGTAAGAACTAAAAAACAAATCAGAAGAGCTGATGGAAGCTATATTGCTTTTGATGATAACTCTGCTGTTTTAATTAACGCTAACAAAGAGCCTATTGGGACACGTATTTTTGGTCCAGTAGCAAGAGAGCTTAGAGGAAAGTCTTTTGTAAAGATCTGTTCTTTAGCCCCTGAAGTTTTATAGAGATATTGGAGATTATTAAAGTGAGTCAATTAAAAGAAAATTATAACAAAAACATTAAGGCTGAATTAGTTAAAAGCCTTGGTTTAAAAAATGTTATGCAATCACCAAAGTTAGAAAAAATAACTTTAAATGTTTGTATGAGCGAAGCTGTTAAGAACCCTAAAGTTTTAGATAAGGTTCAAACTGAGCTAACAGATATTACAGGTCAAAAAGCTGTAATCACTAAAGCTAAAAAAGCCATTGCAAACTTTAAACTACGTGAAGGTATGTCTTTAGGTTCTAAAGTAACTTTAAGAAGAGACAACATGTACACGTTCTTAGAAAAACTAATTCATATTAGTATTCCAAGACAAAGAGACTTTAGAGGTTTATCTCCTAAAGGTTTCGATGGTCGTGGAAACTACAATATGGGCTTGAAAGAGCAAATTATCTTTCCAGAAATCGATTACGATAAAGTGGATAAGGTAAGAGGAATGAATATTACAATTTGTACATCTGGAAAAACAGACGCAGAAGGAAAGGCTCTTCTTGAGGCATTAGGTTTGCCTTTCAGGAAGAAGTAGGTAGAGGTTTTATATGGATACTGTAGGAGATTTTCTAACACGTATAAGAAATGCTGGTATGGCAAAGCACGAAAAAGTAGATGTGCCTAGCTCTAACATGCGTCAAGGTATTGCTAAAGTTCTTCAGAACGCTGGATACATCAGAAGCTTTAAAGTTGTTAAAGACGGTAAGCAAGGGATGATGAGAGTTTACCTTAGATACAACAAGCATGGTCAGCCAACGATTAACAAAATTGCACGTTTAAGTAAGCCAAGTCGTAGAACTTATGTAAAAGCATCAGAAGTGCCACAAGTAAGATCTGGATATGGTTTAGCTGTATTAAGCACTAATAAAGGTGTTCTTAGCGGAGAAGAAGCAACAACGAATAATGTTGGTGGCGAACTTCTATGTAAGGTTTGGTAGGTAGCAAATGTCTAGAATAGGTAAAAATCCAGTAGTTATAGGAAAAGATGTAAAAGTAGAATTGTCTGGCACAAAAGAAGCTGGCCAAGTGATCACTTTAAAAACATCAAAAGCTTCACAAGTTATTAACTTGCAGCCAGAAATCACATGTACTGTAAATGATGCTGATATTGTTTTAAACCGCGTTGATGATGAAAAACAAAGTCGTGCTTACCATGGTTTATACAGATCATTACTTCAAAATGCGATGACAGGTTTAACAACAGGTTGGTCAAAAACATTAATACTTAATGGTGTTGGTTATAGGTCAGCTGTTAAAGGTAAAGTTTTAGAGCTTAACCTTGGTTACAGTCACCCAATCAACTTTGATATTCCAGCAGGAATTACTATCACTGTAGAAAAGCAAACAACAGTAAAAGTTGATGGTTATGATAAAGCTTTAGTGGGTCAAGTATCTGCTAAAATTAGAGGTTTCAGACCGCCAGAGCCTTTTTTAGGTAAAGGTATTCGTTATAGTGATGAACATATTCGTCGTAAAGCAGGTAAGTCAGCTGGTAAATAACCAGTAAGACTGTAAGTTAAAGGCTCAGTAAGAAGGACAATAAGAAATGAGATTATTTTATTCTAAAAAATCAAGCAAGAGATCTGTAGCTCGCTTAAAAAACAAAGTGAGAATCAGAAAGAAAGTTTCTGGAACTGCTGATCGCCCAAGACTAGCTGTTTACAGAAGTAGCGCGCATGTTTACGCTCAAATTATTGATGATACTACAGGGACAACTATTGCCTCTGCATCATCTTTAAAAGAAGGCGGAAAATGCAATAAAGAAATCGCTAAAAAAATTGGTGAAACAGTAGCAAAGGCAGCAATGTCTAAAGATATTAGTAGTGTAGTTTTTGATCGTTCTGGGTATGTATACCACGGAAGAATTCAGGCTGTTGCAGATGGTGCAAGAGAAGCCGGATTAAAGTTTTAAGGAGAATTGTTAGTGAATAATAATATGCAACCAGAAGTACAAGAGAGAGTTGTTACAATTAACAGAGTATCAAAAGTGGTAAAAGGCGGACGTCGTTTTTCTTTTGCAGCTTTAGTTGTTGCTGGAAATGGTAAAGGCGAAGTTGGATTTGGTACTGGCAAAGCTGGCGAAGTTCCTGAAGCTATCGGTAAAGCAAGTCGTATTGCTAAAAAGACTATGCAAAATATGACGCTTAAAGAAAACAGAACAATTCCACATGAAGTTGTTGGATTGTTTGGAGCAGCAAAAGTTATTTTACTTCCTGCTGCACCAGGTACTGGCGTTATTGCTGGTGGTGCTGTTCGAGCCGTTTTAGAGAGTGTTGGAATTAAAGATATTTTAACTAAATGTGTTGGTACACGTAATCCGCATAATGCTGTTCGTGCTACTTTAGATGGTTTAAGCCAACTAACAGACACAAAGCCTGAAAAGTATAACGGGTAAGGTAGAAGATTATGAAAAAATTTAGAGTAAAATTAAAAAGAAGCACAATTGGCCAATCTAAAAAACAAAAAGATTGCGTAAGGTGCCTAGGATTAAAAAGAATTAACAGTGAAGTTGTTGTTAATGATAACCCAGCAATGCGTGGTTTGATTTATAAAGTTCAACATCTTCTTGATGTTGCAGTAGAAAAATAGAATTAAAAATTATCTAGTTATTTAGAGGTATTTATTATGTCATTATTAGAAAGCTTAAGACCTAAATCAGGTTCAGTAAAAAAAGAAAGACGCGTTGGCCGTGGTGATTCATCAGGTTGGGGCGGAACAGCTGGTAAAGGCCATAAAGGTCAAAAAGCACGTTCTGGTGGATCTATCAAAAGAGGTTTTGAAGGTGGACAAACATCTTTAGTAAGACGTCTTCCTAAATTTGGTTTCACAAATAATCAATTTAAAACAACTTACGAAGTAGTAAACTTAGATCAGCTTGAAAAAATGTCTGGTGAGATTACTCCAGATAGCCTTAAAGCAATGGGTTTTAAAAGTAAGTCAGGTTTATTTAAAGTATTAGGCCGTGGTGAACTAAAAAAATCTTTAACTATTAAAGTTCATAAAGCGAGTGAGTCTGCTAAGAAAGCAATTGAAGCTGCTGGCGGAACTATCGAAATTATTAAACAGTAAAAACTTAAGGAGTGAGTTTTGGCTAACTTGAAAACACCAGCATTTCCTGAAGAATTAAAAAAACGTATTCTATTTACATTAATGATGATTGCCGTTTACCGTGTAGGTGTGGCAGTTCCTACACCTGGTGTTGATTCAGCAGCTGTAATGGGATTTTTCCAGGCTCAGTCTGGTGGTATCTTTGGTTTATTTAATACATTTACAGGCGGAGCTCTAGAGAGATTTAGTGTTTTTGCTTTAGGGATCATGCCTTATATCTCGGCGTCGATCATATTCCAGTTATTACAATCAGCTATCCCATACTTAGAAGCTCTTAAAAAAGAGGGTGAACAGGGCCGTAAAAAAATCACTCAATACACTCGTTACTCAACAGTGTTATTAGCTTTGGTTCAAGGTTTTGGTTTAGCCAGTTGGTTAGCAAACTCAAGTCATAATGGCCTTCCATTAGTAAGTGTTCCATTTTTTGGTCCAATTCCTTTTATGATATTAACAGTAGCTACTCTTACAGCAGGTGCATGTTTTATTATGTGGGTTGGTGAGCAGATCACTGAAAAGGGTGTTGGTAACGGAGCCAGTTTAATTATTTTTGCAAGTATTGTTTCAGGTGCGCCAGCGGGTGCTGTAAACATGATAAAGCAAGTTATGGCTGGAGACTTAAGCAGTGCCTTAGCATTAATTGTTTTATTAGTTATTTTAGCAGTTATTGCAGCAGTAGTATTTTTAGAAACGGGACAAAGAAGAATTCCTGTTCAGTACTCTCAGCGTGGTATGGGTAAACAGGCTATGCAACAACAAAGCAGTCACTTGCCACTTAAAATTAACTTTGCAAATGTAATCCCACCAATTTTTGCTTCTAGTTTATTGATGTTTCCAGCAACAATGAGTCAGTTTGTAAAAGCGCCTTGGATGCAAGAGCTAAGTCAAAACTTTACACCTACAGGTTCACTTTATAATGTGATTTTTGGTGCCTTAGTTATTTTCTTTTGCTTCTTTTATACCGAGCTTGTTTTTAACCCTACAGAGGTTGCTGATAACTTAAAAAAACAAGGTGGATTTGTTCCAGGTGTAAGAGCGGGTACAAACACTTCTAACTATATTAAAAAAGTACTAGATCGCTTAACAATTACAGGCGCTATTTACTTAACTTTGATTTGTATTTTACCAACAATTGCTATGAGTAAACTTAGTCTTCCATTTTTTGTGGGTGGTACTAGTTTAATTATTATTGTGGGTGTTGCTCTAGATACTAGCCAACAAATACAGTCGCATCTTTTAACAGCTAAATACGATAGCTTAATGAAGGGTGTAAAAGTAAAAAGCAGAAGAGTTCGTTATTAATGGACATTCTTCTTTTTGGACCTCCGGGCGCAGGTAAAGGAACTCAGTCCGCTTTATTAGTAGATAAAGCGAACTACGTACATATCAGCACTGGTGATTTATTTAGATATAATATTAAAAATAATACTGAGTTAGGCCAAGAGGCTAAAAAGTATATGAATGATGGTAACCTGGTTCCTGATACTGTAACTGCCAATATGTTAAAAGACAGATTGGCTCGTTTAGAAGATGGTAGCCAGTTTATTTTAGATGGTTACCCAAGAACTATGGCGCAGGCAGAAGGCCTTGAGAGTTTATTGGGTTCTGTTGGCAGGAAGCTATCTTCAGCTGTGTTTTTAGATGTAGACACTGAAGATCTTATTTCTAGGCTGAGCGGCAGAAGAGTTTGTTCTGGATGCTCTGCAGTTTACCATAGTGTAAATAATCCACCCCATAAACAAGGTGTGTGTGATAAATGCGATGGTGAAGTAGTTCAGAGGCCAGATGACAGTGTTGATGCCATTCAGCACAGGCTTCAAGTGTATGAGGATTTTACAGCTCCATTGAAGGAGTTTTATCAAAATAAAGGACTATTTAAGCGGATTGATGGTGCGGGATCTACCGATCAGGTTTATTCCAAAATATCAAGTTTTTTAGTAGGAAATAGCTTAAAACAGCTGGACTTAGACTAGGCGTGGTGATATTTTCACCCATCTGTTTTTATAGGATTATTTGAGGAATTAGAGGTAGAAAATGAAAGTTCGTGCGTCAGTAAAAAAGATGTGTCCGAAATGTAAATTGATTAAACGTAAAGGAATTTTACGTGTAATTTGTGAAAACCCTAAACATAAGCAAAAGCAGGGATAGGAAAATATGGCTCGTATAGCAGGTGTAGATTTACCCAAAAATAAACGTTTAGAAATCGCATTAACTTATATCTACGGTATAGGTTCAACTCGCGCGAAAAAAGTATGTGTAGATGCAGGTTTCGACCTTAACACAAACACAGATACTTTAACTGATGAGCAAGTTGTTAAATTAAGATCTACAATTGATGAAAGTTTTAAAGTTGAAGGTGATTTACGTCGTGAAGTAAGCCTTTCATTAAAAAGATTAATGGACCTTGGTTGTTACCGTGGTTTAAGACATCGCAAAGGTTTGCCAGTTCGTGGTCAAAGCACGCGACAAAATGCAAGAACACGTAAAGGTCCTAAAAAGACAGTTGCTAACAAGAAAAAAGCAGTAAGGTAGTATTAGATGGCTGGTAAAAAAGGTAAAACTAAGAAAAAAGTTAAAAGAAATGTTCCCGTTGGACGTGTTAACATCCAAGCAGGTTTTGCAAATACAATCATTACTTTTGCAGATGCTACAGGCGGAACAGTTTGTTGGTCTTCAGCAGGTTTAATGGGTTTTAAAGGCAGCCGTAAAGGGACACCTTTTGCAGCTCAAATGGCAGCAGAAGACGCTTCTAAAAAAGCTTTAGAGTGCGGAATGAAGTCTGTTGATGTTTATATTAATGGTCCTGGTGCAGGTCGTGAGCCGGCAGTAAGAGCTATTTCTAGTGCGGGTATCAGAGTTTCTTCTTTAAAAGATTTAACTCCTGTTCCACACAATGGTTGTCGTCCTCCAAAAAGACGTCGTATTTAATTAATTAAATAATTTTTTTAAGATAGAAGAGGTATTATTAATGGAAGTTCAACAACATCAAGTTAAGTTTTGGACAGATCTTATCAAGCCAGAAGGTTACGAAGTAGATAGAGACTCTCTATCTAAAACTTACGGAAAGTTTTATGTTCGTCCTTTAGAAAGAGGCTTTGGAGTTACTTTAGGTAACTCTCTAAGACGTGTATTATTAAGTTCTATGATGGGTTCAGCAGCTTCTGCTGTAAAAATTGAAGGTGTTCAACATGAGTTCAGCACTATTCAAGGTGTTTTAGAAGATGTTACTGATATCATTTTAAACTTAAAAGATATTCGTTTTCGCCAGCACGATGCGGCTCCACAAACTTTAAGAATTATTAAAGAAGGTGAAGGACCGGTTACTGCTGCAGACATTCAAACAAATGATAAAATCGAAGTTGTTAATAAAGCTCAACATATCGCTACTATTGGTGAGGGTGGACGCTTTGAAGCTGAAATCGTTGTTAAATTTGGTCGTGGTTATGTAGAAGCAAACAATAACAAAGAAGAGCTTCCGGTTGGTTTTATAGCTATTGATTCTTTACATAGCCCTATCAGAAAAATTAACTATCATGTTTCAACGGCACGTGTTGGCCAAAGAACAGATTATGATGCTTTAACTTTTGAAGTATGGACTGATGGTTCTTTAAAACCAGAAGAGTCTATGTCTTTAGGTTCTAAAATCTTAAAAGAACAGCTACAAATTTTTGTAAGCTTTGATGAAAACATCGAAACTAAAGAAGAAGTAGTTCATGAAGAAGCACCAACTTTAAATGATAACTTATTCAGGCCTGTAGAAGATTTAGAGCTTTCAGTAAGAAGTGCAAACTGCCTTAAGAACGCAAACATTCGTTTTATTGGTGAGTTAGTAACTCGTTCAGAAGGTGAAATGCTTAAGACTAAAAACTTTGGTCGTAAGTCATTAAATGAAATTAGAGATATCTTACAATTAATGGGTTTAAACCTAGGTATGAAGATTGAAGGATGGCCGCCTCCAGGATGGGATCCAAATACTCAGCCTATTAGACCAAGAACTCCAATTGCTGAAGTTCAAAATAATAACAACAAAAACTCAGAAGGTATGGCTACAGAAGCTGCAGCAACTGAGACGGCTGCACATACAGTAGCTACTGAAGCAACAACAACTGGCAGTGGCGACACTACTGGTGGCATGGGCTTCTAAGAAGACTTAATAAATTAGGAAGAGATTATGAGACATAGAGTAAAAAAACATTCGTTCGGAAGAACACCAGGCGCTAGAAAAGCTTTAATGAAAGGCTTAGTAACTTCATTAGTAGAGCATGGCCGTATTAAAACAACAGTTCCAAAAGCTAAACAGCTACGTGGCCAAGTTGAAAAAGCCATTACTATGGGTAAAAAAGGGACTGTACACGCAAGACGTTTACTAGACTCTAAGATTGGCAATACAGATACGGTTAAAACAATCGTAGATGATTTAGCTGTTCGCTTTAAAACACGCCCAGGTGGTTATACAAGAATTATCAAACTAGGTGCTCGTGTTGGTGATAAAGCTGAAATGGCATTCATTGAATTTGTAGATTATAAACTTCCAGATGTTTCTGAAGCGGCTGCTGTAAAAGGCGATGCTGAGGCTGCTAAAAGAGATAAAATGGTAGCTAAACGTAAAGTGGCTGCTGCAAAATCTCGTAGAAAAATGCAAAACGAATCTCGTAGAATTAACAGACCTAGTTAAGTTAGTTAATTACTACCGAGAACAAAAAGGCAGCTTTATAGCTGTCTTTTTTTATGTATATTACCAATTATGAATCATAAAAAAGTGGGCGCCTTTATATTTATAATTTCAATTTTAGCTTTGGCTGTTGTTTTGATTTTATGGCAACAAAAAACTAAAAAGCTAAATTATGAAACTAAGTCAGGTGTAGGCCGTTACTTACAGCTTAAAGATAAAAAAATAAACTTACCAAAGTTAACGACAACAGACGGGCAATCCCTTTCACTTTCAGATTTCAAAAACAAAGAAGTACTTATTAACTTTTGGGCCTCTTGGTGTGCCCCTTGTGTAGAAGAGTTTCCGTCTTTTGTTAAATTGTTACAAAAGCAAAAAGGTAACATAATAATTCTTGCAATCTCTAGAGATAAAGCCAAAGAAGATATTAGTAAGTTCTTAAAAACTTTTAATCTAGAAAAAACAGACCTAGAGATTTACTTTATTTGGGACGAGGATAAAACACTATCCGATTACTTTGGGACGGTCTTGCTACCAGAAACCTATTTATTGGACCGTAGTCATCTTTTAAGGCGAAAAATCATAGGCATCACCGATTGGTCTGAATATATCCCAGCACCTCTTTAAGAGGGCTCTAGAGCCTTATTTTGGTTCTTTGGGCTTGGCTTTGGTATGGTAAAGTATGTAATGCGCTTTTAAGCCCTATCTATTAATAAAAATTCGATAAATACCGATAATTAGTCTATGAAGGTCTTTGTTTTTATTATTTTCTTTATTGCTGGGGTGCAGGTGTTTGCACAGGCTAAGGTAGATTGCTCCAAAGAAGTTTGTGTACCTTACAAGAATTCAATTTACGTAGTTAAGCATGATTCGCAAAACAGGCCTTATCTGACCAATGGAAAAATTAAAATTACAGACCCTAATATAGTGAGCTCAAATATTACAGCAGTAGCATCTGTAGGGTTAAAGAGTGGAAATATCTCCAATAATAATATTGAAAAATATAGAGGCTCACTTCGTGGTATAGACCAGCTGTATATAAATAGGTACGACGAGTACTTGGGCGAGGTTAGAGAAGATCTTAATAGGCGAGTAGATACCTCTAAAATTAAAAAAAATACTGGAAGGCCAAGTTTATATAAAGTTAAAAATTTGTCAGTCATAGTTTATGACCAGTCTGGAAAAGTGGCTTCAAAAGTTGCGGTAGAGCAATACCTAAGCGTTTATGGCGAAACTGATAGTCGCTATTGTGTTTCAGTTAAAAATAATAAATGTGATTTATATGTAGATAAATTAGAGCTTAGTAAAAATGCTTCGAGCATAAGCTCTACTGCTGAGCGCGGTGCTTACCCTGTGCATAAAAACGGTACTGTTACTGTATTTAAAGACCCAGGTAAGACTTATAAAGACAGTGCAGAAGAAGCGCCTAGGCTAGCTTGGCCAAAAATAAAAGATATGGTTGGCCAAAATGAAAAAGGTGACAAGACTCCAGACGTTGAAGAGATTGTTTGGCATAAAGAGACTGAAATTATTGATGCTAAGCCTGTAGATAAATACAGTGCATACGCAAAAGTAAAGGTACTTAACGGTAATGATGAAGAGGTTGAGGGTTATATAAAGTTAGATGACATTGCAGCTAAAGATATAAAAGTATTTACTCCTAAAAAAAAGAAAGACCCTAAGAAAAAGGATAAGCCTTCAGGCTATACAACTGAGGTAGATGAGAGAATTCTAGAAAAATTCTGTGGAAGCTTCCAAACATCATGCAACATAGCTGGTTATAGCTATGGGAATGTAAAAAAAGGTATTTGCAAAGAGTTAGACTTTACTGAAACTTTAAAAGTATATTCAGAGCCTATATTTAATAAACTTAATAAATGTTTAGCAAACTCTGAATTTAGTAAAAGCAAACCTTATTTTGTAAAAGTTTGTGATAGCAAAACAAAAATATTAGTTGAGCCGGGTTCTTTTAGTAAAAATCAAAAAACATGCTACACAAAAACTCAAGTAGATAAGGCTAAGGTAGAAAGCCCGTACTTATCACTTGTTGAGGGCTTATCAAAAGACAGTAAAGTTAAAAAGAATAATTATCCAGATGATTTTGTATTTAATGGGAAGCTATTGAGTGCCGATCAACTCAAAGCTATTGATGTTCTTGCAAGGACAACCTTTAGAGAAATGGACTCTTGTTTTAGGAATACAAAAGAAAAAGAAATTACTCCAGAGTACCCAATGGCTGTGCTAAAAAGCTTTCAAAGCAGGGTAGATGCATTACCTGAAAAGCTTGGTTTAACCGATAAGCTTTTAAACTTTACTGTGCTTGGCTATAAAAATGAAAAACATTATTTAATAAGAGATATAGGCGAGAAATACGGGTTTGGAAGGCCAACCACAAGGGAAGGCGAGCTTGCTGCTGTTGCGGGTTCAAGAAAACAATATAGTGTTTGGAATTATGATGACAGTAATTTAGAGCGTATGGTTTGTCCTGAGACGGATAGCTTAAATCAGAAATTATTAAAACAAAGCTATGCATTGGCTACTCTTATGGTTTTAAACGAAGATGTTTTTGATGAGCAAACAAAAGAGTTAGAAGGCTATACTCATTACTTGAGCATAGCAGCTTTAGCTAAAGGTAAAGACGGTAACCAAATTATGCCTGCTTGGTATAAGCAGATGAATCATGCCACGAGCCAGAGCACAAGAGTTTTAGGTAGGCCGCTCACTGAAATAAATAAGTGCGTTCAGCTGTATAAAAAATAGCAGTTAGTAGCTTCTATTAGTCTAATGTTAGAGCCCAGATCCAAATCAGGGAAAAATAGACAAAGAGCGCCTAACTATAATGTAAGAAATACATTGCCTATTCACATTTATTTATACCTCACTTACTTTGAATGAGTTGAATCACTGCTCACCCACGTAAAGGTATACTTGATGAACTACTGCTCTGTTCTCACTACTCAATCGCGCAAAGCTAAAGCTTTATTTTTAGCTATATTCCTATTATTTTCTTCGTTATTAGTCACAAAAGCTATATATGCTGAAGGCGCTGACTTACCTTTAGAGCGTGTAGTTGCTGAAATGGCAGAGCTTGAAAGGCAAAAGCAAACAGCAAAGCTATCAGCACTTGTTGAGCTTCAGTTTGCCCTAAGGCATACCATTGCAGAAGTAGAAGCCAATGAAGGCTCTGAAACATTATTTAAAAAAATTGATAAAAATTTAATTAAGGTCGATCAAGAAGGCGTAGGTACAGCAAAGCCAACATTTATAGGTAATCATATTGCTTATGTGGTGAGGCCTGCTGATTCTGAAATGACTTATATTTTTGTCGACAAAAAAAATGTTCAAGAAACTAGTGTTGAGTATATTAAAAAGCATCTCTACAAAAAGTATATCCCTCGCCAACATATGTTTGCAGGTTCTGAGCGTGAAGACATGATTAACGGCCGTGATGTAGTTGTGGCTTGGATGGATGATGGCAGTGTAGATTTAGAAATGCATCCTAAGCAAAAATCATATTCGGCTAAGTGGTGGCAAGAGTACTTTAGAGCCGTAGCAAAAGCCCCAACAAAGGGCGATTACGTATTAGGGGCAGTGGCTGGAACTATGCAGTTTGGTTTAGGTATGGCTGCAGCACAAGTAAAGCAGCATTTTGACCCTGGTGCAGAGTTTTATTGGGATGTCGCTTTTATGAATTTAATTTGGGGCGGCACAATTGGTACTTTCCATAGGACTTACACTAACTTTGTGTATCCTTTTGCTAGAAACAATTCACGTAATCAGTTTAGGTCAGCACTTAAAGCCTCAATTGCTAGTTACAGTTTTATGTTTGTACTTATGGCTCGAACTCAAGGCTTTGGGTCTTTTAACCCACTAGATACAAGCCGTGAGGGTGCAAAAGTTGCTTTTAACTTTTTAAATGTATCAGCTTTAGGCGAAATACTTAGAGTAGGAAGTATTCCAATTTTAAGTAACTATGCTAAAAACGCAATTAAAGGCGTAGTTAGAGTAAGAGAAGAAGCTAGGCTTAACACTAACGATTATAATCTGTCAGAAATGTTTGCTGGTAAAAAGCAAACGGGCAAAAGCAAAAAGGGTGATGTCCTTATTAATAGAAAAGGTGTTGAATACCAAATCCTTACAGAGGCCCCTGTTAATTTATTAAAAAATGTAGATTATTTGGGTGTTAATAGTGGTGCTTTCCCAGTGAGTAAAATGATACTAGTGGGCTCTATCTTGCCTTTTAGGTATGTGACTTACAAAGTGGCTAACTCTATAGATAAAAAGTTTGGTACCAACTATGTTGAAAATCTTAACTATAAAAATCCATTTGAAAGCCTAAAAAAAGAAAACATAAAGCAAACAGTTGTAGAGATACCTAAGAAAATAATGACAAAAACATCAAGTATTATGGCGGGTATACTCACTGAAACTTATAAATGGACTTTGACTCCGGGCACGCAAATTAAAGCTATTAAAGCAAAGCGTGTTGAGAGAAAAAAGCTTGTGGAAACTGACCGTATACAAGTAGCATCTCAAATGAGCACTATGCCTAAAACACTTAGCTTTTCTGCTTGTAATGCAGCCCTCAAATAGAGGCTGCCAGTAAAGCCTGCCAGTAAAACCT
>JALZUS010000077.1 GCA_023299885.1 Bdellovibrionales bacterium | reverse complement strand
TCATTCGTCGGCTCATAAGTTAATGATGGTAATATTTCTGGGATATTCTCATAACCCTTTAAACGCCCCACTTCTTCAACTATATCCTCTTTTATTGCGATATCCATACGGAAGTTTGGAGGCGTAAACTCTAAGATACTATTATTGTTGAGTATGTCTTCGCCACCAATTTTTTCGATAACATCTTTAAGCTCTTCAGTGCTAACTTCATAACCTAACCTTTGCGAAACATAACTTGCAGAAACACTAATTGGCTTTTTTTCTATTGCATTAGGGTAAACATCCATTGCAGTATCAGCAACTTCGCCACCAGCTACTTCCTCTAATAATTGGCTGGCTCTATCCAAAGCATTAATAATAAGCTCAGGGTTTGTCCCTCTTGAAAACCTATAGCTTGAATCTGTCTCTAGCCCATGAAAGCGCATTGTCTTTCTAACAGCCTGTTGCGTAAAGTAAGCAGACTCCAGTAATATATGTTGCGTCTTATCAGTTACTCCTGAATTTTTACCACCAATAATACCAGCAAGTGCTACTGGCCCTTTAGAATCTCTTATAGTGAGGTCATTTTCTGTTAGCTTAAGCTCAGTCCCATCTAATGTAGTAAAAGCTTCGTCTTTTGTGGCGTTTTGTATAATAATTTTTTGATCTGAAATCTCTGCAAGGTCAAAAGCATGCATAGGCTGACCATACTCCATCATTACAAAATTAGTTACATCCACTACATTATTAATAGAATTAACCCCAATAGACTCAAGTTTATTTTTCAACCAAGCAGGACTCTCCCCTACTTTAACATTATAAACGCAACGGCCAGCATAACGTGGACAACTATCTGCATTTACAAGGTTAAAGCTAGCATTTTTTTCTGTAGCCTCACCTGTTGTTGTGATTTTAGCTTCCGGGTACTTCCATTTTTTACCCGTCAAACAAGATAACTCTCTTGCTAAACCAATATGGCTTAAGCAATCAGCACGGTTAGCTGTAACAGACAACTCAAAGATAATATCATCAAGGCCAAAGGCTTCTGCAAAACTTTGTCCTGTTTCAGTATCGGCATCAACAATACGAATACCTTCACTCTCACTTGATAATCCTAACTCTTTATCAGAGCAAAGCATACCTTGGCTTTCTACACCTCTAATTTTTGAAATTTTAATTTTAAAATCGCCTGGCAAAATTGCGCCAGGCAAAGCAGCAATCACTTTGTCACCTTCTTTGTGGTTTTTTGCTCCACAAACAATTGGCCTTATGACTTTATTACCTTCAGCATCATGGCCACAGTTAACCATACAGTAAGTCAATTTATCTGCATCTGGATGCTTTTCTAACTTTTCAATATGGCCAATGACAACATGGCTAAACTGCTGAGATTGGTTTTCTAAGTTTTCCACCTCAAGGCCTGCGTAAGTTAATAAATCAACTAATTTTTTTGGCTCTGCAAAATACTCTGCGACGTCTATGTACTCACTTAACCATTTTAATGAAATTTTCATAATCTAATCTTTCTTTAAACATAAATCAATTTTCAAACGAACCCGCTTAAAACTGACTCAAAAACCTAACGTCATTATCACTTAACAATCTAATGTCTTCGATACCGTATTTAATAATAGCCATTCTTTCTAAACCAAAACCAAAAGCAAAACCTTGCCATTCATTAGGGTCTATACCTGACATCTTTAAAACATTGGGGTGCACAAGGCCGCTTCCGCCAATTTCTATCCAACCTGAGTTTTTACACATACGGCAGCCCTCACCTTTACAGATGGGGCACGAGCAATCTACCTCTGCTGAAGGCTCTGTAAACGGAAAAAAGCTAGGTCTAAAGCGAGTTTTAATATCTTTACCAAAAAACTCACGCACAAAAAAACTAATAGTTCCTTTTAAGTGAGCCATAGACACTTCTTTTTCTACCAACAAAGCTTCAATTTGGTGGAAGTTAGGTAAATGCGAAATATCACTATCACATCTAAATACAGCACCAGGTGCTAATATTCTTAAAGGTGGCTTTTCATTTTCCATCGTTCTAATTTGAATAGGGCTAGTATGAGTACGCAGCACATGGTCGCTATTAATATAAAAAGTATCTTGCTCATCACGGGCTGGGTGATCGGCTGGGATATTTAAAGCCTCAAAGTTATACCAGTCTTTTTCTATATGAGGGCCAGTGCGCACACTAAACCCTAGCTTTTTTAAAATACCAATAATTTCTTTTGAAACTCTAGAAACTGGATGCATGCCGCCTTTATCTTGAGGTGTACCTGGCAAGCTTAAGTCGAGCTTTTCTTTTTTAAGCTGCTCTGACATTTCTTGATTTTTTAATTGAGACTCTTTTTCTAAGTAAGCAGATTCAATAGACTTTTTATGCTTATTAACAAGCTGTCCGAATGCTGGTCGGTCGGCCTTATCAAGCTTACCCATTTCTTTCATTATGCCCGAAAACTCACCCTGCTTACCAAGGTATTGGACTTTAATATCATATAAAACTTTTGTGTCGGTACTCGCTTCAATGGCTTTTAAGGCTCTTGACGAGATCTCTGTAATTTTTGATTCCATAGATATAAATTTAACAGTTACTGAGTCTGAATCAACCCCGGCCATGCCTTAGCACTACCCGCTAGACCTTCTATTTGGCATAAATTTAGTGCATATTAAGCTTATGGAATACATATCGAGCTCGCAAAATGCAAAATACAAAATTTGGACAAGCTTACTTGAATCCAGAGGCATAAAAAAGCATGGGCTTTGCTTGCTTTCAGGCAGCAAGCTTATAAATGAGCATCATAAAAACTGTGACACTATTATTTACTGTGATGGCATGAGTGAGGATTACGGGCCTGGCTTCACAATGGATAAGGCCTTATTTAAAGACCTTGATATTTTTGGGACAAAGGCACCACTAGCCATTATGAAGACACCTGATTTTGTGGGTGAATCCGATACAGGCATCAGGCTTTATTTACCTATGGGTGACCCGGCAAACCTTGGAGCCATGATTCGTTCAGCTGTAGCCTTTAATGTTTCAAGCATTGTTTTAATGAGTGAGTCTGCAAATCCTTTTCACCCAAAATGTTTACGCGCTTCTAGCGGAGCAGTGCTGAAAGCACCTTTAGTTAAAGGCGCTGCTTTAGCCGACATTACTACTGATGGGCTTTTTGTATTAGATGCCAAGGGTGACAATATTTTTGATGCTGACTTAGGGGCAGATGTTAGGCTGCTTGTGGGCGAAGAAGGCCCCGGCATACCAGCAGAGCTTTTAGCTTCTTGCCGGCGCTTAAGTATTCCAACCTCTAAAGATGTTGAGTCGCTGAATGCTGCTGTTGCGGGGAGCGTGGCTTTGGCTGTATTGGGGATGCGAGCCTAAACCTACTTAATAGACCCACACTACTTACAAAACCAAGCTCTTAATTATTATTAATTTATGGCCGCTTTATCCATTGCTACTAGATGAGTATTAGCACCTTTTCTTAACTCTAAATAATAATCAGGATCAATCTGTTTCTTCATAGCTGCCTGTGCCGCGCTCATTGCCGAATAATGAGTATCAAAATTATCTCTTAATTCAAAATAATAGTCAGAATCGATTTGTTTCTTCATAGCTGCCTGCGCAGCGCTCATTGCCGAATAATGAGTATCAAACCCTTCTCTTAATTCCAAATAATAATTAAGATCGATCAAGTTGCTACTTGCCGCCTCAGCCACTTTATATGCAAGACTACTTGTATCTATCTTTTGCGCTAAAATATAAGCTTCTTTAAGGCTAATATTACTTACTTTTTCAGTTACACAGCTAATCTTAGATATTATTTTTCCTTCGCTAACTTTTTCTAATTCACCCGAATTGCCAACAACCAAGCCTTCATAGTTTTTTAGCTTTTTATACTTATTATCATAATGAGTAACGCCACCTAATGTCTCGACAAAAACTCCTAAGTTAAATTTAAGTCCAATATTTTCTTTGAAGTATTCTTTACTAACTGAATTTTCAACATACTCATTATGTCCCAGCGCTAAACATACGCCATCTAATGATGATTCTTTGTTAAATTTCATTATTTCACCATCAATCGTTATTGATGGGCTATCGACTTCAACTAATGCACCTAAAGCCATATGCGACATAAAAAAACATAATAATAATCCAATTGCTTTCATTTTTTCTCCTAATAAATAATCTTTATTTTTCTTAAACTTATTATCTTTATACGTAAGTCTTCTATTAAAAGCTTATAGTTATTATTTTTTTGAAAATTTATCTATTATGTAAAAAAGTTTGACACTCTCAAACCTCCAACCCAAACTTAAGCCATGAGATCCAGTAAAAATTTGAATACAAAGATTGGATAACGATATGCTATAGCAAAAAAGAAATATCTTATACAGCACTAACTGCCTTTGAACACTTCTTGACTATTTTATGACTATGCAATATAATGCTACCATGGACATTAAATACAGCGCCCATGCCGTTGAGAGAATGATACAAAGAAAAATAACCCCTAAAATTGTAGAAGACATCATTACATCTCCCCTGGGTAAAATAAAACAGTCTAGTGACAAAATTATATTCTATAAAAAGATAAAAAGTCGCAAAGATAATTTTATAGCTGCTGTTACAGTAAAAAGAAAAATTAATCTCTATGAGGTGATTACAGTTATGACAAACTTTGAGGTGAAAAAATGAAAATACATCATGAAAAAGATATTGATTTCTTATCTATAGACTTCAGCGATGAGATAGAGTCTAAGTCTGAATACAAAGATGGCATAACCATACGCTATAATAAAAAAGGCCATGTTATAGGCATAGACATTACAGACTCTATGCAACTTTTTGCAAACTCTGAGCTTATGACTCTAAAAGAAGCTTGTGATTTTTTAAATATCTCAGAATCTACTATGAGAAGAAGAATTAGGTCTGGAAAAGTGGCTTACATAAAAGAGGGCAATGAATACAGATTTAAAAAACAAGAAATAATTAAGCTAGCAGCCTAGAATACTGGCCTAAAACAAACTAAAAAGCCCAAGGCTTTGCACAACTTCAGGGGTTGGCTCACTCCCCCATAAACTTAAAACATGGCCACCTAGTCCAGAGCCTGTTGGCTTCATAGCTATAGCACCAGACTTTTTAAGTTTTTCCATATGAGACTCTAAAGGCGGGCTTAATAAACCCCAGTCCTTAAAACAGTTGTTGGCTTTATTAAAGCCCTCTACTAATTGGTTTAAGCTACTATCACTTTTTTCTTTTAAGCTTAACTCAATCAGCTCGACCGCTTCAGACATTTGTTGGTCTATGGTGTTGGCTTTATATGGGTCGGCTTTAAATAACTCAGCTACTTTTTTTACGCACTCAGAGGTCACTCCCCTTTGGCCGCAGTAGCTTAAGTAAAGCTTTGGCTTCCAAGCAAATGGAAACGGGCTTAGCTTTGAATCCTTAAATTCTATGCCACCTTCTGACAGTGCTGCAGCAATATCTACACCACTACTTTTACCATGAAATAAATCTTCTAAATTTCTAGAAAAAGAAAACAAGTCGCTATCGCCAACCCATCCATACTGATTGAATAGCTTCGCTACACAAACGCAAAGTGCGGCCGAGGCGCCTAAACCTGTACCCAAAGGGATATTGCTATCTACTGTTAATTGCCCCTTTAAGTTTTCTCTTTTTTTATTGAGTTTTTTTAGAGCCTCTTCGATAACACTCCATAAAACTAATTGTAGCTCGTTAGCATAAGGGCCGTTAAATTCTATTTGTAAGTTTTCATCTGACAGTAAAAGTTTGGCATTTAAAGCTTTACAGTGCACCGGATACACAAGCGCCTTGTGCCCCCTAAGCACAGAATGCTCCCCAGCTAATATGCACTTAGCATAGCTACTAAATTTTATATGACTGTTTACTATACTCATGAGCTATAAACCTTATAGCCTTTAAAGCATATTTCTTGAAAATCTTTAGCCAACTCTTTGTTTTTATATAGTAGGTGGATATTAGGTCCAGCATCCATAGTGACAAGCGGGCCATCTTGCTTGCTGTCCCAAAGTTTTTTTATGTTATCTAAAATAGTATTTGTTTCTTCAGTCCTATATCCAAAAGCTGGTTTTGATGTTTCAAAAAGCTTGTGCATATCTATAAATTCATCCCAACAAATTTGATAAGCCTTTTTCCAGTCAGAGTCTAAAACTTCTAATAGCTGACTTAGTCTTTCTTCTGCTCTTTTTACACGGCCAACAAACAGCGGGCTTGTTAGTACTTTTAAATGGGCAGCACTCGAGCTCACCTCTTTAACTTTGTCGTCTAAAATAATGACTTGGTGATAAAGGTTTTGAATTTTTATATCTGGCTGATGCACGCCCTCACTATCCCACACACACCACGGCGACATAAATGAGCGGCACGAAGACCCCGACCCTTTTTGACTTAAAGCGGCTATAGCTTTTTTATCAAGCTTCTTTGCGGCCACTTGGTTAGCTGCTTTTGTTAAAGCTGCAAAACTAGAAGCAGAGCTCGCTAGCCCGCAATCAGAAGGGAAATTACTTGCAGAACTAATTGTGTAACTTTTGTTAATTCCTAGCTCTTCTTTTAACTTTTTAAAATGATCTAAGTAACGAGCAATTCCTTTTTGGCTTAACTCAGGCTTTATATAGTTGTCTAACTCTAAAGGATGCCAGCTGTCTTTATCCGCCTCCACTAGTTCAACAGCTGTCGTTAAATGGTTAAGCGTATAAGAAAATGAAGCATTAGTAGGCTTATTTCCATTGGCAGAAATTTTACCCATATACTTAATAAGCGCTATATTTGAAGGAGCTGTTACCATAGAGGGTAATATATCAAGGCCCTCGTAAAAATTCATCTGCTTGCGTTCATTATTTTATGGCGTATCTCTTATATATGCCGCATCGCTTCGCAGCCAGCTGCCTGATGCCTTTTTGCAGTGCTAGTCTATGGTTTCGCTTGGGGGAGCATTTATGATTTCTGAATTTTTAGGCAAAATTGTTGATATAGTTTGGGGGCCATCATTAGTGTTTTTACTAATAGGCGGCGGCATCTACTTATTACTTTTATCAAGACTTGTGCCGCTCACTGCTTTTGCTCATGCAGTTAAATTAATAGCCGGCAAATTTCACCATGACAAAGATAAAGACGACAAAGGGCAAATTAATCACTTTCAAGCCTTATGCAATGCTCTTGCTGCAACTGTAGGCCTTGGCAATATTGGTGGCGTGGCCGTGGCTATTCAACAAGGTGGGCCCGGCGCTATTTTTTGGATGTGGGTAGCAGCCTTTATAGGCATGAACACTAAATTTTTTGAATGCACATTGGCTGTTATGTTTAGAGGCCAAGACTATAAGGGCGAGGTCCAAGGTGGCCCTATGTATGTTATTGAAAAAGCATTCCCTAAAAAATTAAAATTCTTAGGCGTGGCCTTTGCCATCTTTGGTTTACTCGGCACTCAAGCTTTATTTCAAGTAAACCAACTGGCTGCTTACCTAGATAGCCAGTACCATGTTGATAAGTTACTGGTAGGTATTATTTGCGCTATTTTTGTGGGCTATGTCTTATTAGGCGGCGTTCGCAGGATGGCCAGCTTTAACTCAAAAATTGTCCCTGTTATGTGTGGGCTTTATATTGCTTTTTGTATTGTAATTATTAGCCTTAATTTTTCTGCAGTCCCCGCTTTGTTTGGCGAAATTTTTAGGCAAGCCTTTAACCCCGATGCCATTTGGGGCGGAGCTGCCGGCTACGGAGTCCTTAAAGTTTTACAAATTGGTGTAAAACGCGCGGCCTTTTCTAATGAGGCCGGCGTCGGCACAGCACCTATGGCTCATAGTAATGTAAAAACATCTGAACCCATTAGCGAAGGCTTAGTAGCTATGTTTGGACCATTCCTGGACACTATCATTGTATGTACAATGACTGCCCTAGTAATACTTCTTAATTTTCCAGAAGCCGCCAGCATTAAAGACGAAGGTGTTTTATTAACTCTTGCCGCCTTTGAAAATAGCTTACCTGGTATTGGTGGATACTTTTTAGGGCTTTCTATTGTGCTTTTTTCTATTAGTACAATGATAGGCATGTCTAACTATAACGAAAAATGCTGGAATTACTTATTTAAAGGCCGAAAATACTTGGCACAAAAAACTCATGTGGCTATGTTTTGCTCAGCTTTAATATTAGGCGCCATCTTTGAGCTTTCAGATATAGTAAACCTCTTAGACATTGGCTACGGCCTCATGGCTTGGCCTAATATGATTTGTACTCTGGCTTTAGCCCCCAAAGTGACTAAAGAGCTAAAGAAATACTTAAAGTCTTATGTAAGGAACTAAGGCTTTAAGTTAGACTTAGCATTAGCAATGCTTATGGATGCGTATTGGCATTAAGTCTAAAACTGTATTATTTACCTCAACACACTAACATTTAATCATTTGTGTTAGGAAATGATAATGAAATCTAATGGCAACGCACAAAACCAACCATAAAAGATAATCTGAACTCACAAAAGACAGGCTATCTCTGAGGGGGGATTTTATGAAACTCATCGCAACAGTATTATTAAGTTTATCTTTGTGCCTAAGCGTGCAAGCTGAAACCAGCCAAACAAAACTTATCTCACATAAAGTCTTTGGGAAAATCCCAAGAGACCAAACACATCTTTTTGAACAGTTTGAACCTTATGTTGATAAAGCCATAGATATGGCGGCGCTACTAGGTGTTTATGAGCTGCCATCTTTATTTGCTAGCTTTAGACAAGAAACTACAGCTTTTTCTAAAAGAAATAGTTCGCCTCACTATATGTTTCAAAGCCAAAAACTATTACTTGGATCAGTCGTAGATAAAAGCAAACTTCACGAAGCAGAAATAGCCATTGCTCTTCATGAAATATTTCACGCTGTTCATATGAAGTACCTAATGCAAGCCCATGGCGCTGAGTTTCCAAGCCTACTTGTAGACCAAAACTTTGTAGCTTATGTATCAACAAGCCAAACCGGAGAATTTTTCGCTGACTTACTAACTACTCTAGTTATGGATGATGCCAATGTTATTGTTAACTCTTTAGATTTCTATCTTGAACAAAGGCTTAACTATGACTTATCAGAAAAACCAAAGTCTGCAAAAATAAATATGGACCTAAGGGACTTTGATTATAACGAAACTGAAGGCGAACACTCTTGCTCGTCAGAGCTTCCTACCGACTCACATTATTACTATTCTATCTTAAGAAAATACGTATGGAATGATCTTTACAAAGGACATTATAATTCGTCTAAAGATTCTATTTCTAAAATTATAAATGCCATTGCAGAAGTTGGCGTTGAAATAGGACTAAGAGATCAAAAGTTATTTAATGATAACTATGAACCCTTTTTATCAGCTAAAATGAATTTAACGCTTTTAACTAGACCCAGCAGATCAAGCCTTTTAGACACTACAGAGTATTTAACAGAGCATTATATTAACGATAGTAGCTATATATATGCTGTTGAAGAAAAACTAAATGTTAATATATATAATCAAACCTTACTTACTGTAAGGTAAGTCCAAGCAAGACCAGCAATCACACCTTACTTACTGTAAGGTAAGTATCCGCACCCATAGCCCCACAGCCTTTGGCGGCTATGGCTCCAGAGCTTAAGGCTTTATCCACTAATATTTTTGATTTCTCATCCTGAAGGCCTTCAATCACTAATGCCCTTTGGTACTCATTAATTCCTTCAGAAAAAAGCTCTAAGCTTTCTGTTGTTAAGCCTCTCAAAGTTTTATTAAAGCTTTCTGTAAAACCTGCACAACTGAACTTATCTAAATTCTCTAAGTGCGTATGCGTATCTAATTTATTTTTAGTAGCTATTGTCTTAAGCTCTGCTTCTTCTTCAAATGGCCACTTGTATGTATTTACATAAAATGGGTCTTGGCTAACAACCACTATTCCTTCTTCTTCAGCAAAAAGTTGTGCCGCTAAGTCTATGCCGCTTGGATTGTATTCATTTTTAGATCGAGTTATTTCTTTATAAAGAGTCCACATTTTTTGAGCTACTTTTGCCTTCTCGCCCTTAGACATATTAAATATTTTTGTAATTTCAGTAAGCCATGTGAGCTCTACAGGAAAGCATCTAAAATTAAGTCCACATACATAAAGAACAGCTAAAAACTCTGCTGTTGAGCGCCCATAACCACCAGCCCCTTTATGCGGGTCTGATAATTTAATACAAATCTGGTCGCCCTCCATTGTGGCTACTGTTGTAGCTTCAAGACTGGTTTTTAATTTTTGATCGGAGACTTCAGCAGACCTATGGAACAAGCTAAAGAGTTTGCCCGCAGGGCTATCCTTATGAATTTTTAAAAATTCGTTTACGGGCGCTAATGTAAAACTAGGCTCATGAAGCCATACTAAAGCGCCACCACCACGAAGCACTAGGTACTCTCCTACGATAAAACTTTTACTCGGGATAACAATTGCACCGTCTTTTATATACATTTAATAATCTTTCTATAGCTTTTGTATGTTTTTACTTCGCAAAATATTTAAAGCCTCTATCGCTTGGCTCAGTGATATTCTTTTTGTAAGGCGCAGAATCTCTTCTAGTTTTTTTTGCAGCAAAGGCACTTCTTGCTCGTTGGCTCCAGCGCCTAATGTTAAATTTTTAATATGAAGTTTCATATGGCCCTCTGTAATACCAACAGTAGTTAATGCTTTTAAAGCACCTAAGTTTTGCACCAAGCCCATAGAGGCACATATGCGAGACAACTCTTCTGCAGACTCTACCCCTAGCATTTTTAAACCCATTTTTGCATTAGGATGTAACTTAGTAACTCCACCAACAACACCCACGATTACAGGAGCAACAAGTTCACCAATAAGACTACTGCCTTGCATAAACCAATTCGTAATAGACCTATACTGACCATCATTGGCCGCATAGGCATGTATGCCTGCTTCTACGGCCCGCCAGTCATTACCTGTTGCTATAAGTATAGGGTCTATACCATTAAGCACACCTTTATTATTGGTGGCAGCACGGTACGGATCACTGTTGGCAAAGATAGAGGCCTCTTGTATTTTTTGGCCTAATTCAGGATCAACATTTTTAATTTCTATTTTTGCTTTTGTAAGCTTAGAATCAACTAGGTTAGACAAAATACACATAGTGACTGTCTCCCCTGTTAGCTCTTCTATTTCTGGCTTTAAAAACTCACAAACTTGGTTAATTATGTTAGCACCCATAGCATCACAAGGGTTTACATAGACATGGACTACAGCCATCGTGGCCCCGTCTGTTCTTTTTATTTCTCTAACGCTAATGCGATTAACGCCACCGCCACGCCTTACCAAACCATGTGCTACAACTTCATTAGCCATAGTTATTAATTTTTGTGACTCTTCAATAATTACTTTTTCAAATTTTTTGTAATCGCTTACTTTTGCTATTTGAATTTGGCCAATAATTTCTTGCCCCAGCATTTCAGTTGTTATAGACC
>JALZUS010000076.1 GCA_023299885.1 Bdellovibrionales bacterium | reverse complement strand
GAAATTGCATTTATATAAATGTGATTTCAAAGCCACTAATAAGAGAAATTGCATTTATATAAATGTGATTTCAAAGCAGCTACCAAAATAACTTACAGTTCAGAACTCAGCTAGAAACTATTAGTTCTTTTACAAGGCTCCGTTTTGATTATTTGTAAGTTCTTTTCGTTGGTTAATTGTCCAGATATCATCCGTCGACCCTCCTATAGTTATTTGGGCAGCAATAGCTATAGTTGTAAAAGCTGTTGCTGTTGCTGCTACAGAAAGCCCTGTTAAAGAGAAGTTAACTGTTGACCCAGAGTATCTACAATTTTGAGAAATACCTCCAGCATAAGTTATACTACATATTGTAAATGTACTTAAATGCTCTACATGAGTATATGGGGATACGGTATATCCTGCAGGGCTCCCAGCAGCAGTTCCAACAGAGGAACCAATAACAAATTTCATATCACCTTCGGGCTCAAAACCTGTTGCCCATAGATTAGAATAGTATGTCCCTGTTTCAGCCAAAAAAGTTTTTTGAGCTGTATAAACAGCTGCTAAATTTACCCGGGCTTCACTTTGTTTCGCCTTTCTTTGAAACTTCTGAAACTGAGGCACTGCAATAGCTGACAAGATACCAACAATAGCAACAACAACCATAAGCTCTATTAAAGAAAACCCTTTTTTATTTTTAAACATAGATCACACCTCTAAATTTGAACATACTATATTTTTTTAAAAATTTAAAAAAATAAGCACATTTAAAAGGTAAAGTGACCCATCTTGAGATTATAAATCAAACCATTATTCAATCAGATAAGCCTTAGTTTGAAAGGCTAGCTATTGCAGAGCAGAGTAGATCATATCAACATTAACTGCACATACCCTCAGAGCTTCTATGTATTTTAAACTTAGATTTAAACTCTTAAAATCTAAAGGAAAGATCTCGTAGCTGGCCCTATCCATACTTATTTTACAAACTTAACTTTGAATTTTTTCTTATGTTATTGAAAAACATCTGCTCACTAGCAAGTTTTTAGTATTGATTTCCAATACAAAAGCCCACCGACTTTAATCTAAAAACTTAACTTTTCTTAAAGAATACCCATTTTGGCACCGACTAAAAGGGTGCAAATAAAAAATATTTAAAGAAAGAAAAGAAAGAGTTTTATGAAAAAGATTATCGGAATACTTTCACTATTAATACTTACTGCATGGACTGGACTTAACGATGGCCATGACCATAATCTTTGTAAAGGTTTTTTACCAAATGATATTACTGCCACTCGCCCTATTAATAGTTTAAACCCTACTGGTATTTCTGAAACTGATTTTCATTGGGCTATTAGCCGACTCGAGCAAATTTATAAACCTATAGTTCAAAGCCATGGCGCAGAACTTAAGGTCGAAAGACTTTGGGACAATGAAGACATTAATGCCTACGCTCAACAGAAGAAAGACATCTTAGGAAAACAGACCTATAAAGTAGCCATGTATGGCGGCTTAGCTCGACATGAAGATGTTACTGTTGATGGGTTTATTATGGTTATCTGCCATGAGTTTGGTCATCACTTAGGTGGCGCTGCTAAAAAATCAAGAATAGGAGCTGAATGGGCTTCTTCTGAAGGCCAGTCTGACTACTACGCTTCTTTAAAGTGTTTTAGAAAAGTTTATACTCCACAAGAAAATGAAATTTGGTTTAACGAACAAGGTGGCTTTGATGGTTTTGAACCTCATCTAATAAACTCTTGTCAAAAAAGCTACTCTGATTTCTATAACATAACTCTTTGCTTAAGAACTGCAGCCGCAGGACAATCATTAGCTAATATGATGGGTGCACTACGTAAAGTGAATCAACCTAACATGCTGACTCCTGATGAGGATGTAGTCTGTGAAAATGACGATAGCCACCCTGCTGCTCAATGCCGCTTAGACACTTATATTCAAGGAGCTCTTTGTAAGCTTGGCGATACAACTCAACTCAGCGATAAAGACGCCAACAAAGGCACATGCAATCGCCTTGCTGGAGATACTAATGGCGTAAGACCTTTATGTTGGTATAAACCCGCACATACTGAAGCCACAACAAATTGCAAGCAGCCTTAAAGGATTGTAGCTTACAAAAAAAAAGAGAGCTCGAGGGCTCTCTTTTTTTTATTTTTGTCATGACTTACTTACTGAGCGGCTGCAATAAGCTCAACTTCTTTTAGATCCTGCCAAAACCAACTTAACATTGGATCAATATCAATAGACTCTACATACTGAAAATCTCTTTGAGCCATTTCGTTATACCATTGGTACAAACCTTCATTGCCTGGCCCAATATTAACATATCTTCTAACACCTTTGTCTTCAGCTAGTTTTTCATAAACAGCTCTTTCAGAAGTCTCTTCCATTTCTATCTCTTCAAAAGCTAAATTTTCTTCTGACCACTGGTAAGCACAGTAAATTGTCATAGATTCACCAATAAGCTGAGTTGTTAAAGATGAAGCAGCAGCTGACGGAGCTTTTTTATCTTGCTCTTTTTCAAAGTAAGAGAATACTAGGTCTCTTACACTCATTGTACCTAAAGCAATTTGTAATGCAGAGTCTTTATTTTTAGGGCCCACTATATATTGATGCTTATGAACACTCTTAATATGACGCTCATAAAGGCCTGCTTGAATTGCTGATTTGATTAAGTTTTTTAAGTCTTTATTTTGATGAAAGATTTTATCTTCAATACTTGTATAGTTAAGCACTGAAAATATGCTGTCTTTAAAGAGAATATCCCAATTCTCTTGAAGCTCTTTAAGTTTAGTTAATACCTCTGGAATTCTTACGATGCTCATTCTTACATCACAAAAATCAAGTGAACTCTGGCCACTAAATACTAGACATGATTTCATTTTTCCCCCTTAGAAATTTGTCGCTCTATTTATTTGCTGTGTTTATGCACACCTTTATATAAAGCAATACCTAGGCCATAACGCAAAACAGTATAAAGCAGTCTAATGTTTCCAATTTAGATCTCATAACTATTTTTACAGTATGCCTTATTTTGATACGAAAATTTTTCCTCACTCCATGAAGTTTTTAGAATTCGACGCAAATCACAAACTCACGAAAGCCCTTATATTGCTGCTTTTGGTGCACTTCACCGATAAGAGCCCCAATAAAGGATACAGATAAGACCCGTCACAAACACTTACCGGTTAATTGATTTTGCTTATTTATTCCAAGATCTTGGACTAGGTGCTCACCTAAGTGTTTAGTTATCTGATGCATATAAAATCGACTGTCACCAAGAAAATACTTACCACGACCTAAGTATAACCAAAGGAAAACACCTAAAACCCTGCAAACCAGAGTGATAAGCTTTTAGAGGATTATAATGATGAAAAAAACAAAGAAAAAACTAGGGCTACCATTTCAAAGCCTCTATATATATGTACTTGTGCTGCTCTGTGCTTACTGGGTGAGTGATATTGTTATACTAAAAACACGTCCTCTTATGCTACCTAACCAGGCTCCACCGAAAACTTTGAGTACTTCTAACAGACAAAGCTTTATTAGCCTTAACAAATATAGACCCATTGAAAAAACTAATATCTTTAATTCTGAAGGGATTATTCCACCCGCTTTAAATGCACAAGACAATTCAAATGCTAAAGAAGAGTTTGACGGGCCTGCCGTTAAAACAAACCTCAGCATAGAGCTTTTAGGGACTATTGTTCATCTTAATGAAGCAAAATCTATAGCTACAATTAGTGCCGGACAAGAGAGTGGATCTTACCGAGTTGAAGAAGAAAAAGATGACCTTTTTAGAGTCACCAAAATTGAGCGTAAAAAAGTAACTTTTAAAAACTTAAACAATGGCCGCCTTGAGTATGTAGAAATCCCTGAAGAAAACAAACTCTCTATTAGCCTTAATAAACCTAAAAAAGTAGCGCCCATCACTAGCAGTGGCGACGAGTCTAATATTAAACTTTCTATATCAAGAGATGATGTTAATAAGTATACAGCAGACTTACTCACTACACTCAAGCAAGCCAGAATGGTTCCCAATAGAGTGAATGGCGAGCTTCAAGGTTTTAAATTTGTAAGCATTAGACCTAATAGTATTTTTAGTAAGCTTGGGTACAAACCTGGAGATACTATAGATGAGGTCAATGGCGAGAAAATAACAAGCCCAACACAGGCCATGGAAGCCTATCAAGCCCTAAAGAATGAAACCAATATACAAATAGGTGGTTCAAGGGGCGGAAAAAAAGTGAACAGAGACTTTACAATTGAATAGCGTGCGAAGGAGTGCATCGTGAGATTATTACTACTTATTCTACTAACAGCATCTATGAGTTTTGCTCAAGAACCGCTAACGGCTAAAACAGACAGTCGCATTAACTTCGGAAATGCACAGCCTGAAGATATCACAAACGAGAATTTTCCTGATATTGTTGAAAGCTTTGATTACCAAGATGCTGATCTTGTTGAAGTTGTTAAAGCTGTTAGTAAGCTTACCGGCAAAAACTTTATTTTAGACAACAACGTAAGAGGCGGAAAAATAACAATACTGGCCCCTTCAAAAATTACTGTTGCTGAAGCCTATAAAGCTTTTTTATCAGCCCTTGCAATGAATGGCTTTACTGTAGTCCCAAGTGGTAAGTTTCTAAAAATTAGAACAACTCGTACGGCTCAAGCAGAGAGTGTTGAAATTTATGGAGGCGCTTACTATCCAAATACTGACCAAGTGATTACAAGAATTATTAAACTTAAGTATATTAGTGCCGAAGAAATCACTAAGAACTTAAGAGGTTTACACACAAAAGAAGGCCGTCTAGACCCCTACCCACCAACAAACTCTTTAATTATGACAGACCTTGGGTCTAACGTAGAGCGCGTTGTTAATATTTTAAAGCATCTTGATGTACCTGGCTTTGAAGAAAAGCTTTCTGTAATAAAAGTGACTAATGCAAAGTCTGCTGACATAGCTGAACTTGTTAACAAGATTATTAACAAAGGTAAGACATCTTCTGTGCCTAGGTTTGGTAATCGTAATAATACAACAGCAACCCGTGCCGGTGCCGAGAGCTTTTCTTTTGTGGCCTCTGATGACAGAACAAACTCTATTATTGTTGTTGGTAACAGCGCTGGTATTTCTAAAATTCGTAAGCTTGTTTCACAAGTGGATACTCCTTTTGATGCCGGCAATAACGGTGGCGTTTATGTTTATTATGTAAAGCATGGCGAAGCCGCTCAAATAGCTGAAGTTTTAAATGGAGTGGCTGAAGAGGCGCAAAGAGCTCAAGAAGATGTCGATGCACCTCCTGGAGGCTTCCCTAGAAGAAATACATTCACTAGAGACAGAGACAACAATGATGCTAACTCTAGCTCTTCAGACGCAGGCGTTTCTGTATTTGGTGGTGATGTTAAAATTGCAGCTGATGAATCTACTAACAGCTTAATTATTACAGCTAGCCGACAAGATTATACTGTTGTTAAAACATTACTTTCTAAAATAGATATGGCCAGAGACCAAGTTTATATTAAGGCTCATATTGTAGAGATGAGTATGACTCGTGCCTCTCAATGGGGTGTTGATATTTATAAGTTTGATAAAGATACAGGTGGTATTGGAAGGATTGGCATCAGAACTTCTCAAAGCGCTACTGACTTATTAAACTTAAATGGAGACCGAGGCGGTATTTTAGGCTTTGGAGCTGGCGACACCTTTAATTTAACAGCACCTGGTTTTGATGGCACTACAGTAAAAGATATTTTAGGATTTATCAGAGTACTAAGAAGCAATAGTTCTATTAATGTTTTGTCTACACCTCAAATTATGTCGGTTAACAATGAAGAGGCCGAAATAGAAGTAGGACAAGATATCCCTGTAAGTACTCAAAGTACTTCTACTGCTGCTGGAATTACAACAAGTACTGACCGTCAGCAAGCAACAACTAAGCTTACAATTACTCCTTTTATCAGCCCTAACTCAGAGCAAATAAGACTTAAGATTGATCAACAAGTAAGAGCTCCTAATATCAGAACCTCTCTTTCTACAGCGGGTGCACCTGCAGGTATTGCTATTGATGAAAGAAATATTAAAACGACTATACTTGTAAACCATAATGATACGGCTGTTTTGGGTGGCCTAGTCCAAACAAACACTTCTGATACAGTCGATAAAATACCTTTACTAGGAGATATACCTTTACTGGGCTGGCTCTTTAAAGCAAAAACAACAAATGTTGAAAAGACAAATTTAGTTGTTTTTATTACTCCGCAAATTATTAGAAATACATCTCAAAACACTAACCTTACTCAAAAAGTTATTGATGATCGTATTGATTTCATTAAAAACCATATGAGAGGCCGCGACCCGTTTGGCGACACTATTGATGGGCTACCACGCTATGGCGCTAACTTTGGCAGTGACAGCCTTGGCACTGATAGTGATGATTTTAACTTAGTTGATGAAGCTCCAGGTATTGTAAACGAACCTTCAGTAGATTTTAATGACCCATTAGATAGTAGCACTGAAAACTTCAATAATGATTTTTTTGAAAACGAGCAATCTATCGAAAGTGAACTCGACAACTTTTAAAGGGACATAAATCTATTTGAATTACAAAAAAGAGAGCTTTAAGGCTCTCTTTTTTTTGACCTCAATAAAAAGCCTATATGCTGCACAGTAGTACAAATATATGTCCATACCTGTTACAGACCCTGGTCTAGCCATCATTGTTTACCCTTCGATTTGTTGTACGTCTTAAGAAAAACCCACATAATATAGATAACTTATGGCAGAAGCAGCATTTCAAAATCTTATTTTAAAAGGAACAAGTATTGACGAAAGAGACCTTAAGTCTCTTATGGAAATGACTTCTTCTGATGGTATTCATCCAGTGGGTGATGCCCTAGCAGAAAAAAAGTTTTCTTCTGCAGATGATGCCCTTCATGCTTTATGCCAATCTTTAGACTTAGAATTTATTAAAGATATACCTACCAATGAAATTGCTACTGACCTTGTCCGCGACTTACCTATTAATTACGCAAAATCAAATGAAGTCCTGCCTCTAAAAGATGAAGGCGACTATATTAATGTTTTGCTTACAAACCCTCTTAATCAAAAAGTTTTAGATGATTTAAGAGTTATATTTGGAAAGCGCACCAGGCCTGTACTAACAACTTCTCCCCGCCTCAAAGAGTCTATTAATAGAGTTTATGAAAAAAGCACTACAAGTCTTGATGGTATTGATGGCATACAAGGTGAAGAAGTTGATTTAGATGACCCTGTCATTGATTTACTTGAAGCTGGAGATGATGATGCTCCTGTTATTAAGCTTGTTAACACTTTACTTTTTAGAGCTGTAAAAGAAAAAGCTTCAGATATACATATAGAGCCCTATGAGCGTGATATGGTTGTCCGTTTTAGAGTGGATGGCGTTTTATACGATGTTTATAAGCCGCCTAAAAGGCTTCAAAATGCTATTTCTTCTCGTATCAAAGTTATGGCAAACCTTAATATTGCAGAAAAACGTTTACCTCAAGATGGACGTATCCCTTTAAAGCTAGCTGGTAAAGATATTGATGTACGTTTAAGTACAGTGCCAACAGCTTTTGGTGAACGTATTGTTATGCGTTTACAAGATAGGTCCAATGTAGTCCTTGAACTTGAACAGCTTGGTTTTTCAAGAGCTAACTTAGATCATATTGCTCATATGCTTGATAAAACTTACGGCATCTTTTTAGTAACGGGCCCTACTGGTAGTGGTAAATCAACCACTTTATATGCTTGTCTCACTAAAATTAATACTATTGATAAAAACATTATTACTGTTGAAGACCCAGTCGAGCAAAGAATCCATGGCATTGGGCAAATACAAGTAAACTCAAAAATTGGGCTTACCTTTGCTGCTGGATTACGATCTGTTTTACGTCAAGATCCTAATGTACTTATGATTGGTGAGATTCGTGACTTAGAAACAGCAGAGATTGCTATTAAAGCCTCGCAAACAGGTCACCTTGTTTTATCTACTATTCATACTAATGACTCTGCAGGTGTTTTCCCAAGGCTTATTGATATGGGCTGTGAACCCTTTTTAATTGCCTCTTCATTACTTGGTGTTGGAGCGCAAAGGTTAGTAAGAGTTTTATGCCCACATTGCAAAGAAGCTTATCATCCATCAAACGAAGAGTTAGCTGGTTTAGAAATAAAACCAGAGCAAGTTATTGGACGCACAATATATAAAGCTAATGGTTGTGAGCATTGCTCTCAAAAAGGCTATACAGGCAGAACACTTATTCAAGAGCTCTTAGTAGTTACAGAAGAAATACGAAGCCTTGTTATGCAAAGAAAAGATGGCCAAACCATTAAAAAGACAGCTTTAGAGCAAGGCATGATTACCTTTAGAGACCATGGAATACAAAAAATATTAGATGGCATTACATCTATTGAAGAAATATTAACAAATACTCAGTTGGATCAATAATGCCTATTTTTGAATATCGCGGACATAACAGCAAAGGCCAAAATGTAAAAGGCACTATCGATGCTGAAAATGCACGATTAGCTCGTGTAGAACTTAAAAAGCAAAAAATATTTGTTAATACATTAAAAGATAAAAC
>JALZUS010000075.1 GCA_023299885.1 Bdellovibrionales bacterium | reverse complement strand
TCTTTAAACATTTTCCATAGGCTTGTGGTGGTTTTAGTCTGGTAGGCATAAAGTCTATTAGCTACAAATAAGAATAGAAAAAACTGTAAGTTGAGGTCCAGCATCATGATGCTTAACTGTTGAGCTATTTTTAACATATTTAAGTTAGGGTCCATAGCCGGTATATTTTTTTCAATAAAGTTGGCGCTAAAGCTAGAAAAGGCTGTAATAAAGGCTTTAATGATAAAAAACACTAAGACTTCAAGCTTATTGTCTATAATAAGCTTGGGTACTGATGAGGCCATTTGTAGAAAAGGGTCGCTCTTTTTATTGGGATCATTATGTTGTTGCTGATTGTTGGGCTGGTTAGTTTTTGGCATAGGGGAGTATTACATAGCTATTTTGGGTAAATGAAAAGTCTTATTTAATAAGACTTTTTTTCAGGCAAAGGGATTGACAAAATAGTCATTTAGAATGAACTTCAATGTCTACCAGAATTCAAATCTCATGCCCGAGTGGCGAAATTGGTAGACGCACAGGACTTAAAATCCTGGGTCCTTTACGGGACGTGCCAGTTCAAGTCTGGCCTCGGGCACCAGTTTTTTTAAGTAAGTCACTTTTTAAACTAATGTCTAACAGCTAAGATTTATAAAACTCTAAATCTTGATATTCCTTTTTAAGATCAGATAAAACTGATTTTGCTATGGCAGCAATAGGTATAGCTAGAACCATTCCAGATACACCCATTAAATTACCACCTATAATTAAAGCAAGCATAGTAGTGAGTGCGCTTAAGCCCACTTTATCGCCTACAAGTTTAGGGGTAATGATAGTGCCTTCAAGGGCTTGTACGATAATAAAAACAACAAGAATACCAACAATAGATCCAGGGCCAGTAAAGTTAGCAAAACCTACAAGTAGGGCTAGTGAAAGGCCTATGCTTAAACCAGCGTAAGGTATAATGCTAATGAGCCCTGAAATAATCCCTATTAAAAACCCAAATTTTAAATCAATAACAGTAAGTCCAAAGGCGTAGAGAGACCCAAGAAGTAAAGCGACCATTAATTGGCCTCTAATATAGCCACTAAGCACAGTATTGCTAAGGTTTGAATAGCGGCTAAGTCTGGGGAGCATAGATGTTGGGATAAAGGATTTAATTTGGCTCGTGATCTTCTCAAAATCATTAATAATATAAAAAAAGAATAAAGGTATTAAAAATAGGTTTAATAAAGCCAATATCCAATTTGTTACTCCGGAAAAAAAGCTTTTTATAAGCTTTGATCCTCCTGTGCTAACTTTGCTTTGTAGGCTTTCTCTATTTTGCTCTATAAAATGGATAATGCTTTCTTTGCTAAAATCTATTTCATAGCCATAGCTAGAGGATAAGGTTTCAATTTTAGTGAGTGCGCTTGCAGCTATATGAGGTAAGTTTCTTGAAAGCTCTTTTGAGTCAGAAATTAATTTAGGAACGGCTATAGCTAAAACAAGAGTAGCGGTAATAAAAATGAGTAAAAGTAATAAAGAAACGGCAAGGCTTCTGCTAACGCCTTTGCTTTCCATTTTTTTAATAAGAGGCAGTATTAAATATGCAAGGCCAAAAGAAAAAACTAATGGAGCAAGAGCGCTTCCTAATCCAAATAAGAGTAAAAATAGAATGGCAAAAAGTGCGCAAACAATAGATATTGTTTTTAGATGCTTATTCATTGGCTCTCCTTGAGGCTGTGATTACTTGGTCATAAATATCATAAATAGCTAAACGAGTAGAGTGTTTTATTGCAAATTCTTATGGCATATTTTCTTAATATAGCTTTTTATTTAGGCATTGCAGTGAGTAAATAAAAAATATTTTATAGACTATGAAGTTTTATATATTGTCTTTTGTCTAGTTTTACTCAACAATTAAAAACACTTACATGAAGTAGGTTTTTTTATGATTGGTAACATGGACGTATTTAAGCTCATATTCTTTTTTTTATTTGTGAATATTTTTGCGCACAATTCTTATGCTGTTAATATACAGCAGTTTCAAAGGTCTAATACTTTAACTTTTGAAATGTTAGATGATGCTCGTATTAGTAATAGCCATGTCTATAATGATTACGACCTTTCGTTTGTGATTGGTGGCAGTTGGGTGGAATCACCTTTAACAATAAAAACTCAAGATAACTCTAAGCAGTTAGGCACTGTTATTGGTGATATGTATGGCATTCATTTGGGGGCTTCAGTTTACCTATCTAAATCTTTGCAATTAGGGGCTACAACTACTTACTCTTTTTTTGAAGATAGTTTTGGTCAGTCTAAAAGTGACTTGAGTGATTTAAATATAAATTTAAAATGGAGGTTTCATACTTCAGAAAGAAATGCCTTTGCAATTATGCCTTTGATATCGCTGCCAACAGGTGGTGGTGAAACAACTATCGATACTATTAATGGTCCTCAGCAAACAAAAATATTATCTGATGATAGTTTTGGCTATGGTGGTCTTTTTGTTTATGAACGTATTTTTAAGAAATTTAATTTTGTAGTAAATCTCGGTTACAAGCAGTCAAAAAATGCAATTTTTGATGACATTGATTTAAGAAAAAGAGTGTTAACAGGCGCAGGTGTGTATATACCAGTTGATGACACTTGGGGTGTCAATATAGAGTGGCTCCGCCAATGGTCACTGCCTTTTGCTAATGGTAATCAAAACCCAAACGAACTCTATGCTGGTTTAAGTTTTGGAGTTAATCGAAATATGGCTGCATTTGCTGGTGTAGGTTTTGGTAACCAGGCTCTAAAATTTGATGGAAATGACTTAAGATTGAGTGCCGGCTTAAAAATCACTCCTAATGTATGGTCTAAAAAAAGAGAGCCTATTCAGGTCGTAAAATTAGATGAAGCTATGCTTTGTGAAAAGTTACCTGTGTTTGGTCATACTAATTACGCTGTTGTAAGATTCCCCAAGGATATTAGCGTTATTTATGAAGATAAAAACTTAGATAGATTGGCTATACTTATTAAAGAGCGTGTTAGAGAAATTGATAAAGTAGAGCTCATTGGCCATGCATCAGCCCCAGGAAGTATTTCTTATAACAAAGTGCTTTCTAAAGAGCGTGCTGGAGTTATAAAAGATTACTTTGTGAAACAAGGTGTAGATAAAAAAATTATACAAACTATAGGAATGGGAGAGTCTCAGCCTTTAGTGGGTCGGTATAATCAAAAAGCACACAGAGTAAATAGAAGAGTAGAAATTAAGATTATTTTAAAAAGGCCTCCTGGTAATCAATGTGAAGGAGTATCTAAGTAATGGGTAAATTTTTGATTTTATTATTATCTTTTTCTATGTTGGCTTGTACATCTAGGGGTTTAAAGCTTGGGGAGCAAATCCCAGAATTTCACCCAGAGTATGATGCTACAAAGCCTCAGGTTTTTACTAGAGGCGGGAATTCTGACAAGGTTATTTATGACAGTTTAGGTAATGAAGTTAAGAAAAGCACAGGCCATGAGTCTAAATTTTTAGAAGACTCAGTAAAGCATGTTGTTAAAGGTAAAGATGGTTATCTTTATTATCAAGTCCACCCAGACTTACAAAGGAAAGAACGCCTCGCTGAGGAGCAGGGTGCTGAGTACTCTAAACTCTCGATGGATGACAGTGAAAAAGCTTTAGTTTTTTACTCTGGTTACAACAATGTAAACAAAGACAAAGCTGAGGTTGTAGTAGAAGAAGGTGATACTCTTTATTCTTTAAGTCAAAAAATATATGGCGATGTTTCTAAGTGGAAACAGCTTGCTATATCTAACTTACATTTAATTAGAATTATTCCTGGTGATGTTTTACACGTTAAAAGTCCAGCTAAAAAAACAGTAAAGAAAGCAGCAAGCAAGGTTAAAAAGAATGATTAAGAAGTATATAGTTTTTCTGTTATTAGTATTGTTATCAGCTTGTGGTGAAAATCACCATATTGATGGTGTTGACACAAGTAAGCCAGAATTCTTTGTAGATATGGCGCCGCCACGTTGTTTTGTTTCTGGGCAAGCTACTAACATTAGCGGAACTTGTGGAGCTAGTGGTGATAGCATAGCTATCACTGCTCTTGATGCTAACCCAACATCAGCTAACTGTAGTTGCACTGGCGGAAGCTTTACTTGCGGCCCTTTTCTTTTTGATAGTACTGGGCCTAATGGGAACTACCCAGAAATAGAAGCTCAAATCACTAATACTGGAAGTAGTGTTACTTTACTTGATAATATAAAAACAACTGTATGTGCTATTGACTTAGCTACAGCAAAAACTGTTGATAATAATAATCCTTTAATTGGCGATACTATTGAATACACAATTAGTATTTCTAATAATGGGCAAGGTACAGCAACAAGCTTACAAATAGTAGATCAACTTCCTAGGGGTGTTACTTATGTGAGTGATGTGGCGTCTCAAGGTTCTTATAGTGCGAGCTCAGGGGTTTGGGCTATTGGAAGTTTGGCTGACTCAGCTTCGGCTACCTTAAGAATTTCAGCGACAGTAGATGCCGTGGCTGCGGGCACAACAATTACAAATACAATCACAACTGTCAGCATGGATCAGTTAGAGTTATCAACTATTAATAATGATGATTTATCCGAAATAATTGTAGTTAATAATGAAGCTGATTTATCGGCAACTAAGTCTGTTAACAATATATCGCCTAATGAGGGTGATAATATAGTTTACACGCTAAGTGTTGCTAATGCCGGACCCGCAGTGGCTACTAATGTAGTTGTAGAAGATAGTTGTCCAGCGGGTACTACTTTTGTAAGTGCTACAGGTGCTTATGCTGCGCCTATTTGGACAGTGGGAAGTCTTGCTGCAGGAGGGTCTGCGAGCTTAGATATATCTTGTCAAATTAATTTAGGTACTAGTGGCGACACAATTACAAACACAATTGCTGAAATCAGCATGGATCAAACAGATGCAAATA
>JALZUS010000074.1 GCA_023299885.1 Bdellovibrionales bacterium | reverse complement strand
GCTGAGAAATGAGCGGTCATTATCTTTATAAAAGTGATGACCTAAAAACTCTAAACCATAAAAGTAATTTTTCTGAATAAGATTTCTAAGTGTCTCATCATAATCAATAGGGTCAGTTACAGATTTTAACTTACGAAAGCTTGCGATAGCTTTTTCATAATGGTTCTCATCATATATAATTTCTTTTGCAGGAATCAGTGTGAATTTTTTTAAGCTCTCTTTACTTCTTTGTGTTATTGGATCAAAACTTCTTATGCTTTCAATCTCATCGCCAAAAAGCTCAATACGCAAAGGTAGCGAGTGAGCTGTTGAAAATATGTCTATAATTCCACCACGCTTTGCATAGGTACCGATATCTTCAACAGATGGAGTGAGAGAGTAGCCCAGGTCAGAAAGTTGCTTATCAAAGTGGGCCGGTAAATCTTGGCCTACTTTAAATTCAAAACTATGGTCCATTAAAATATCAGCAGGCATTGTTTTTGTGAGCAGGGCCTCGATAGGGGCTATAAAAATATCGCCCTTTTTTGCCCTTTGTGCCGCTGATGCCCAGCCAATCCTTTTTGAAGAAATTTGAGATTGAGGATATAGCCCCGAGAAAGGACTAACATCATACTTAGGCAGCAGGTATGTGTTTAAATCTTTAGCATAAAAACCAATTAGTTCTTTTAATTGGTTGGCCTCTTTTTCTGAAGATAAGATAATGAGTAATGGCTTTTCTGCTGGAAACTGCTCAATAAGTAGGCTTTTTATTAAACTATTTGTACAGCCACTTACTATTAGATTGGAAGTGGTAAGTTTGCTTTTTTTATTGGCAATAAAATCCACTAACCTAAGCTTAAGACTAGAGGTGTTGTTTAAGTTATTAGCATCATTAGTCGGAGTAGACACAGATCTCAAATTGCCAGCCATCATAGTTCAAAGCAAGACAATTGATAAAGTTATTAGAATATGACTAAAACAAATTGTCTAAAAATTTTTAAAGAATAAGTATGAAATTTTTTTATAGTTAAGAGATGTTTAACGCGGTGAATGCCCATTGTGAATAGCAGATTTCTTCATAGCACTTTTGGCAAAGCCTTGGTATTTTCTTATGAAATCACAGTAACTTATCATCGTTGGGAAAACATTTTATGTCGCCTTTGATCGCCATTATATTTTTAGGCACCGTCACTTTATTGTTTGGGTCAGCCTTATTATTTGTTGCTTCTTTACTGGGGCCAAAGCCTAAGTACTCAAGCGTTAAAGATTCATCATATGAATGCGGACTAGAAGTTCAAGAGACAGGCCATAGTAAAGTTCCAATAAAATTTTATTTAACGGCCATCTTATTTATTCTTTTTGATATAGAAATTATTTTTATGTATCCGTGGGCTGTGACGTATCTTGATTTTGTTAATGAAGGACATGGCGTTTACATATTTAGTGTGATGGCTGTATTTTTATTGATTTTTATCCTGGGCCTTATCTGGGAAATTAAATCTAAAGCCTTGGAGTGGGAATAAATTATGGGCGCTGATATTTTCGAAATTTCAATTAATATAATTAAAATTCTAGTTATCTTTTTATTGATGGTACAAATTGTCCCACTATTAGTTTGGGTTGAACGCAGGGGTTCTGCTTTTATTCAAAATAGATTTGGTCCCAATCGTGTAGGCCCACTTGGGCTTACACAATTATTAGCAGATGCCGTTAAGTTTTTATTTAAGGAGGAGTTTGTTCCTTCAAAAGGTAAAAAGTTTTTATTTTATGCAGCGCCTGTTATTGCTTTAGTCCCTGGTGCATTAGCCTTTGCAAGTATTCCACTTTCAGCCCCAATCTTGGTTGACGCTTTTGAAATGTTTGGAAAGTCTTGGGGGCCTTACCGCTTTGCCTTTCAAGGTTTTGAAATGGGCGTAGGAATAGTATTTGTTTTAGGTATTTCATCATTGGGTGCCTACGCCTTACTAATGGCGGGATGGGCTTCTAATAATAAGTACTCAATGTATGGCGCCCTAAGAGCATGTGCGCAAATGATTAGTTATGAGTTAGCATTGGGGTTGGCTTTAGTTGGTATTTTACTCATTTACGGGACTTTTGATTTTGCAGAAATGGTAGCCTATCAAGAGGGGCCTTTAAGTTTTTTCTTTATGGGAAAAGAAGTTATTGTTCCATTCTTACCTAATTGGGGTATTTTCTATCAGCCATTAGGAGCTGTTCTTTTATTTTGTGCGATGTTTGCAGAAACTAACAGAACGCCCTTTGATCTTCCTGAAGCTGAGGCAGAATTAGTCGCTGGTTACCATACTGAGTACGGTGGCCTAAAAATGCTAATGTTTTATATTGGTGAGTATGGCCATATGCTTGTAGCTTCTGCGCTTATGGCTACATTTTATTTTGGCGGTTATAATCTTCCATTTATTTCTACAGAAGCTGTAAATGCGTTCTTTGCAGGCTTTGGATTTTCTGCAACAAAAGCAAGTATTGTTACAGCCTTTGCATTACATGTAGTTTTATTTACAAAGATCTTATTGTTTTTATGGGTATTCATTTGGGTTCGCTGGACGTTGCCACGCTTTAGGTATGATCAACTTATGGACCTAGGCTGGAAGACAATGCTTCCTTGGGCACTTGCAAACACTATAATTACTGCAGCCTTAGTATTATTAATGAGAACGGAGTGGTTATAATTATGAGCCCTACTATCTTTTATTCTTTATCTATTGTCTTAGTGGTTTTTTCATTGCTTGTCGTGCTTTGTAAAAACCCACTTCATTCGGCTTTATTTTTAGCGCTAGCAATGATTGATTTGGCTTTTATCTTCTTTGAATTAAAAGCACCATTTATTGCCGCCGTTCAATTAATGGTTTATGCGGGCGCGGTTATGGTGATGTTTGTTATGGTTCTTATGCTTTTTGATTTAAAAGAAGATGAAGAATCTGCCTTCTCTGGAAACCCTGTCATTAATGTATTTAAGTTTTTATCAGCAGGCTTACTCTGTTGGGCTATTAGCTCAAAGCTTTTTAGTTACGGAGATGTTGCTGGCCTTGGCGCGGGCAAAGAGTTTGATATTAAAGCCTTGGGTACGACATTATACACTAAATATATTTTTGCATTTGAAGCCTTAGGTTTATTACTTTTATTAATAGCAGTTGGAGCCGTTGCTCTGTCTCGCACTAAGGGAGGCACACATGATAGCTAGTACTATTACGCTTCATCATTGTTTGTTTTTAAGTATTTTAATTTTTAGTATTGGGGCTTTCGGTGTCCTAGTTAGAAAAAATATAATCGTTATTTTAATGGGCATAGAGCTTATGTTAAATGCAGTTAACTTATCTTTTGTTTCTTTTGGTTATTTTAACTCAAGCTTAGATGGTCAGCTTATGAGCTTTTTTGTGATGACGGTTGCGGCTGCAGAAGCTGGAGTGGGTTTAGCTCTTGCAGTAACTGTCTTTAAGAAATTTAAGAAAATTGACATTAAACTTTTTGAAACTTTAAGAGATTAAGAAAAGGTCTTTATGGAAAAAACATTACTATCCATTCTTTTGTTAACCCCAGTTATTGGGTTCTTAATTAATGGAATTCGATTTCGTTCTAAAAATATAAAAGTAGCTGGTTCTATAGGGACTGGCGCTGCCTTGATCAGCTTTATTTGTTCAGTAGCTTTATTCTTTAAAGTTAAGGCGGCTCCTGACCATATGGTTTTGGTGAAGTTTTTTGACTGGATTAATATTGGCTCACTTAATATAGCGGCAGAGTTTTTAGTAGATCCAATCAGCTCCATTATGATTTTAATTATAACTGGAGTTGGGACGCTTATACATTTATTTAGTATTGGCTATATGGATCATGATGAGAGGCCTGCTAAATATTTTTCTTATTTAAACTTTTTCTTATTTAATATGCTTGTTCTAGTATTGGCTTCAAGCTTGCCTCTTATGTTTGTGGGCTGGGAAGGCGTTGGCCTTTGCTCTTATTTATTAATAGGCTTTTGGTTTACAGATAAAGAAAAAGCAGCTGCAGGCATGAAAGCCTTTATCACAAATAGAATTGGTGATGCAGGGTTTTTACTGGGTATGTTTATGTTATTTTATACATTTGGCACACTCAGCTTTGGTGAACTAAATGAAATGATGCCAGCAATTCCAGAAATAGGATGGGCTGGGCCAGTAACATTAGCTTGTCTCTTTTTATTTATAGGGGCTACTGGTAAATCTGCGCAGATACCTCTTTATGTTTGGCTTCCAGACGCAATGGCAGGGCCTACTCCTGTATCAGCTCTTATACATGCGGCGACTATGGTAACGGCTGGTATTTATATGATTGTTAGAATGAGCCCGGTATTTATGGTGGCTCCTAACGTAATGATGGTGATTGCAACTATTGGTGGTTTAACAGCAGTTCTAGCTGCAGCTGTTGGCCTTACTCAATGGGATATTAAAAAAGTCTTAGCCTATTCAACAGTTTCACAGCTTGGCTATATGTTTTTAGCTGTGGGTACAGGAGCTTTTATTCCTGGATTTTTTCATTTGATGACTCATGCATTTTTTAAAGCGCTTATGTTTTTAGGGGCGGGTAGTATTATCCATGCTATGCACCACGAGCAAGACATGAGAAAAATGGGTGGGCTTAAAAAGAAAATGCCAATTACCTACTGGACCTTTATGTTTGGTTGGTTGGCAATAATCGGCATGCCACCATTTGCTGGATTTTTTAGTAAAGATGAAATCTTATGGCTTGCATGGGCAAGTCCATTAGGAAGTAAATGGTTGTGGGCATTAGGCATGATAGGTGCTGCTATGACGGCTTTTTATATGACACGTTTAATGTGCCTTGTTTTCTGGGGTGAAGAAACAAGGTCAGATCATAAAGTTAAAGAGTCTGGCTTAACAATGACTTTTCCATTAATGGTTTTAGGCTTTTTGTCTGCAACTGCAGGGTTTTTAGGAATCCCGCATGTAATCTCTGCAGTACTTCCTGGCCATCCGCCAAATATTTTGGGGGACTGGTTGGGGCACACAGTAGTGCATCTAGATATCCATGGCAGCGCAATAACAGAGTGGCTACTTATGGGCTGGTCTGTGACTGTAGCAGGTGCCTCTGCATTGCTAGCCTATTATTGTTATATCAAAAAAATTACTTTTGTAGACAAATTTACTGAGCAGTTTAAACCTTTGCATCAGCTAGTGGAAAAGAAATATTTAGTAGATGAGTTATATCAAGCAAAAATAATTACACCACTAATAGGTGTTTCTAAAATATTATGGTCTGACATTGATGTTTCGTTTGTTGATAAATGCACTCATCTTTTATCGCGTTTTGCTGTTAGTTGTGGAAAAGGCTTTAGAAGTTTTCAAAATGGTAATATGCAAACCTATGCATTTTATATGCTACTGGGTTCTGCTGTAACTTTATTTTATATTATGACAGGGATGGGTAAATAATGACTTTATCTGCAATTATTTTTACGCCTTTAATTTTTGGTGCTTTACTTTGTTTTTTGAAATCGGATAAAAGCATAAAAGTTTCTACATTTATTTTTTCAATAGTTCATTTTTTGTTATGTCTATTTATGCTTAGTAATTTTGACAAGACTACAATAGACATTCAGATGGCAGAAAAAATCTCTTGGCTTCCTTCAATGGGTATTTCCTATTTTGTAGGCATAGACGGTCTTTCAGTTTGGCTAGTGATGCTCACAAGCTTTATGCTGCCACTCGTTGTTTTAGGCAGCTGGAATTCAATCACTAAAAAGACAAAAGTTTTTCATTTATGTTTGCTAGGTTTGCAGACAACAATGATAGGAACTTTTTTAGCACTAGATGCCATTCTTTTTTATACGTTTTTTGAGCTATCATTAATACCGATGTACTTTTTAATAGGTATTTGGGGTGGCAAGAATAAATTATATGCAGCAATGAAGTTCTTTATTTATACGATGGCAGGCTCTGTGTTTATGCTATTGGGAATTATTGCTTTAATCTTTATGACCAAATCAAATGGTGGTGTCATGAGTGCTAGCATTTTAGATTTCTACGCATTAGATATACCTTTTGTAGCGGGCTCTTATTTTAGCACTCAAACATTACTCTTTTTTGGGTTCTGCTTGGCCTTTGCCATTAAGGTGCCTTTATTCCCTTTACATACTTGGTTGCCAGATGCTCACGTTCAAGCACCAACATCTGGGTCTGTAATTTTAGCAGGTGTAATGTTGAAGATGGGGACTTATGGGTTCTTAAGGTTAGTGCTTCCTGTTTTTCCAGAGGCCGCTGAATATTGGTCTTGGCTCTTTTTATATTTAGGAGTCATGGGAATTATTTATGGTGCTCTAGTGGCTATGGTTCAAACAGATATTAAAAAATTAGTAGCTTATTCTTCAGTGAGTCACATGGGTTATGTTGTTATTGGTATTTTTTCTTTAAATACATTTGGATTAACAGGTAGCCTTTATCAAATGCTTTGCCACGGTATTAGCACTGGTGCTTTATTTTTCTTGGTGGGCATGCTTTATGACCGTACTCATAGCCGTGAAATCACTAAGTATGGTGGCCTAGCTGTAAAGGCGCCTATTTATGCAATAGCCTTTGTTATCGTAACAATGTCGTCTATTGCTGTTCCAATGACTAATGGTTTTGTTGGTGAGTTCTTAATTTTATTAGGTACATTCGGCGCCTCTAAAGTAGCAGCAGGTTTTGCTGTTTTGGGTGTAATACTTGGTGCAGCTTATATGCTTTGGTTAGTCAAAAGAGTTTTCTTTGGTCCAGAGGGTGAGTTAGTAGCCTCTAAAGATGAAGCCTTTTTTAAGCTAACAATAAAAGAGAAGCTTGTTTTGGCTCCACTCATAGTAATGATTTTTTGGATGGGTATTTTCCCCAACCACTTCATTTCTTATTCTGAAGCCAGCTTAAATCATTTATCAAAAAATATGTCTAACTATGAACTTAATATTGTTGGTCAAGCAAACGGCCCAGAAGTTAATAGTAACAACAGCCAAGGAGAGTCAAAATGAATATCCAACTAGAGCCTTCTTCTATTACATTTGTAACTCCGGCTATTGCACTCTTTTTCTTTAGCCTAGTACCTCTTTTTATGAAAGTTTTCAGAGGCAATAAAGAGCCCTCTTCATTTTCTGTATTAATTTATAGTTTTTTAGGACTTATAGTAGCTGCAGGATTAAGTGTTATCTTTCCAGCAGAAAGTAGTTTAGTTTTTTCTGGGGCCTTGGTTTTTGATGGACTCTCTATCTGGTCAAACTTTTTAATTATTCTTGCGACAGGTTTTTCTATTGTATACGCACGTGAACATCTTGAAACATGCCATAGGCAGTTTTCAGAAATTGTATTCTTAATGATGAATGCAGCTGTCGGTATGATGATTGTTGCTTGGTCTAACGATTTAATTATTACATTTATTGGTATCGAGATTATGTCTCTGTGCTTGTATATTTTAATTGCACTAAGTGACGAAGAAAAACTGTCTAAAGAAGCAGCTTTTAAGTATTTCGTTTTAGGAAGCTTGGGCTCTGCTATTTTCTTATTTGGTATTGCTTTTATTTATGGTGGTTCAGGTACGACTCAATTTAGCTTACTTAAATCTGCATCTTTTGAGCTTGTATCAACAAGCCCTGTGTTTTTATCAGGGATAGTTATGACTCTTTTAGGCCTTTGCTTTAAGGCTGGGGTTTTCCCTTTCCATTCTTGGGTGCCAGATGTTTATCAGGGTTCACCAACCCCATTAACGACATTTATGTCGACAGGAGTTAAGGTTGTTACCTTTGTTGTTTTCTTAAGATTTTTTGCAACAGGTTTTTTAATGCCTGAAAGTTCAGAAACACTTTTAAATGTCATGCAAGTATTAGCTGTTATAACTATGCTTATAGGTAACTTATGTGCGCTTGGACAAAAAAGCTTTAAAAGAATGTTAGCTTATTCAAGCTTATCTCATACGGGCTATGTTTTAGTTGGTATTATTTCTATGGGCCTTGGCGGCGGCTATGCAGTTGGCGCTTCAGGAGTTTTGTTTTACAGCTTCGGTTATTTATTAATGACACTAGGCACTTTTGGCGTGGCAAGCTTATATGAATCAAGAGTGGGTCAAGAAATTTACATCGAAGACCTAAAGGGTCTGGGGCGTAAAAACCCATGGGTAGCTATATCATTATCGTTACTTTTATTGTCATTGGCGGGCATACCTCCAACAGTTGGTTTCTTTGGTAAGTTATTTATTTTTTCAGCGGCAATTCAAAATGGACTTATATGGTTGGCTGTATGGGGCGTAATAAACTCTGTAATCAGTGTGTATTATTATTTAAAACCAATTGTTCATATGTTTTTCAGTGAAGACGAGTGCATGCTTTCTTCTGGCAGAAGTAAGCAGCTAACAGAATTTTCTGTAGGTCTTATGGCAACTTTAGTTTTATTAGTAGGCTTCATGTCTTCTAGTTTTTATGAATTTGTAACAAAATCAGTAGGACAATTATTTTAAAATGGAATATAACTTAATAGATACTCACCTTAAGCAAGACACTAAAAGTTTTTACGCAAATATTTGTTTGTCATTTATGGGCGCCTGTATTTTGGCATTATGTGCACAAATTTCAGTAGCACTGCCTTTTACTCCGGTACCAGTAACAGCGCAAAGCTTAGCAGTATTGTTAATTGGAGCGGCTTTTGGCGCCAAAAGAGCATTTGCTACAACTTGTTTATATATAGTTTTTGGGCTTATTGGCTTACCTGTATTTTCTGCAGGGGCTGCAGGCCTTGCTACATTAAGCGGTGTCACTGGTGGCTATCTTATTGGTTTTGTTTTTGCGGCTACAATTATGGGTTATGCAGGAGATAAAGCTAAAGATAGAAGCTTAAGTACAGCTTTAGTCACTTTTTTATTAGGACATATTATTATCTTTGCTTGTGGTCTTACATGGCTTAGTTTTTATGTTCCAACAAATAAAGTTATTTCTTTGGGGTTAATGCCATTTTTACCGGGTATGGTTTTTAAGACTGTGCTTGCAGCTATAATTATGCCAGGCCTTTGGAAGTTTGTTTCTAAAGAGATTTAAACATTATATTTTCGCAGAATGTTCATAGCACTTCTAAAGCCACTTTCAGCAATTTGCTTTAATACCTTAGTGCTTAAGCTAAAATGATCTGCAAAGAAAAGCTTATAGTCTTCTTCTGAAGGATGAATATAAATGTATTCTACATCGGGCTGAAAACCAGTTTTATCTAAAATTATTTGCAGTAAATGCTTTCTCTGCTTTTCTGGCACATCAATTTCTTTTAAATAACCTTTTACCGAATTAACGATATCAGCTACATTTTTTCTGTGGTCTACAAAGCTCTCAATTTTTTGTTGAATCATTTGATAAAGGGCTTGGTTAATAATAGCAGGTATACCAAAATCATTTAAAGAGCCAATCTTAGAATTAAATGTATATGGAGCCATGGAGTATGAGGCAATGACTAAATCAGACCCATGCTCGGCAGCCACATGTGTAGAGAGTGTGTCTCTGATTTCTCCATCAAAAAAGAAGAGCTCCTTACCTTCATCATTAGTAATACCAAAGGGTGAAAAAACAGGGGGTATGGCAGTGGATGCTGCCACGGCTTCGCTGATGCTTGCATAGCCAGCATATTCTATATGTTTATTTGAAAGCTCTTCTGAGCCTTTTCCAAAAACAACTTTTTTAGCAAAATCTAAATGTGTAGAAATAATAGAAAGCTCAACCCCAAGGTCTTTAAAGGAGCGTCCATCAGAAACCTGTTCGCGAATATAGGCTTCAATATTCTTAACATCAAAAAAGCCGGTAACTTTAAGGCGCTGCTTTAACAGAGACTCTATACCTCCATCAAAACTTTTTTTACTTAGAAATAAGCTAGACAGTAGTCTAGCTGGACTAGCACCCTTAAAGCTTATTCCAAAAAGCTTTCTGTAGGTAATGGGTTCGAGTACTTTTTTAATATCTTTTTTATCGCTTTTTCGAGTGAAATCAGTGAGGCCTTCACCTTGAGTAAAGGCATCAATGATTGCATCTAGGCAGTAGCCGTTGGCTAAAAAAGTAGCAATTACTGACCCGGCACTTGAGCCAACATAATTTTTAAAGGTAAGGCTATCAGGATATTTAGCTGCCTTTACTTCCTTTTTTGTTCCACCAGCAAAGTTAAATCCCTTATCTCTAAGTGCTAAGCAAACACCAATATGGAAAGCTGCTGCCTTCATTCCTCCTCCGCTAAGTACGAGAGCTGGGTTTTTCTTAGAGCTAAGTTTCATGCTTATAAGTGTAGGTGTTTGCTGTTTAGACTACAAGAAAACCATCTGGTCATTGACTAGCCATATTAAAAACTACTGTAATTACAATGGCTTACTTATAGTTTGACCAAGACCTTGAGTATGTTGAGCACCCCAGATGGTTAAATATGATTAAGCTCAATTTACTATAAAACCTAAAAAATGTTGGCTACTTGATTTGTTAGGTTTCTACTTTTGACCTATTTAGCTAGGCATGGCTATGCTGCATAGGCCTGTGAAATTTTACTGACAAAGAGGGGCTAGTATCCTAAAACCCTTTATAGACGTGGAAACTAGACGGTACTCAAGTCTAGACTTCATTTGTGGGGCTTTACTTGAATAGGCTTTTTGCTAAATTTGGGTAGTCAGATCGAAGGGATTTACTGAATGAATAATGAATGGTTAGCCTTAACAGAGTATGCAAGCAAATATCATGTGAGTGTCTCTACTTTAAGACGCAGAATACGTTCTGGTCAGGCTATGCATGTTTATAAAAACGGTAAATACCTTTTAAAGGACTTACCACTAGTAGACCATCAAATGATGGAAAGCCAAGTGGCGGACTCGGAAGAATCTATGATTCAAAGAGAGGTCATCGCCCCCCCACGCAATAACCCTCCACATAAAAAATTCTTGGAAGCTCAAGCTGAAAAAAAGGCTTGGGTTTCTCAGAACAATCCTCAGCCCGTAAGTAGCCAGTCTCATGTGACTGAAGCTTTGTTGGCTGAGATAAAGTCTGCTTACAGGCAGGTTCTTCAGGAAAAAGAAGAACAAGTTTTAATACTTAAAAATGAAATTAGCGACCTACGCACATTAGTAAATGTATTAGAATCTGAAAACAAAAAATTACGTAGCTAAAATTAAACAACTAACAAATTTTAGATATAAAAAAACCAGCTTTGTAGCTGGTTTTTTATTTTTAGCTTTGTGGATTTAAGTTATTTACCACAGTTTTGCTTTATATTTTCTAAGGTATTTAATTCACTTTGAGAAACAACACCATCAGAAATAATTTCAGCAATTGCTGGAGCTCCAGCAGCAGAAAGTGTTCCATTTTCTAGGCCTGTTGCCATTTGTGCAACTGACATCCTGCTAGAATTGTTAATCCATACAGATTCAGTCTCTGCAGAAACACTAGTAGCAGCATCCTGAGTAGTAGTTGTAGCTTGTGTTTTAGCATCAGTAGCTGTTGCAACTCCTGTTGTAGTTACTTGGCTAGTTGTTTTAGCGCCTTTGCCTTTACCTTTTGCGTGAGCTGTAGTTGTTAGACCAAAAGCAGCGATTGCAGCGATTACTAGTGTTAATTTCATATATCCTCCAGATAGTTTAATAATTAAGTTCAATGATAACTACTTCAAAGCTTGTGCCATTAAAAATAGTTGTCCTGTGCTACCTATGTACACCAGGTTGGTTCTAACTGCCAAAAGTTATAAGCATTTATGTAAAGTTAACAAGTTTTGCTAACATCTGTAAAAAGTTTGGACAGTATCGCCTCTAAAAAAATTTCTAAAATAAATACAATAAATTGTATAACTATCTGACGTATGTTGAGCCTACTATACAGCCTCAACAAAAGAAGCCATGAGTCTCAGTTTGATACAGTAATTATATAGTAATTTCAGCAGGTTAGACATGTGCTTGAGGCCACTGTTGGTAAGGTTTTTGCATTTAATATATATAATGATAAAAGCTGCATTTATTTTTATGTTTCTGTTTTATGCCTTTGGCGTGCAGGCGCAGCTTTCTGTAGATCCAGATACTTATGCCGAGCTAGAAACCCCCACCGGTACTCAAGTTATTATTACTACCGATATCGATGTGGATCCAGATATGGCCAAAAGGGATGTGGATAGGTTTAAAAATAACCTACCTGAAATGCGCAAAAGCAATTTATCAGATGAACAGTTTCTAAGAGAAATGCGCAAAAGCTGTTTAAGGAATGGCCGCCCATCAACTTTAAAAACTATTTTTAGTAAAAAAATATTATCAAAAGCAGGTCTTGCAACGGCAGCGCTAGCTATGCGAGGCACGGGCCGAGAAATGGTTTCTGAATTTGGTGAAGAATACATTGGTGATTTTTTAGGTATGTCAGCCAGTATGGCCATTGGGCAAACGGATAGCGACGACCCAGCTTACTTAACCCATTGGGCTGAAGAAAGTATTTTAAACCCGCAATCTCATTTTATTATTGGTGGTGTAGTTTTATCTATGCAAGCGGGCATGGGCTTAGCAAGGCACTCGGGCCTTATTGATGATTTATGTAATTTTTATTTATCTCCAAAGGCAGTTATTCCAAATGCCAATGGAAAAAGTGTTGCACGCAAAAGAATTTCACAAGGCATGCGCAATGGTGAAATTCCTAAAAACTCAAAAATCTATGAAGTCTTAAAAAAGAAAGTAGATTGGATCCGCGCTAAAAGAACTTTCGTTAGTGGTGCCTCTATGGGTGCCGGTATTGGTTTATTTACTGCTATTTGGGATGGCATCCAAGATAAAGAGCTACACCTTTGTAGAAAAAATTTAAGAAAAGGAATGCGCGATAGTTTTGAAAATAATTTTAATGATTACGAAGAATTTGAAAAAATTAAAACAGCCTGTACAGAAGCTTTTTTCCGTTGGACCTCAACACAAAAATACGCCGATTATGCTAATGGCACAGCTTCTGGTGCTGTATTAGGTTGGGCTATTTATTCACTGAGGGAATCTGTAGGGCATATACTTAGAAATGAAGTATTAGATAGGTGGGAAAAAAAGATTGCTGCTGACTTGGGTGTTGACTCTGCACAAAAACTTTTAAATGACGGTGGCACTTTAGTCATTAAAGGAGTTAGGCGGGTAAGGCATCTGTCTAAAATGGGTGGCCCAAAAGGCTTTATGATAGAGGTGGCTTTTGAAGCCAGTACTTTCTTATTTTATGAGCCCTTTACGGAAAAAGTTTGGAACCCAGTGGTGAGGCCTTGGATGAGGCGAGGCGCTTATTTAAAAGATGCTAATGAAATTATAGATCAAATTACAGACTTAACTGATTTAGGTTTTTTTGAAGGGCAAATTAATAGGCCTACAAAAATAAAAGAATGTGCAGGTAACCACTATAGACCCTGCATTGGCGAAAGCACAATTACCCAAAAGCCTTTAGAGTATTCGTATAAAAAGATGTTAAGCCGCTCAGCAGAGTGGCATGCCTTTTTGTCAGAAGGTAAGGATCAAACCCAGCAAAAATGGGATGAGTTACTAAGAAGTTTTCAGCCCTTATGGGATGGGGCTTATGCTTATTACGAAACAATGATTAAGTATGGTGACCATGACTTATTTATGCCAAACACTAAAAGCTTAGACGACTTGATTTCTGATAAATTTAAAGCTGTATTTAGCAAAAAATATATTAATAAAAAAGTTGAAGGGCCATTAGCTTATTTGTCTGACAGCCTAAAGCCCCATGAAAAAGAAGGTGCTGTAAACTCTAATACAATTAAAGGCCAATATAATGATAAGCAGAAATTATTAAAAACTAATTATATAGATAAACTAGCCTGGAATTACGCCCATTATATAGAGAGCCTTATAAAGGGTGAAAATGAATATAAAAATTTAATAGATAAATTAAGAATGATTGGGCAAGAGCAATTAGAGCAAAATGCTTTTGATTGCCAAAATACAAGAGTAAAATCAAAGCAAAATATTTTAGAAGCTTTAGGTAAATCGAGGCCAGACATTTATAGTGCCGCCATGGAGGCCCTTATGGTGGCTTGTGAAGAGTATTACTCTGAAGGCACCAAAAAATTAGTTCAAGATAAATTACTTGGTGTTATTGCTAATTTAGGAATTTCAAATATTGATTTAAAGTTAGATATTTTAAGAGAAGATTATGAGTCGGGTGAAAAGTCACAAAATTTTGATAGTTTAAGGCAAGAAGTCTTTCAAGATATTTATACGGCATTATCAGAAATCACAGAGCTGATGTTAAATGATAAGTTTGAACATTATGTAGGCGATCAGTATGTTTCTTCTAAAGTAGAGCTTTTTGACTTTACAGATATTATGAGCGGAACCGGCATCAATTATAATTGTGAGGCAGTAGATACATTTGCACTTCCTTTAGGTGTTAAAAGTTTAAATCAAACTGGGCAAGGCCAATTTTGTGAAAACTCTAAAGATGGACATGGGGCTCGTTTTAGAAATTTAGTAAGAAGCGAAGACAAAATGTATCCGCATGAAGACTTAAGAGTTAACCCTCTTTACAACGCACTTTCTTATTTAGGTAAACCGTTTCAGTTGAATATGAGTATAGAAGATCTTGATGCAGAGCTTGCTATGTCTTCAGATGGAAAGTTATTTGAGTTTGAGGGCCATACTTCAACAGTAGCGCCTGGCTTTAATCATAGCAGTCTCAAAAAAGCTAAGCCTTTGTCTGAGGATGGCCGTAAAGCAAGCCACCATAAGTTGCATGCTTATGATTTTGGATATAGGCCAATAGATCATATCAGTTATCAGTTTTTATGTGGCGATCAAAACCCACATACTATTAGAGAAGATTATATGTTTGATAAAGATTGGAAGGTTCCATTTTTTGGCGGTAACTCTAAGCGCCCGGCATTTAATCCGCCAGCTATGGGTTCATTGCTGCCAGAAACGCATACAAAAAATTACTCTAACAATATTATCGGCTACCAAGAGTCTATATGTAATAGGAGTATAGATACCTTTCAATATATGGATTACCAAGCCCAAGACGCTTATGAGGTTCATACTCAAATTAATGAGCCTCAAGACTATATTAAAAAAAGACAGCATCATTTTCATAAAATTATAAATAATGCGTACGCTAGCATACATAAAAATGATTGTGGTGGTGGTGCTTTTAAGTGGGCCACTAAAGACCGCTCTAGTTATACAGAAAATTTAAAGCAAAAGTTTTTTGCAAATTCTTTTTCATGTAAAAAGCAAAAGCTAAGCTTTGAAGAAACTAATAAAATGTTAGAGGATTCTCCCGAGGCTGCTGGTAGTGCTATCCGTTATGCTGTGAAAGGTGATAATGGGAAGTGGTATTCTGATAGGCATGAGCTTGCATACCATAGGGTAGAGCCAGCTTTTTTATTAAATAAAGATAAGTTTCCAAAGTATTGGCAAGATAAAGTTTATGAGCCCGGTATAAACTTTTTAGTAGACTTCTCGCAGCGTTATAAAAAACAAATGTATGAAGATCTTTCTAAAGTTATATGGACATCTAAAAGAGAGCTTCAAGATCTTGGTTTGAGCGAGCAGCCTTATAGAGATTATAAGCTAGGCCAATCACAGGGCATAGTAGTTAACCTTTCTAGTGTTGATGCAACAAATGAAGAGAAGGCATTGGCAAAAGAGTTGTTTGATTACCGCGGACGTACGCTTAGTCATAAAAAAATTGATGTAAAGCATAAGTATGTGAAAAATTATGATAGGAACCATGTAAGTGTTAAGAGGGTTCAGGTTACAACTGAAGATGAAATAACTCTTAATAAGTATCAAAAGTTTAGCTCGTTTAGTCGTGATGAAGTTGAAGCTATTTTTAACTTAGCTTCAAATAGTGCAGGCAAACTTAATTTAGTAGCAGGCCAGGCAGAAATTAAAGAAAAGCTAAGTGATGAAACTGCAGCCCTTTATATTAAGCATGTTTTAGAAAAGCCAGTGAGGTCTTTTGACCGGGGGCTAGAAAAAGATTTTGAGTATGGGCTTCATGCAGGGGATTTAAGTGTATATAGGCTTTTTGCAAGACAAATTTGGGACTTATATAAAGAAGCTTATGATGACCTTAATGTATTTACAGAGGGTTATAGCGCAGAGACATTAAATATAGCTTACCAACTGTTAAGGCTTGATTACTTTTTAACTATTTCTTATGAATTTTTAGATAAGAGTCGATGTGCAATA
>JALZUS010000073.1 GCA_023299885.1 Bdellovibrionales bacterium | reverse complement strand
CTAACTCATTTGAAAAACAAAGGCGTAAACGAGATAAAGCCCTAGAAATATAAAACCCATTTTTTTATCTATGCGCTTTTTATTAATATAGATGAACAGTAATAAAAAGACGGTTATCCCCAGCATAAAAAAGGCGTCTACGGATAATACTTTGGGCGAAATGCCAAAGGGCTTTATGAGGCCCGCAACTCCGGTCACACCAAACATATTTAATAAATTAGAGCCAATCACATTTCCTAAAGCCAAATCACTATGGCCCCTGTAAATAGCGGCAAGTGATGCAAAAAGCTCAGGTAAGCTTGTACCTACTGATAAAACAAAAACCCCTAAAAACCTTTGCGACCAACCTAAGCTTTCGCCAATAGCAAGGCTTCCTTCAAGGGCCAGTTTTGCACCAAAAATAAGGCCAACAAAGCCTGCCAAGGTAAAGCCAATTTCTTGCCAAAGCGGTAGCCCTTCAAAGTCTTCGTCCGTGGGGTCTTCGCATGAGGTTTTACAGCTAATACAAATAAAGCCCGCAACAAGTAAAAGCTGTATGCCAGCTTCTAGTGCGGTTAGTTTTAGGTCCCATAAAAAATAAATAAAAATAAAGTTAAATAAAACAAATAAAGGAAGATCTATTTTTAATATATTTTTTTTAACAACTGTGGCGATAAATAAAGCGCTGGTCCCTAGCACAATAAGCATATTAAAAAGATTAGAGCCGATCACATTAGTAATAGTGATGTCGGTGGCGCCTTTAAGGAGGGCCATTACGCTAGTAATAAGCTCTGGGGCAGAGGTGCCGGCGGCTACAACAGTAAGGCCAATAATATGAGTGGGTATTTTCATTTTTTTAGCAAAGCTCACGGAGCCTTTAACGATGGCATCACCACCAAAAATTAAAAAAGCAAAGCCAACTAAAATTTTAAGTATTAATAATAGCAAAAGAACCTCTGGGTTGTAGTTATAATAAAAGCTTAACAGTTCTTTTATAAAGTGGCAGTCTATAAGTATGAGACTTATCTATTTATTAGCCTTTTTTCTAATGTTGCCGTCAGAAAGTTTTGCTTTATGCATTAAGGGCAAGGTGGCTAACCTTCGTAAAGAGCCTAAGGTAAGCTCTAAAGATATTTGGGCTGTCAGAAAGTTTATGCCACTTAAGGAAATAAGTCGCACAAGTAAGTGGGTTTATGTTGAAGACCTTGAGGGTGATCAGCATTATGTCTCTGTAAATTCAGTCACTAATAAAACGCAGTGTATGGTGGTTAATGTAAATGTAGCTAAGGCTTATCGTGGGCCCGGCGAAAATTATGGGCTAAGTCCGTTTAATAACTTTGATAGATATACGCCTTTTCAGTTAATAGGTCGCAAAGGCTCTTGGTATGAAGGTAAAAATCAAAAAGGTGGGCATTATTGGTTTAGGGGCAGTGATATTTGGTTGCCGTAATTGCTGTTTTTATTAGGATTCTCCGTCTTGTTTATCCTATTTCTTAGAATGTAAGTTTATTTAATTTTCTTAAAGGAAAGCCGCTTTCTTACAGGGGTGCTCGATAAAGGTCTGGGTTTGAGTAATTAATAAACAATTTTAAATAAGTTTGCTTACATAATAATAATAAACACTAGATGTGCTGAATGCATAGGTCTAGTTTTTGCGGATATAGTGCCCACCCAGACCAAGGTATAACTTACTCAAATTTAAGAAAGTTTAAGATTTTAGTCTTGCAAAGGTTCCCTCGTTTTGCGTTAATAGCAGTTCCAAATTGGCACTGTGAGAACAGGGGGGAACTTTATGGAAAAGCTTACTAAGAAAGTAATGCACGAATGCAGAGACAAACTTATTCAGACTAAGGCAGAAATCCTTAACCGAGTAAGAGAAGCAAAAGCTAACCTTCACAGGGAAGATACGAAGGGCGGCGACGAAGGCGACCAAACGGTAAGAGCATTGGCTGAGGCTGAGTTTCTTAACATGAACGAAAGGCTCCGTAAGAGACTTGTAGAGATCGAAATGGCTCTAACTAGAATCGATAACGGAAGTTACGGGATATGCGAAGAGACAGAAGAGCTTATTGAGCCAGAACGTTTAAGAGCAATACCATGGACGCGTTTAAGTATCGAAGGTGCAGAGATTAGAGAGTCTATGAAAAGACGTTACGCTACTCGATAAACATTAAATTTTAATATTTTCTAAGGGCTTGCAAAAGGATTTGTGGCCCTTTTTTTATGCCGTAATTTTTAGGTTTAATTTATAGGTGGCCTTGGCTTTTTAAGCTCCACCCGCAAAGTTGGTATAAGAGCCTAGCACCTATATTGGCATCGAGCTCGCTGTCTTTGCCTGGGGCAACTTCTACAAGATCAAAGCCAATAATTTTTTTACTTAAACCTGTTTGCTTAATGAGGTAGCTCACTTCATTAAAACTGAGTCCTCCTGGTACAGGTGTGCCGGTATTGGCGCAAAACTCTGGGCTGAGGCCGTCGATATCAAAAGAGATGTAAACGTTTTCAGGCAGCTCGTTAATAATATTTTTAGTGATGCTGGCCCAATTGGCGCCCTGGCTTTTTTCTTCGAATATATGTCTGTCAAAAAAAGTTTTTATAGAAGGCGTATTGTCTATAATGTCGTACTCTTCTTTGCAAAAATCTCTTATGCCTACTTGTACTAGTTTTTGTGGCCTATTTTTTAAGTTAACAACATTGTACATAATAGAAGCATGCGAATGAGTAAAGCCTTGGTAGGCGTTTCTGAGGTCTGCGTGGGCATCTATATGAAGTATGCCAAACTCAGAATGCTTCTCGCTAAGGGCTTTTATAAGGCCGTAAGGGCATGAGTGATCGCCACCAATAAGGCCAGGTATTTTCCCGGCTGCAATTTGCTTTTTGCTTTCATTGTAAACCCAGTTGTTAAGATTATCAGAGGCTTGGTTAATGCCTTTTGTATCGCCTTCTAGGCCATCACGTATTTTTTCGACTTCTTTGGCTAATACTTTTTGTGAGCCTGCAATGCTGTCGGGTAAAGTGCTTGCACTGATGCCAGCTTTTCTGCAGTCGCCAAAATCAATGTCAAAAAAATCTAATTGTGAGCTAGCTTGTTGAATGGCGATGGGCCCATTGGCGGTACCTTGTCCATAAGAGGTTGTAAGCTCCCAAGGGGTCATTAATAAATGAAGTTTGGAATCTGTAGTTTCAGCGATATCAAGTTCAAAAAGTTCCATGTTGTAAGTATACGAGTTTATTTTTAAAAGACTATGAAAAATATAAGTTCAGCTTAATGTGAAAACATTTTATAGGCGATGACTCCGCCGACTAATAGCAGCCCAACTATCCAGGTAATGGCATTAAAGTGTTTTTCAATAATGTCTTTAGCTTTTTCGCCTAAAAAATAAAAGAAAATACCAATAATGCCAAAGCGGAGTGCACGGCTTAAGGCGGAGCCTGCGATAAAAGTTATAAAATTAAGTTTGCTGGCTCCGGCAGCTAATGTAAAAACTTTAAAAGGGATGGGTGTAAAGCCAGCAATAAACATGCTAGCAAAAGCGTACTTATTAAAAACTTCAGTTGTAGTGTTAAATTTTTCTTGGGAAATAAAGTGCTCGAAAAAAAACGGGCTAATGCTATCCCAGAAAAATAAACCAATAAAGTAAGCCACAGCAGCTCCTAAAACAGAAAAAGCTGCAGCTAGCAAACACCAGTAAATAGCCTTTTTAGGTTTAGCCGCACCGATAACAACAAGGGCTGGGTCTACTGGGATGGGGAAAAAGATAGACTCAATAAAAGAAAGGCCCATAACATATAAGGGTGCCTTGGGGTGTTCTGCTTTTTTAAGTGTCCAGTGGTAAATCTTTTTTAACATAAGCTAAGCCTGCCACACATAAGGGTGCCAGGCGACTTTTGGTCGCGCACTGCACGACCAAAAGTCGCCTGGCACCTACTTTGGTCTTGCTGGGGGCGTGGGCCAAGGTGGTGTTAAGATTAAGCTTTCTTGAATAATTTCAGCTATCTATAGATAATCTTAGCCGGTGCCCGTTAGTGGGCTTTACATAACTTCGGGGGATTCATGTTTCGTTATTTATTAATAGCTACTTTTGTTTTTGTAGGCTGTACAAAGCCAGAGCCTGTAAATAAAACAGCTGGTGAAAGTAATACGAAAACTTATTATTTAGCTATAAGTGCTGAGCCAGAAACATTAAACCCAATTAAGTCTTCAGATAGGTATGGTAGGGAAGTGTATTCTTATATTGTTGAAAGTTTGGCAAACACTGACACAGAGACCTACGAGTCTGTGCCAGGTTTAGCAACAAGCTGGGAAGTGGCCGAGGATGGCTTAACTTACACTATTAACTTACGTAAAGGGGTTAAGTTTACAAATGGTGAGGTTTTTAACGCCCACACTTTTAAAAGAAATTTCGATATGCGTATGGACGACGCTTATGAAGCCTTGTCTTCAAGGTCTTATATTGAAAATGCAAAAACTATAGAAGTAATAGATGACCATACTTTAAAAGTTGTTTTTTCAGAAAAGTACTTTGGTAATTTTGATTATTTTGCTGGTGGTATTTTATCTCAAGTACCTATTGAAATGTATAAAGACCCAAAAGCAAAATTAAATAAAACAGTAGTAGGCACAGGGCCTTATATGCTTGATAAATATGATAAGGGTCGCTCAATAATATTAAAGAAAAATCCTGATTGGTGGGGCTGGAAAGAAGCGCATCCTTATTATAAAGATATTCATAAGTTTGATAAAATATATTTTAAATTTGTTAAAGATGAAACGCGACGCTTAGAGATGATTAAAAAAGAGCAAATTGATTTTATGGATTTAACATCTGAGCAGTATGTTAAAAAAACTAAAGGTAAGCCTTGGGGTATAAAAGTTAAAAAACATGAAATACAAAACAATGGTCCTAAGGGTTACGGATTTGTAGGTTGGAATTTTAAAAATAGGCTATTTAAAAATAAAAATGTAAGGGTAGCGTTAGCTCACCTTATGAATAGGCAATTAATGATTGATAAGTTTGCTTATAGTAAATCAGAATTAGCTACGGGCCCCTGGTTTAAAGGTAGCCCCTATGCAAATAAAACTACAAAGCCACTTTTATTTGACTCTAAAAAAGCAATTAAAATGTTAGCAGCTGAAGGCTGGACGGACTCAGATAAAAATGGAATTTTAGATAAAGTTATAGATGGCAAAAAAACAGAATTTAAATTTACACTTATGTTTGCCAATAGAGACTCAGAAAAATACTTTACTATTTATAAGGAAGACCTCAAAAAAGCTGGTATAGAAATGGGCTTAAAAATAATTGAGTGGAACTCATTTGTTAAAGCACTAGATGAGCAAAAGTTTGATGCCGTTAATTTGGGGTGGGGCGCAGGTAGTGTCAATAATGACCCTAAGCAAATCTGGCATTCAGTAAGCGCTAAAGCTGGTGGGTCTAACTTTATTAGCTATAAAAATGTAGAGGTAGATAAGCTTATCGATGAGGGTAGAAAAATTATAGACAATAAAGAGCGCGCCAAAGTGTGGGCAAAAGTTTATGATTTAATAGCTAAAGATGCTCCTTATGTTTTTATGTTTAATAAAAAATATGACCATTATGCGGTAACAAATAAAGTTGGAATGAAAAAGCCAACATATAAATATGGTATCGGCCAACAGTATTGGTATGTTAAATAGATGTTAAAGTATTTTTTAAAACGTATACTTATGATGATCCCAACTTTGTTTGGAATAACTTTAGTTTGTTTTTTGTTAATTAACTTAGCTCCAGGTGGGCCCATAGAGCAAAAAATTCAACAAATTAAATTTGCGGGTGGGCAGGGTGCTAACTCTAGCCAGGGTATTTCTCAAGAAGCATTGGATGCCTTAAAAAAACAATATGGTTTTGATAAGCCTGTGCATGTCCGTTACGCCTTGTGGCTAAAAAATATTGCTAAATTAGATTTTGGTGAAAGCTTTAGTGCTCAAGAGCCAGCTATAGATGTAATTGTTAGTAAGTTTCCAGTATCACTTCAGTTTGGTATTATATCTTTAATACTCACTTATCTTATTTGTATCCCTTTGGGGGTGATAAAAGCAGTTAAAGAAAACACTTGGTTTGATGTCTCTTCAAGCTTTGTTTTATTTGTGATGTATTCGATACC
>JALZUS010000072.1 GCA_023299885.1 Bdellovibrionales bacterium | reverse complement strand
ACACGTAAGTCTTTTAAAAAAGCATAGCCCGTAGTACGCACTTCCATTTTTATAAAAACAACAGCAAATAAAGTTAAAATAACCATCAATAAACTTACAAAAGGCTTAAAATCTTGCATCTAATCTATCAACCTTTCAAAAACTCTTAGTTTAGCACTCCTAGAGCGCGGGTTTATTTTCAACTCTTCTTCAGTTGGCTTTATCACCTTCTTGTATACCATTCGGCCAAGCTCTGGTGCGCCCTTCATAAACTGCTTAACAATCCTGTCTTCTAAAGAATGAAATGTTAAAACAAGAAGACGCCCTTCATGCTTTAGCATTTTAATAATCTCTGGAAGAGCCTCTTTTAATACTTCTAGCTCTTTATTAACCATTAAACGTAAAGCTAAAAAATAAGAGGTAGCTGGATGCTTACTTTTTTTTCTCCAGCCATCTACTCGCTCAATAAGTCCACTTAAGTCTTCTGTAGTAACAAAAGGCTTTTCTTCCCTATCATTAATTATAGCTCTTACCACTTTATTAGGAAATTTAATTTCGCCATATTGATAAAATAAATCACTCAAGTCTTGTGCGTCCCAAGTATTTACAATATCAGCCGCTGTTAGCTCTTGGCTTTGGTCCATCCTCATGTCCAAAGGTCCAGAGTTATAAAAACTAAAGCCTCTTCCAGCTTCATCAAGCTGTGGACTACTCACACCTAAGTCTAACAAGCCAGCATCAAAAACTGGTGGCTCTTGAAACTCAGACAACACTTCTTGATTTGAAAAAACAGAGTGAATCACTCTTATTTTTTTTTGTTCTATAAGGTCTGAAAACTTAGAGTTAGCAAAGGCTACGGCATCTAAGTCTCTATCCGTCGCTGTGACTTTAATATCCCCGAACTCATCACGTACCATCATACTGTGGCCTCCGCGGCCAAAGGTTCCATCAAAAAAATGGCTCACTCCACGAGTGACCTCCCTCAGCTCATTTATAATTTCGCTGGGCATAACAGGTAGATGCGGTTGTTTTACAATGTCTTTTGGTTTCACAAGATTATTTTAGTCTATTTTGCATAAAATGTGGATAAAGACAGGCCTTATCCTAGACTCTTTTAGAATATGCTCTATATTATTTGCATATACATAACTTATAGCCATGGAGCCTACTGATGGATTTAAATTTAACAGAAATGATTTCAGCTGAAGATATACAAAAAAAAGTGGCTGAACTTGGAGCCATTCTCACTGAAAAATTTGATGGAAAAACACCAGTAGCCTTATGTGTGCTTAATGGCTCAGCTATCTTTTATGCAGATCTATTAAGAGCCATGGACACAGACCTTACTTGTGAGTTTATTTCTGTCTCTAGCTATGGCAACAAAAGCTACTCATCAGGCCAAGTTAGATTAACTATGGATATCGGCACACAAATAGAAGGCAAAGATGTTTTAATTGTTGAAGACATTATCGATACTGGCCTTACAATGAACTACCTTATTAAAACTTTAGAAGTTCGTAAGCCTAAAAGCATTACTACCGTAGCGCTACTTAATAAGCCAAATGCAAGAAAAGTAGACTGCGAAGCCGATTACACTGGTTTTGATATTGCGAATGATTTTGTTGTTGGTTATGGGCTTGATTACCAAGGCTACTGCAGAAACCTTCCGCATATCGCCCGCGTAGAAAACTTAATGTAATCGAAATCTTAGGGCTTTTCTGAGATTTTATTATCTACAGCCTGATTCACAACAATATATTCCTTTACTTTAGCTGCTATATCTTCTAAATGAGTAAGCTCATCACCGGCTCTTAGCTTAAAGGGCCTATCCTTGCCATCAATTAAATCATCTAAATACTTTTCAAAAGCATATATAGGCCCTGCAGTTCTATGCGACAAATGCCTGCCAACAATAAATAGCCCTAATAAAAAAGCGCCACAAATGGACAAAAAAGCAATATAAAAAGGCACCATATAGTCTTTTTCTAATGCCGTTCCAAATGTTGTCGCAATATCCTCTAAAGTAATTTTAAGATAGGTAAAGGCAAAAACACCACTAATAAGGCTAAAACAAAAACCTAGCAGTAAAAGTGTAAACACATATTTACGCTGAAATTTAGGTAAAACCCAGACTGTTTTTCTCGAGTCTTTATCTGGAAATAGCTCGTGGCTTAAAAAGATAACTGTATACACAATAAAGGCATAACCGACCCACTGAAAAACATCCGCTAAATTAAACACTGGCGAATACCAATCACCAAAGTTAAAAACTATAAAATCAATAACAGAACCGTTAATAGTCCTATCGATAACATTTCCTAAAATACCACTAAGTAAAATAGATAACCCTATTCTTAAAGGCATTGTTCTTTTAGGAAGTAAGTATTGGATGACTGAATAAATAAATATTAAAAAAGCACCACCAGTGCATAAGGTCACAATTCTTAATATTGCTGGCAGATCAGAAAAGCTACCTAACATGGCGCCATAGTTTCGGTGAGTCACCAAACCAAGAGGCCCATGCATTGTCATCTGCGTGAAATTCTTAACGGCATAAAGCTTTGAAGCACCATCTATATAAAGTGGTAACAACAAAAGACCAAAGACCAGCATCCAATCACGAGTTTTCATAACCTTTTATCGGATAGGTAAGTCTTATTCTAGAGTCGAGGATTTTAATTAGTTTACTTTCTTACTAACCTCGACAAAAGCATTAAAGTCACCATTAGCCCTAGGCTCATAGCCCTCAATTTTAGAGCCCATTACAGTTACTTTTTTATTATGCCAAAGAGGCAATATTAACTTTTCATTATAAATACTTGTTTGAACTTCATCGTATATTGCTTTTCTCTTATTAAAATCTAGCTCCGTAACACCTTTATCTAAAAGATTGTCTATTTTTGAGTTGCTATAAAAACTTCTATTACGGCCAGGCGGATGCTCTGAACTATGAAAAGCCATGCGATAAATGTCTGGGTCAACAGCGCCAACCCATCTCATCATAGAAAGCTCATATTTGCCTTTTTTAATATCCTCATAAAATGTGCCCCACTCATAGCTTTGTATATCAACAGTAAAACCGGCCTTACCTAGCTGGTTTGCAATAACTTTAGCAATATCAACAACTTGTTGGTTATTGGACACTTTAAAAGAAAGTTTCTTTTCTGACTCACTCAACTGCGCTACCAATTTCTTCGCCTCAGGCAGATCAAAATTAACCCCCTCTAAGCCTTTCTTAAAATATGCATTTTTGGGGCTCATAATAGAAGTCGCCTTCTCTCCATAGCCTTGAAGCTTAAACTTAATAATAGAACTACGGTCAATAGATAATGACAAAGCTTCTCTCACTTTTTTATTTTTAAACTTCTCTGACTTAAGATTCATTAAAAGATAAGAAAAAGAAAGGCCCGGGAATTCTGTTACCTTAAAGTCTTTATCTTCACTAAATTTTTTGATTTTATCTAAAGGCAATACATCTTGGGCTAAATGAATCTCCCCTCTAAATACTTTTTGAAACCTTGTGAAATCATCTTTAACAACTAAAAATTTTAAACCGGCTAACTTTGGCTTTTTATTGCTATGAGGATTTAGCTCTAAATTGATTTCTCTTTCATTAATTGATTTTAATAAATAAGACCCTGAACCAAAAGGAGCTTCTGCAAATTGGCGCTCATTCTCTTTAAGCTCTTTTATTGGTAATACCTTAAAGACAGGAAGGTCAGCTGTTAAAAATTTAAGGGACATGCTCTTAAGAGACAATGTCAGGTAAGCACCACTGCTATCACTGCTATACATTGCTGACTCAATAATAGAAAAAGCTGATTTAAAAGGAGAATTATCACTTTTAAACTCTTCTATACTACCCAGATAATCATCTTCAGTGATTAAACGCCCATTAGAAAATTTAAGGCCTTCTTTAATTTTAAAAACTATCTTTTTACCTTTTACTTCCCAGCTCTCTGCCGCCTCACCTACAGGCTGAAGATTGTTATCTAAACCTACTAATGATTGAAACAACAAAGAAGCCACCCTCATTCCGTTAGCATCAGTAGCCACTCTCGGATCTAAGGTTTTTGGTGAAGATTCTAATGCCACAATAAGGTCATTGCTTACTTTAGCTTCTTTCGTACATGAACCTAAAAATACGGCCAATACTATTAATATAATTTTCATGCTTCCCTCGCTGTTATAATTCTGACTATAATCATAATACATAATATTGGAGTTTTTAATTGAAATTTTTTAGCTTATTTATATTTTTTAGTCTTATTTTAACCTCTCTTAACCTCTCAGCCAGAAAGCCCACTCGACCTTTTGAAATATGGACAAAGCGAGCTCAACAAAAAAAAATACCTCTTGATAACTTAGGTGTTTGGATCAGCGGCTCACGTGCTAATGTTAGATGGCAAGCCGACAAAGCTTTTATACCGGCATCTGCAACAAAAATATTAACTGGAGTTACTGCCCTTGATTTATTGGGCGCTGATACAAAGTTTAAAACAAGCCTACATATTAATGGCGAAAACCTTTGTCTTAAAGGAGGCGGAGACCCCTCTTTTGTTTCTGAAAGCATGTGGTCCCTGGTTAATCAATTCTTAAGAAAGACTGAGAAGCGTAGCTTTAATAAAGTTATAGTTGATGAAAGTTATTTTGATACTATTCAATACCCAGCCTCTAGGCCCAACAAAAGAACTGACAGAGCCTATGACGCCCCTATTAGTGCCCTTTCATTTAATTGGAATAGCGCCAATATACATATTAAGCCAAACAGTAAAAATGCATCTCCCTTAAAAGTTTTTGTAGACCCCATCTCAAACTACCTAAAAACAAAAAGTACAGCTAAAACAACTGCTGGCTTTAGAAACAGTCTTGGAGTCTCTAGAAAAGAAAACACCATTACAGTTACAGGCAGTCTTGGCATAAAAAATAAAGAAAAAACATTTTATAAAAATATATTAGAACCCGCTCTATGGGCTGGCCACAACCTCATGTCTTTTGCAAAGCAACGTAATATTAACTTTACAGAAGGTGTACAAAAAGGAATTTGTGCTGGGGCTGCTATTGCAGAGTATTCTGATTCTGATGTTAAGAAAAATGTAGCAGCTATGCTTAAGTATTCTAATAACTTTGCAGCAGAAATGCTTGCAAAACATATCAGTAAAAAATTAAACCCCAGCCTAAATGGTGAAATCAAATATGGTGTAGAAGCTATCCACAAGCATTTAAAAAATAAATTTAATTTCAACAGCTCACTTAATTATATTAACAATCCTTCTGGCTACAGCAGGGAGAATAAAATCACACCCGAAAGCTTGGGCCAGTTACTTGGCCGCGTACAACGCAACTTCTCCATATACCCAGAGTTTTTAAGTGCACTCCCCGTAGGCGGCATAGATGGCACACTTAAAACCAGACAACGATCCAAAAACACTAAAGGAAAAGTGCGAGCTAAAACGGGGCTACTCAATGGCGTTAATGCACTGGCAGGGTATCTAGAAAATAAAAACGGAGAAGTTATTAAATTTGTGTTTTTCTATAATGGCAGCAACAAAATGAATGGCCACGCAAGAGACTTGTTTGATCAAATTCTTATTGATTTAGCCGAGCACTAAAAAGTAGCTTTTGTTATTTTTTCCATATAATAACGCTTAGGTTTTTCATCATTACCAGAAAAAGCAACAAACGAGTCAGACTTATGAGAATGCCTAATAATCCCTACAGGCGACACTGTTCTTGCCTGGCCAGGTCTACTCCCACCAGCATAAGTAATTTGTATGTCTTCTTTTTTGTTACAAGCTTCTACTAATAATTTATGAACTGGATTTTTACAAATTTCATTTATTGAGAAGTCTTTCCAGTAAAAAGCTCCGCCCTGAATCTCTAAAAATTGACTAACATCATAGTCAGAAAATTTATTAAAACAATTTAGAGCTACCTCCAAACAAGCTTTAGAATCATCCAAAGCCCTATGAGCCGTGCCCTGCTCTATTTTTAAATACTGTATAAGCGTTTGAAGCCTATGGTTTGGAGAGTTGGGGAATATTTTTTGTGAAAGTAAACTGCTACAAAAGGCTGATTCTTCAGGAAGACTTAAACCCGCCTTTTCAAACTCTATAGCCATAAAACTTAAATCAAAAGGAGAGTGGTGTGCCACTACATGGCAGCCTTCAATAAACTCCCTAAACGGGCCAACAACCTCACTCATTTCAGGGGCATCAATAAGCATTTCATTAGTTATCCCGTGGATACCTATAACCTTTTCGCCCATAGGCTTTGAAACCTTTACTAAACTTTGAAAGCTATCGACAACTTTCCCTTCGAAGTATTTAACCGCGGCCATTTCACAGACCTCTGCTTGTAGCGGATACTGATTAGATGTTTCTAAGTCGAAGGCTACGATATTTTTTGAGTAGAGATGCTTGTTTTCCATATGACATGAGTAGTCCATTATGGAACCATTAACAAAGGTTAGATCATAACTTAAACAAGGCGTTAATTGTGACATTAGTCAGTTTAAAGCAAGAGTAAAAGCGTGTATTTTAAACACATGAAATCTATTATTCGTTTCTTTGCAAAAGAGCATCTATTTGGCAACCTCATAACAGTTATAATTCTACTTTTTGGCTTCATTTCTTTAAACTCTATAAGAAGAGATATTTGGCCTAAAGTGGATATGCACACAACTGTTATTAATACCTTTTTAGGTGGTGCCTCTCCTGAGCAAGTCGAAAAGCTTATTGTTAACCCCATCGAAGAAAAGCTAAAAGAGGTTGATGGAATAAAAAGAGTTTTCTCTACTGCTGTTGAGAACATCGGGGTTACTGTAGTTGAAATTGATAAAGACGCTAAAGACCCTAAAGAGACTAACGAAGACATCCAACAAGTTTTAGACACTATAGATACATTACCAGAAGACGCCAAAGACCCATTAGTTCAAAAAATAAATAGTGGAGTCATACCGGTTATTGAAGTTATGGTTACGGGAGACAGCTACTCAGACATCCAGCTAAGAGACACAGCTAAGTTTGTGCGAGATGAACTCAGCCTACTAAAGCCTGTGGCTAAAATTGACAAGCTTGGTTATTACGACAAAGAGTATATTGTAAAAGCCTCCGCAGAAAAACTAGCTAGCAAAGGCGTTTCTTTAAGCCAACTCATTCAAAGCATATCTTCAACCAATATATCTTTACCCGGTGGCTCTGTAGAAGGTCGTAACCGCCTAGAGGTTTTAGTAAAAACAGAATCTCAATATGACAATACTGAGGAAATAGAAGACACAGTGATTATTTCTAATGCCTCTGGATACAACACTACTATTAAAGATGTTGCTACAGTAAAATTAGAGCTTGCAAAGCCCGAGCGCCTTCGTCGACATAATGGTAAGCCCGCTGTAAAGCTTGTTTTATCTAAAAAAGAAAAAGCTGATGCCATAGAACTTACAAATATGGTGAAAGCTAAAATTAAAAAATTACAAGATAAAGTGCCTGAAGGCATAGAGCTTACTTATGCTAACGATTTTTCTAATTATTTAAAAATGAGGCTTAAAACTTTAAGCACTAGTTTTATACTTGGGTTATTATTAGTACTTATTATTTTGACTTTCTTTCTACCATTTAGAGTTGCACTAGTTGTAGCCTCTGGCATCCCTATTGCTCTTTTTAGCGCCATAGTTGTCATTTATGTCTATGGGTACTCTCTCAATATGCTTAGTCTTATTGGCTTTATTATTGTACTTGGGATGCTAGTAGATGATGCCATTGTTGTGAGTGAAAATATTTGGCGTAATATGGAAGAGCGCGGAGGCGAAGACATAGAAAGTGCTGTCGTTAAAGGTGCTAATGAAGTTTTTGGCCCAGTTATAGCTTCAGTACTTACTACAACATTTGCTTTTGGGCCTATGCTTTTCATGACTGGGATTTTTGGGGCTTTTATTTTTGAAATCCCACTTATGGTTATTATAGCTCTTGCTTTTTCTGTCATTGAAGTTTTCATTATTATGCCTTCTCATTTTGCCAGCTGGATTAGCCCTGCCTATATAAAAAAACAGGCTGCCAAGAAAAACCCTAATAGTTTTTTCAAAAGACTTAACGAAAAGTATGCACATGTTATTCGATGGACACTTAAAGTACGATACGCTTGGGCCGGCGTTGCAGCGGTTATCTTAATTGGAACAGCCTTCATGCTTAAACAATCTGGAAAATTTGTACTCTTTCCTCCAGAAGGCCTAGAGGTGTTTTTTGTCCAAGTTGAGGCCCCTGTAGGGACTACATTCGACTCTATGGTTAAAATTATCGAACCTCTTGAAAAGGAGTTTAAAACTTATTTACGAGATGACGAACTCAGCAGCATTTCCACCGATATAGGCATTATACAACAAGATAGCTTTGACCCACTCACTAGGCGTGGTGATCATTTTGCAAATATTAGAATTTTACTCACCTCTCCTGTAAACAGAGACAGAGATGCTCAAGAAATTATTAAGGAAATGAAAGGCGGTATAAAGTTACCAGCTAGCCTTAAGCGTTTAGATTATGAAGTCCAAAAGCAAGGACCACCTCAAGGGCGAGCAATCTCAATTAACATTAAAGGCCGAGAATTTGAGACTATACGAAAAATTACAAATGAACTTAAACTTAAGATTGCAGAAGTAGATGGCGTCAAAGATATAAGAGACTCTTACCTTCCTGGGAAAACTGAGTGGCAAGTAATACCTCGCCTTAAAGACATGGCCTCTTTAAATTTAAGCTCCTCACAAGTTGCACAATCTGTACGAGCGGCCTTCGAAGGAATACTCTCAAGCTCAGTAAGAAAGCTCGATGAAGAATACAAAGTAAGAGTACAGCTAGAAAACAATAAAGAGTTAGACGTTATAGATCAGTTAAAAAATGTTAAAATTGGTAATAGCTTTGGCAGGCTTATACCTTTGGATTCTATTGCAGATTTTAAATCTGATTCAACTATAAGCACTATTGCTCATGAAAAATTCCAAAGACTTATTAATGTGTCAGCCGATGTTGATTTAGAAAAAATAACAGCAACAGCAGCTATGGGTAAAATTAGGCCAGCCCTTGAAGAAATAATGACTAAGTATCCAGACTACAACTATGATACTGGAGGAGAAGATAAAGACACTCAAGAGTCTATGCAATCCTTACTTCGAGCTTTCATTATAGCTATTGGACTTATTTACGCCATGCTTGTTATGACTTTCAGAAGTTTACTGCAGCCAGCACTTATTTTAACATCTATCCCACTTGGGTTTATTGGTGTGACTTGGGCCATGCTCATCCATAACAGACCTTTTAGCTTTATGGCTATGCTTGGTACTGTAGCCTTAGCCGGGGTTATTGTTAATAACTCTATTGTCTTTACAGATTTTGCAAACTCAATGAGGAAGGCTGGCAAAGACCTTAATGACTCTATTGTTGAAGCTGCTAAAATTAGATTACGCCCAATCATCTTAACTTCACTAACTACAGTCTGCGGCTTATTGCCAACAGCTTACGGTGAAGGCCTTCAAAAGTTAACTGGCTTTGGTGGCGGAGATGCCTTTATAGTACCTATAGCACTCGCATTAGGCTGGGGCCTTGCTATAGGCTCTATTATGACAGCACTTTTCTTTCCATGCTTTCTAAGAATTTTAGATGATTTTATCGGTCTTGTTTCACGAACTAAAAAATCACTTTAGTAGCTTTTCGATTCGCTCTTTAAATGGTGCTGGCTTTTCAAAGCCTGTCAGCACTAAGTCTTTGCGGCGCTGGCCTTTAGCATCAAAAAATTCCATATGAGGTAAACCCAAGAAACCATACTGGGCCCTCAAAGCTTTACGCTCTGGTGTTGATTTTGTGGCATCAAATTGCAGCCATACGTAATTATCTTTTATTAACTGAATACTCTCATGGCTAAAAGTCCTTGCTTCCATTTCTATACAAGCAGCACACCAATCAGCATAAAAATCAACAATGACTGGCTTGCCTTCAGAAAGAGCCAACTGCAAAGCCTCTTCACTATAAGTCTTCCAAAAGTGGTTTTCATTATGATTAACACTAACATTATTGCTATTAAACATACTCAATAGTGGTCTTGCATAAAATAAACTTAAACCTATAAAAGCTATACCCATTATGTATTTACCAATATTTAACCATTTACCGCTTTTAGGTAATCTTGATAGCAATTGAGAAAAGGTTCCTAAAATAATAAGTAAAAACCCCAAACCAAAGGCAAAGGTAAACAACAAAGCCATTCCTAAAATATCGTTTTGTGATTGAGCCACAAAAGTAAGTAGGCCTACTAGCACTGGACCAATACAAGGGCTTGCGACAATACCTGCAAATAAACCGGATACAAAAGCCCCAAAAAAGCCTTTTTTAGGCTTCACCTTGTATACAATATTAGAAAGGCCAGCTGGTAGCTTCACTTCAAACAAACCTAGCAAGCTCAAACCCATCAATAAAAACAATAAAGATAAGCTTATAATTACTACTGGGTGTCCTAAAAAAGCTCCAAACAGCTGCCCAGTTTTAGCCGCCAAAAAACCCAGAGCTGCATAGGTAACAGCAATACCAAAAACATAAGCTACAGATAGTAGAAATGGCTTTAAATACTCATCTTTATCTTTGTTAACGCCAATAACAGATAATGTGATTGGTATTAACGGAAACACACATGGCGTTAAACTTGTTAAAAACCCACCAAAAAAGATAAGAGCAAAAATTTCAAACAGGCTTTTTGTTTTTAACCAAACAGCAATATCAAAGTTTTTAAAAGCATTTTTTTTTGCATTTTTAATTTCATTTTTTTTATTTGTAGATATTGATTTAATTTCATAATTAATAATTGTCGGAAACAAACAAACTTCATCCGTACAGGCCTGATACTCAAGCTCTATATCTATCAACTCTAAATCTTTTGACTTTGCTTGATCTGAAAATTCAATAATAAATTGAGCTGTTGCTGAGTCTTTAACTCCTGTTTTTTGTTTTTTTGTAAATTTATCGTAAAAGGAGACAACAGGGCTTACTTTTACCTTTGCCGCTTGAGTATTTAAAGGCTTAGAAATTAAGACTGTAAACATATCTTCGTAGGCTAAATATCCTTTTTCTAAAACCATATCTAAGCTAACAGATACATTAGACCCCGGACCAACAACGCCCTCTATACTATGATTTATTATACGTAGTGGATTCTCGCTAATTTCAATATCTTGCGCAAAGACACTAAAACTAAGTAATAATGGTAAAAGAAATACTAATAATTTCTTTTTCATAAAAGACCGCCTTTTATAGCTGATTCATTTGCTTTTTTATATTTGAAAAGTAGCTCTCTACTTTTTTATTAAAACTATCCTGCTCTGACATATGTCTTTTAACAGTTTCTTTAAAGGCTGTATTTCTTACTTTTTGATGACTCATTTCCATAAATGTACTTTTTGTCTCTTCAGCATGCTTTTTAAATAAAAACTCCAAAGAAGCCAAGCTTGATTGGATCCTAGAAAACCTGTCTTTACTGGCTCTTGCCACTTGAATAAGGCGTTCATCAGACTTTTCCATGCGTGATTCAAGGTGAAAAATGACCTTTTTAAGCTCGATATAGTGGTTTGCAATATCCTCTTTTGTAGGGCTTGTTTTTGTCTTAGATTCACTATGGTATGTAAGATTTTTCATAGACTTAATTCTAGCGCCACAAAAAGCTCCTTGTAAAGCTAACTATCTGTATTGGTTGACTAATTTTTGATTTCCAGTAAACACAGCCTATGGGTAAAAATTCAGCACCAATTTCTCTTAATAAATACATAGCTCAATCTGGACTCTGCAGCCGCAGAAAAGCAGATGAATTCATTCGCGACGGCGTTGTTACTTTAAATGGTCACATAGTTGAAACGCCTGCCACACAAGTAGATCCAGCTAAAGATGTTGTAAAAGTAAATAAAAAAATTATTAAGCCCATCTCTAAAAAAGTTTACTATGCCTTTAATAAACCTACAGGCGTCCTCACAAGTCTTTCAGACCCAGAAGAACGCCCCACTATTTCTGACTATACGACAAAAATAAAATATAAGGTTTTTCCTGTCGGCAGGCTCGATTGGAATACTGAAGGCCTGTTGCTATTAACAAATGATGGTGACTTTGCTCAAGAAATCTCTCACCCTTCTTCTGAAATACCAAAAACATATCTAGCAAAGCTAGATGGACAACCTACAGACGCCCAGCTCAGTAAGCTTAAAAAAGGTGTTACTATTGTAGGCGGACGTGTAAAAGCGATTCATATCGAGCGCCATAAAAAAGGGAGCGCTAAATACGACTGGGTTAAAATTGTTATTACCGAAGGGAAGAACCGCCAGGTCAGAAAAATGTTTCAAAAGATTGGCTATGATGTCACTAAGCTTAAGCGTGTCTCTATTGGCGAGTTAAAACTAGGGACTCTAAAAAAAGGCGAATATCAACCACTTTCAAATGCCGAGCTTTTAAGGATTTTCAAAAGAAATACATCTCATGATAAAAGTTCTGAGATGATAAAAACTCGCAAAACAACATCTAGAAATAAAAACAGTAGAAATCGCAAATAAGTGTCCAAAAAAGATATAGCCAAAAAAAATTCGGCCAAAAAAGAAGCCGCTAAAAAAGTACTCTGGCCAGAATCACTATCTGAAATTATCAAAAATCAATTAAGCCTACTTAATTATGATATCAATCATTTAGATAAATTAGTGCCGTCTATCATTAAGCAATCTAATAGCTACAATAGTAATACAAACGCTAACCCATGGGCCTCTAAAGCGTCTCAAGCTGCCTATCTCGCTTATTTTTTTCCGCTCAATACATTAAGGCTTATGTCAGTTATTGCCGAAGCAGACAGGCTTGGATTCTTTAACAACATAAAAACAGCCTCAGAGCTTGGCTCCGGTTGCGGCACTTTTGATATTGCATACTCTGCCATAAAGAAAACCCCACTTATTAAAACAAATACAGAGCTTAGCGAAGAAGCCATTAAGATACATAAAATTATTTTAAAAAATGTGCCTAGTATTCAAAGTCGGTTTTCAGATATTGCCCCTACTAGCGATCTATTTATTGCCTCTTATGCATTAAATGAGACTGGGTTTAACTTATCACTACTTAAAAACTATAATAATATTTTAATCTTAGAGCCCTCTACAGAAACACACTCCAGAAATCTTATTAAGGTGCGCGAAGAACTTATTCAGCAAGGCTATTATGCATGGGCCCCATGCCCCCATAACTTGGACTGCCCCATTTTAAAGAACTCTAAAAAAGACTGGTGCCACGACAGAGTCTTTATCGATAAACCGACATGGTTTAATAAATTAGAAAATAAGCTTCCTAATTTTAACAACAGCCTTACTTTTTCTTATTTACTGCTTTCAAAAAGGCCAAGCCCTGTTGCCGGCAAAGGATTAGTGCGCACCATTGGCAACACTCTAAAAGAAAAAGGAAAGCACAAGCAAATGATTTGCCTTAATGATGAGAGGCTTTTCTTTTCTTGGCTTAAGAAAAACGGCCAGCCGCAATTTTTAAATCGTGGGGAACTCTTTTACGCACCTATAGATTCAGAGAAAAAATCAAATGAGATAAGGCCCACTTCTGAAGTTATTAAATACTCATCCCCTGATTGATTGAGTTGTTTTTAAGGTAATCTAATACATATTGATAAGATTCCATTTTATTAGCCGCCCACAAAGGCGCCACAAGCTCATCATGCCTACTTGCTACAGCGGTCAAGCGATGTACTGATATCCCAGGCTTAAGATACTTTAAAAACAAAGAAACTCTTTTAGCATATTGCTCTCTGCTCAGAGGCATATACTCTCCCCTGTTAAAATCTTTTTCTAAAGGTGTATTTTTTAAAACATGAATATTATGAAGCTTTACATTATCTATAGGAAGTTTGTTTGTTTGCTTAGCCCATTCAATAATTTCATCTTCAGTTTCGCCTGGAGAACCAAACATTAAGTGAATGCCTAAATCAATATCAGGGCAAAAGCTTTTTATTTTGTTAACAGCATCAATGCTTTTTTGAGCTGTGTGGCCTCTTCTCATCCATATAAGATGGTCTTCGTTAAAGCTCTGTACACCAAGCTCTATAGAGACAAAATATTTTTCAGAATATTCTTTCCACAAATTAAGAACAGCACCAGAGATGCAATCTGGGCGAGTGCCAATAACAAAACCAACAACATCTTTATGTTGTACGGCCATTTCAAAAGCAGATCTTAATTTTTCAGTTTTTTCAAAAGTATTAGTATAAGCTTGAAAGTAAACAAGATACTTATTTGCTTTATAACGCTTTTTAATAGTAGCAATAGTTGTGTCCATTTGCTCTCTTAGCTCAAGCTCCCTATGCTCTGGATAAGCGGCCGAGCCCCATACATCACAAAAGTTACAAGTCTTCATACCGCGAATACCCTCACGGTTAGGGCAAGTGGCCGCAAAGCTAACCGGCACTTTCCATATTTTTTCACCAAATCTATTTTTATAGAACTGGCTAATTGGGTAGTAAGGCATTCCGCCCCATAGATCTTGCTCTGTATTCATAGTGCTATTTTATATTCTATTGGTTAGTGATATACAAAGCTAATGATGAAGTTTAATGATTTTGAAGTACACCTTACAGAAGACGGAAGCCCCTCACTGAAGCCTGCTGACTCTGAGGCTATGCATAGCTCTAAAGGAGCCTTCGCTGAAACTCTATACATTTACGGCCATGGGCTTAAAAACTCGCCTCAAGAAGGCAACAGCTTCAATATACTTTCAGTAGGTCTAGGGCTTGGGTATAACGAAATTTTATGGGCAAGCTATTGCTTGGCAAACAATAAAAATAAATCATTTCTTCATAGTTATGAATCTATACCCTATCTCTCCGACTCCTTTATTAAATGGATTAACAATCAACAGACAGAACTCTCCAAAACTTATGATAAAATTTTAAAATTATTTTCCAATGAGTTTAAAATTACAGAACAAGAGATAAGAAAATTTCTACGCGAACGATACAATCATAGTTTCTTTATTCACCCAGCTTTAACCTCTATTAATAAAACCACTTTAACTTTTAACTGTATTTTTTATGATGCTTATAGCTCTGCAACTTCCCCCGAGCTATGGAAGCCTGAGTTTTTAGAAAGCTTTCTCATAAATTACCCTGACAACCACTGCTCTCTCAGCACCTATGCAGCCATCTCAGCCCTCACCAAAGCCCTTGCTGGACAAGGCTTTCAGGTAAAAAAGAGAAAAGGCTTCGGATACAAGAGAGAATGTACTTTTGCGATAAAAAAACCTCAAAACTAATACACCCTACCTAAGCCACTCTTATGAAATAAGTACCTGCTCTATTTTTAAGCTACAGCTATAGATACTACAGGGATATACAGTTTCCATTCCATAGACTTAGATTCCTTATTACTTTCAATAGGTTATTCAATTTTAAGGGGAAATAATGAAATCAATATTATTAATTTTGATCTGTAGCTTTTTTGTAATTGGCTGCTCTGATTCTATGACAGCAACTATTGGGCAAAAAGATACTTTAAATAAAGCAGAAAAAGCTGAAGCTGAAACCGCTGCAGAAGAGGCTCAACAAGTTACCGAAGAAGAGGCCACGACTGAAGAAGCGCCCGCCGAAGAAGAGGTTACTGTAACTGAAGAAATACCTACCGAACAAGATGCTGGTGCAGAAGAAACAATTGAAGAAGTATTTCCCGCCAACTACAGAGGCAACCCTTGGGATTTTGATGCTGGGGCTCCAAAAAATAGCCAATGGCCAGATCTTTTTGCAGAAACGCCAAACTACAGAGATTACGGAAAAACTGTTATCGGTGGCCGTGAAAAAAAATTCAGATGGAAAATGGGACCAATGTGGTACAGAGGTCGCCTAAAACCTAATTCTGTAAAAGTATTTGTTATTGGCCAAGAAGGCGCACAAGACGAAAACGTCTCTAACCGTTCTTTTACTGGCTCAACAGGCACAAGAATGCAAAAGTTTTTAAACTATATGGGCATTAACGAAAGTTATCTTTTTATGAATACTTTTGTTTATACAATTACAGGGCAATACTCTTTATTTAATAATGATGCCAACGACCCTAAAAAAATCGAAGCCAATCATCGCCTTTTATGGCTAGCTCAAAGCCCCGACTCTCGTGTTGTTCAGCACAGACATGAAATGTTTGATTATATGCTTGAAACAAATCGTGAAAAGCTTGCAGTAGTTATCGGCGTTGGTACGGCAGGTAAAGATTCATTAGCTACTTGGTTCCAAAGTCATGATGAAAAATGTACGACAAGACAGTTGTCTGCCTCTGATAACCTTAAAACAGAAAATACAGATGAAACTGGTTTTTGCATTGGCACAGGAAATCTTAAAGGAATCCTCGGTATTGGCGTAAGGCACCCTGGCTCTGCAAGCGCTCGCAATGGTGGGTCTAAAGTAAAAAATAGCCTTGCCAAAGATTTTGAAAGAAGAGCACGTGTTGTTGCAAGGCATATTAATGATGGGTCTATTACTATCAATAAAGATTATGGAGCTGTTAGAGATTTTAACTCTGAATTTAAATATGGATACGCTTCTATACCTCATAAAGATTTTGCTCTAGGCACAAACTGGAGAATGGGGACGCGTGGTACTACTTCTAACAGAAGAGGCGCCGACACTATCCAAGTCTTTTCATCTAATGGCTGTTACAACACAACTCAGTTTTCTAAGGCTCACCCTAATAGGCCTGAAAAATGCTATGACGGTGAAGTTTATAACAAAAGAACAGATGCTCTAGAAAAATTAAAAAAAGATGAGAAAGAAGCCGACCCATCTAAAAAACTAAACGAACAGAAACGATCTAAACTTGTTGCTTCAATTGATAAACTGAATCAACTGGCTGACGAAGTCAGAAAATATAAAATTCGCTTTTCATATGCAAAAACAAATTTTCCTTATCAAAAAGCACCTATCGAAATGATAGCTGCAGACGATGTACCTTATGAATCTTCTAAGACCGCAAAAGGCCGCAGACTTTACGATGAAGGCCCTAGCGCCGAAATATCTGAGGCATTATACGGGCTTTATAATCAAGACTATAAAGCCTTAGGAGTCACTCAGGATAGCTCATTTGGTCCAACAACTTTATACAGAGGCGATTTAAACTCACCAACCGTATTAGTTTTAGCTGACCAAAGCTCGCACACAGATATGTTTTCTGGCAGAGCGATGACTGGTGCCCAAGGTCAGTATCTACAGTCTATGCTCAACCAACTAAAAACATGGAAAACATACTTAATCTTAAGAAACCTGCCTGTTGATACATTAGACTTAAGCACTTCTAAAAGGTCACAAATTGCAACTGATAGTAATGTGGTTGAAGCCCGCAATAAATTAATAGCGAGCTTAAGCATCAAGCCAGAACTTATTATTACAGTAGGGCCTATTTCAAAAGATGTCGCTTCAACAATGCAAGCCTATCCATCTACTAAAATCATCCATCTTAAGAATTTAACTTATAAAAATATGATTCAGGAGTACAAAAAGCTTAAAAGCAATAGCTCTTTATTTTACGGTACAGCAAAAAAAGAGTT
>JALZUS010000071.1 GCA_023299885.1 Bdellovibrionales bacterium | reverse complement strand
TAATATCTGCCGGAGAACCTGCACTCAAGTATTTAACGTCTTCTTTAGAGAGTGCGCCCATCTCAACAAGTCTTTTAAGCCTGTCTTTGCGGTTTAATTTTGAAAATCCAGAAAATAGTGTTCTTATGAGTTTGTTTTCCATAACCTAGTTTAATTAATTAGCACTTAACTTATCAATTGTTAAATCCTTTATAAACTCTGATTCTGAGCAGATCATTGCTGTTTTGAGCTGAGCCTCAATAACCTTCATTTTTTTAGATACAGCCTCTGCACTTATAGTGGCAGACTCTAAGAGTGCACCAGCAAAGCCTGCAGCACTTGCGCCGAGGCAAATGCCTTTAGCTGCATCAAGGCCGGTCTTTAAGCCTCCAGAGACCCATAACTCTTTATTAAAATTTGCATCCTCAGCATTCAATAAACTATCCAAAGTACTTGTGCCCCAGCTTTTAAAAGCCTCGGCTACTTGCTTGGTTTGCTCTTTAATAGCTCTACCGCCTTCTATGCGGCCCCAGTGCGTACCGCCATAGCCACTAACATCAACTGCAGAAACACTAGTTTTTTGTAGTTTAATAAAATCATTTTCTGAAAAACCAGCTCCACATTCTTTTATAATAATAGGTAAAGAAATTTCTTTTGAAATTTTATCAATAGCTTCAAGCCCACCTTTAAATTGAGGAGTGCCTTCTTCTTGAATGCATTCTTGTAAAATATTGCAATGGATAATTAAAGCTTCTGCACCTAGGTTTTCAGTTAACTTTTTAGTTTGATTTGTTGTTGATGTTATCAGCTGCGCTAAACCAATATTGCTTATTAGAGACAGACTCGGAAATTCTTTACGGATTTCTTGCCACTCTTTAGCAGCGCTATCATCAGTTAGCTCACGTCTTTGCGAACCCACAGCCATCATCCATCCATTTTCGTGTGCAGCCGCACAAAGGTTACGATTGATGTTGTAAGATTCTGAATGCCCAGCCGTCATTGATGATACAAAAAAAGGTGTTGGTTTTTGTTGGCCCAACACCTTTGCACGTATATCTACGTCTTCAAAATTTAAATTTGTTAATGCTCTATGATCAAACTTGAGTCTTTCAAAACCATTTCCATTATCTTCACTGGCTTGATTGCTAGAATCTAGCGCCAAACGGATATGGTCTTTTTTACGAGCCTCAAACTCTTTAGACATTAATACTATTAACCGAGATGGCTTTTAACAGATGCAACGATTGCAGAAAAACTAGCTGCATCTCTCACTGCGATATCTGCTAAAACTTTACGATCTAGCTCGATGCCTGCTTTTTTAAGACCACCAATTAAACGAGAGTATGTTGTTCCGTTTAATCTTGCAGCCGCGTTTATTCTTTGAGTCCATAACTGTCTGAATTCACGCTTTTTAACTTTTCTATCTCTATAAGCATAAGCTAATGCTCTGTCGTTTTTTTCTTTTGCTACTGCATATAAACGACTATTGGCTCCGTAGTAACCACTTGCGCGGTCTAGTACTTTATTTCTACGACGTCTTGCTTTTGTACCTCTTGTTACTCTCATGAATTACTCCTTTATAATGCCAACAAGCGTTCAACTTGATACATGTTAGCTGGATCCACTTGAGTCATGATTCCAAGATGTCTTTTACGTTTAGCTGCTTTTTTTTGTAGAATGTGGCGTCTGTTGCATTTAGACCTTTTAATAGTTCCACCCGGACGTTTACGCAGGCGTTTCTTTGCGCCAGCATGCGTTTTTTGCTTCATTATTTCTCCTGTCCAATAAGGCGTCTGATAGCTTAAATCCATCAGCACTTTTTGAGCCGTTATTAGTGATCTAGTAGTTATATAGATTTAAGAAAGCCTTGTAAAGCCAATTAAGACCTCTCAAAGGCTATTTAGTCAGGCTTGAGCTTAAAAAGCTACTTATTTTTGCAAAATTGATAATCCGTCAGAAACAACTGAGCCTATTTCAGCTACTCTGCTTTCCCAGCCTGGAGAAGTATAAGCATTAGGCTTTTGTGGCTTCCAGTAAAAACCTCTAACAAGCTGCCTTGCAAAGATAGACTCTTTACCTTTTGCTATAACTTCTTCACTTGCTACAGCCCCAGGATAAGTTGAAACCATAAACTTTAACCACTTATATGATTCTGAGTTTGTATCAAAAACAGGCCTCTTGGCGTTTTCTAAGCCAGGCTCTGCCAAAGAAAGCAATCTTAAAACTTCACGAGGTTTTTTTTCGTAAAGTTCATATATTTTGTGTACAGCCCATTCTTCGCCGCAAAATAATTTATCATGTGAAGCTAAAGGCAAAATATCTCTTTCTGAATTCATTATTGTAGGTAAACATTTAAAGTTGTTTTTTAAAAGCGCAGTATAAATAACCTCTAAATGTTTAGCGGCTTTTTCAACCACAACCTGTTTTAGAATTACTGACTCTTTTGCAGAGATAGATTTTGTAACATTACTTTGATTACAGCTTTTACTTGGAATTTTAGTTAGGTTGCAAATTTGAACCATATAAGAGTTTGGATATTTATAGTAATCTTGCTGGCTTAGTTTTAAATTAACATACTTAACGAGCTTCTTCCACGGGCGAACCATTTCATCATAAGGTGTCGCTGATATAGGGCCAGCAATTGCTTTTCCATTAGAGCCAATTAAAGCAGGAGCTCTAGATACTTTATATTTTTTTTGATGAACAAACTCATCCCAATCATCGTCAGACATATCCCTTGAACCCGGAATACCTTCGCGTAAGGCAAGAGTTAGGCTTTCTAGCTCTGTCATTGCCTGGCTATTTAAAGAACCATCATTAGCAAGTTTTCGTGAGGCATCCTCTGCTTTTTTTTGAGTAGTACAAGAAGTTGATAAAACAAGAAATAAACAAATAAGAAGTACACGCATAAGGGCTTATCGGCGCATTGGTTGTAAAAGTTTAAGTCTTAAAATAAGACCTAGACCCGCTTAAAACCTAAAAAAGAGCCCCTTGAGGACTCTTTTTTATCAAATTAATACAATAAGAAATTTTATTCTGCTTTTGGCTCTTCCGCCTTAACTTCTTCTTTTGGAGCTTCTACTGTAGCTGCATCTGCCTTTATAGGCTCACTATCGGCTGTCGCCTCTTTTGCTGGTTCATCAGCAGCAGCATCCATTTTAGCTTCACGCTTATCTAAGTTTTTCTTATTCTTTTTGTAGTCTCTAACCAATGTAGCGTCTGGAGCTAAAATAATAAAAACCTGACGGCCTTCTTTTTTAGGCGCCAACTCTAGTATAGCAATATCATCCATGCGCTTAGCGATGTCTGTTAAGATTTTAACACCAATTTCTTGGTGAGCCATCTCACGACCCCTAAACCTTAGGTTCACTTTTACTTTGTCACCATCTAACAAAAAGCGCCTTGCATGGTTCAGCTTTGTATTTAGATCATGCTCTTCCGTACGAACACCAACTTGTACTTCTTTAACACTAACAGTGACTTGTTTCTTTTTGGCCGCCACTTTCTTTTTCTTGTTTTCATACTTCCACCTACCGTAGTCCATGATTTTACAAGTTGGTGGCTTTGCATTAGGAGCAATTTCAATAAGGTCTAAACCTTTATCTTGAGCAATCCTATATGCATCAGCAGATGACATTTTACCTAATACAGCACCGTCGTCAGCAATAAGCATTACCTCTGGGGCTCTTACTTCTTTGTTGACTCTATAGCCGCTTTTTTTAAAATCTCTACTTCCTCGTCCGCCTTTACGCAAAAGACACTCCTTTTAGTTACGACTCTTCGTCGTCTTTAATATTTTCTACAAATAAACTTTTTAAACTTTTACTGTCAATTTCACTTTTTAAAGTCTGGGTAAAGCTTTCTAATGTAAACCCATACTTTGTTTTACCATTTGGCAATCTTACAGCTACAGAATTTTTTTCCACTTCTTTGTCGCCAATGACAACAATATAAGAAGCCCTCTCTAGCTGGGCCTCTCTAATTTTAAAGCCAAGTTTTTCTGCTCGTAAATCTAAGTCGGCCCTTACACCAGAAGCCTTTAAGTTTTCGGCTAATTTTTTACAATAATCAGCCTGTGCATCTGTAATGTTTAATATTTTAACTTGTGTAGGCGCCATCCATGTTGGAAGCCTACCCGCACAATGCTCTAAGTAAACCCCGATAAACCTTTCAACAGAACCTAAAATAGCCCTGTGAAGCATAACTGGTCGCTCATCAGCATTATTTTCACTAACATACTTAAGCTTAAATGACTCAGGCATATTAAAGTCACATTGCATTGTTCCTAACTGCCACTCTCTATCTAGAGCATCTACAAAAACCACATCAATTTTTGGCCCGTAAAAAGCTCCATCACCTGGGTTAATTGAGTAAGGTACATCTAAATCTTTTAAAGCTTTCTCAAGAGCACCTTCAGCATTATCCCAAATCTCATCACTCCCCATTCTTTTTTCTGGGCGAGTCGATAAAAAGACTTTGTAGTTAGACATACCAAGCTCTTGGTATATCTCATTAAGCATAGTCATAAATTGCTTTATCTCTGACTGCATTTGATCTAAACGACAAAAAACATGGGCATCATCTTGGCAAAAAGTACGAACCCTAGTCAGTCCATGCAAAGCGCCACTACGCTCGTAACGATGAAGCCTTCCAAAGTCAGCTACTCTCCAAGGCAAATCACGATATGACTTGTGCTCTTGTTGATACAGCAAACAATGCCCTGGGCAATTCATGGGCTTAACAGAAAAATCTCTGTCATCAATTTTACTAAAATACATATTATCTAAGTAGTTATCGTAATGGCCTGATTGCTTATAAAGCTCTACATCAAAAATTTGAGGAGTAATTACTTCTTGGTAGTCGTATTTTATATATTTTTCTCTTATATAAGACTGCAAAGCTTTATAAACTGTAGCCCCTTTAGGAGAAAAAAACGGCATCCCTGGAGATAACTCATGAAAATAAAAAAGACCAAGTTCTTTACCAAGCTTACGATGGTCACGTTTCTTAGCTTCTTCTAAATTTGCTAAATGTTTATTTAAATCTTTACTAGAGTTAAAAGCTGTTGCGTATATTCTTTGGAGCTGCTTTTTAGTTTCATCTCCACGCCAGTAAGCGCCAGCTACACTCATTGTTTTAACTGATTTAATTTGACCAAGCCTTTGCACATGAGGGCCACGACATAAATCAAGCCACTCACCTTGTTTGTAAATGCTGACTTCTTTAGTGTCGAGGTCTTCTATGATTTCAACTTTAAAGTTTTCACCAATAGATTTAAAATGCTCTATAGCTTTATCTTTAGACCAAACCTCTTTAATGACTTCGTCATTACGTTTTAAAATTTCTGAGATTTTTTTATCAATTTTTTCTAGGTCTTCTTCTGTAAAAGTGCGCTCAGTATCAAAATCATAATAAAAACCATTCTTTATCACAGGCCCTATAGTCACTTTAACTTCTGGCCATAACTCTTGAACCGCTTGAGCCATTACATGGGCTGCCGAATGCCTAATAACTTCTAAGGCTTCATCCGATTTTTTAGTAATAATTTTTAACGTTTCACCATTAGGTATAAGCTCACGTAGGTCTTTAACTTCTGGGTTATCACCAAAGCAGCCGCCTAATGTATCTTGGGCAAGCCTATCCCCTATCGACTTTGCGACATCTAAAATAGTAGGCTGGTAAGAAAACTCCTTGGCAGAACCGTCGGGAAGTACGACTTTAAACTCTGACATCGATTATTTGGTGTAAGTACTTAATAACATTGAAGTATTTTGCAGGCGATGCTGCTGTTTAAGACCCGTTACTACAGGTGTATTAATTAATGACATATATATAAAATTTTCTGAAATCACTATAAACGAGTGTCTATCTTGACCCTTCTATTGTCAACAGATCCTTTATGAGCTAAAAATTATGAAATTAATGCGATGCGCTATTCAGCAGGAGGTTCACCAATGAAGATGCTTTTAAGCTTTATTGTTACTTTATTTATTTCAAACACCATATGGGCTGGGCCCTGCGCTGATGCACTCAAAGGCTTAACCATTGAGCAAGTTGCAGAGCTTGAGACCTTTGGCCCCAAAGGCTTTAAATCACCACTTCCACTACCTAACTCTGAAATTTCTAAAACAGCGACTACATTAAACTTAATGTGGTGGGACCAACGCATATACTTTGTAAGCTCAAAAGAAGAAGCTATTAAGCATCACAGTATTTTTACAAATACATGGGCTAATGAAACAGCCGAAAACCCGCTAATGTTTGCAGCTTATATTATTGTTGATAAAAACAAACATGAGGCCCTACATATCAGCTTAAAAGACTCTGAAAACTCAAAGGAAAATATCAGCAGACTTGGGGCTGAAATTCGCTCCCTCCGTACTCAACAAAAAAATGAAGAAATCGACATATTATTACTTACTCGTGCACATGATAGCTTAAATTATTTTAGCAGCCGCCTTGAAAGTAGTAGGAAAAAAGAACAACTATTAATAACAAATTCTCAAACACTACTTACCGATAATGTTGGCATTATAAAAGATTACGAAGCTCAAAAATGGCTTACTTTGCCTCAAAACTTTTTAGACAGAGCTATTGCACCAAAGATAAATTTTGATAAAGCGGCATCTGGAAACTACCTAAGGCAGTCTGGATGGGCAAAACCTAGCCAAGTTGGAGTTGTTATATTTGAAGATATGGAGAAGTCCACTAATCCAAATAAACCTAAAAAAAGTAAACGTATATCAAAAATTAAAAATGCCGCTAACCAAATGAAAAAAAATGGCTTTAGCCTTACAACAAATCAAGACATAAAAGCTGTTATAGAAGGCTGCAGAGATCAAAAAAGAAAAGGGCAAGCTGCGGGCCCAGGGCGCTACAATGATGAGTTCATTCAGTCATATATTGATTTGGCTGCTGAAGGCAAAGCTCACTCTGTTGAAGTTAGAAACTCAAATGGTGAGATTGTTGCTGGACTCTATGGGCTATTGCACGAAAACGGCATGATTGACATCGAAAGTGTTTTCTACCCAACAGAAACTACTAACAAAGAAACTGGCATTACTTCCGAGCTTAAAAACGGAATAGACTACGCTAAAGTCGCGGCCCTTCATTTAATTAATATCGCAAAAGATGCAGGCTTTACCTTTATGAACTTGGGGATGGTTACACCTTTTACACGTAGTAGCTTCAAAGGCGAATATGTATCTAGAAAAGCTTATGAAGAAATGATCACAACCATAAACCCAAAACCTGAACTCAATTTTGATCTTGAATGGTAAGCCTTATGAAACTTAATTTTATAACTTGTTTAGCTTTTACTTTTTTAGCCCTACCCTTAACTTATGCAGGGCCTTGCTCAAATGCACTAACGATCCAAAGCACTTTGCAAAAAACAGGTTACGGCCCAAGGGCTTTTTTATCTTCTGAGCCGCAACCGACAGCTCAAAATTTAGATATTGCTTTAAAAGACGGAGCTATGTGGTGGGGCAATATTATTAAAGTTGTTTCAACACTAGATGAAGCTAAAGAACTGCATCACAAAAGAACAGTAGGCTGGGTTGGAGAAGAAACAGAAAACCCTCTTTTGTATGCAATGTTTATTGTAAATAAAAATGCTTCTGAAATTAATAGTTCGCTAGCTTCTATGCCCAATAAAGAAAATCAACAAGAACTTTTAGCCAACATATTGAAGACCTCAGATATTTATCAAAAAAACTATGAAACTCAAAATTGGGACACAGTCTCTAAGGACATCATCAATGAACTAAAAACCCCTTCTATAAATAGCGAAGCTGATGGAGGTATTTATTTTTACCAAACAGGATGGGCCAAGCCCAACTACAAAGGCCTTGTTATTTTTTCTGAGATGAGTACATCTACTTCAGCTAATGGAAAAAAAAGTAAAAGAATCAATAAAGCTAAGCAAATAGCACGCAGACTCTATAAAGAAGGCTACAAAATAACCGTTAATAAAGATATCGAAGCCTCAATCAATGCTGCAAAAAATCAAGAAAGAAAAAATCAAGTTAATTCAGGCGAAGGGCGCTACACAAAAGACTATATAGATTCTTATGTAGAAGGCTTAAAAAATGGCACAGCCTACTCTATAGAACTTAAAAATCCTCAAGGCGAGCTAGTCGCTGGCACATTTGGAAAAGTAGCTGCTGATGGTAGTGTTAATGGCGAAAGCGTCTATTACCCAGCAGTACCTAATGGTATTAACTACGCAAAAGTTGCCGTTTTTCACCTAATAAATATTCTCCATAAAGCTGGACACACCTATATGGATGCAGGAATGGTGACGCCTTTTACTCGCAGTAGTTTTTACGGTCAGTATATAACAAGAGAAGAATATCAAGAAAGTTACGGTGGGCAGCTCATTAATAAGCCTGTTGATTTTAATCTTGAATGGGACCCTGCAAATTACTCAACAGAAAGTATATTTTAAATGATGCGTATTATATTATTATTACTTCTTATCTCCCCCATATCTTCTGTAAGCTATGCAGGAACAGCTTGTACTCACGCTCTCAATGAAACTCAAAAACAATTTAAAGAAATGGCGGATTTTCCAAGATACGGAAGTCACGGTTTTTTATCAGCTTTTCCAAAAGCGACTGACCAAAACATACAACTCGCTCAGAGCATAAAATTTAATAACCAGGGCGAGCGCATTAATATGGAATTTTGGGAAGAAGTGCTACACATAGTTAGCTCTAAGAAGGCTGCTGAAGAACATCATAGCAGGTACTCAAAAACATGGCCTGGTGAAGACTTTGAAAATCCACATATGTTTAGCCTCTATTTAGTCCTTAATAAAAAATCAAATATTAAAGAAGTAAGGCTCTTAAAAGAAACTTCTGAAAGCGTAGAAAAACTTAGAGAGTTATTTTTAGTTGAAAATTTTTTTCAAGCACAATCACGTAAAAATTTAGCCAAAGCTATACGTGAGCTAGAAAAAGAAAATAATAATGAGCTCTCTTCGAAAATAAAAGACCTCAACAAAGACATAGGTACTTCTCAAAAAAAATTAGACAGCATGAGCAAGAAAATAAAAGCTCTTAATCAAACAATTAAAGAGACTATTTCTGTAGTTGGGCTTGAAAAGCTAATTCAAAACTCTAGTCCTATTGGTAAAAAATATGTCCATAATGGAGATAACTACTGGGAGACTATTCCTTTAGACTTTTTTGACCGATTTAATGCTGTTGGTAAAAAAGCAAAAGTTTTAGTAAACAATCAAATTGATGGACCACTTTTTAAACAAACAGGCTGGACTACAGCTGACTATAAAGCCATTGTTCGCCTTGGTGTTAAAAAAGGAAAAACAATTAAAAACCAAGAGCGATTTGCAAGAAAACAAATAGCCAATGGACACAAATACACTCACAAAGTGAGTGTCCGTGCAGTTGCTGAAAAATGTAGAGACCAAAAACGTAGGGGCAAAAAAATAAGTGTTGGCCGCATGGACGAAGACTTTATTAATAGCTATGAAGAAATGGAAAAACGTGGTGAGGCTTTTGCTTATGCAGAAATTGATGCTGACGGAGAGCTTATTTCTGGAATGCTCGGCTTTTATGTGAAGAATGAGAAGGGTCAAATATTAACAGCCGTGGGTGAAAGTACTTTTTACCCAACACATAGATACAACCCTGCAACAGGCGAACAAGAGTATTTTTTAGGAGGCATAGACCATTCTAAAGCTTTAGGTCGTAATCTTTTTAATATCTTTGAGAAGTCAGGAATGACATTTATAGATGCACAATCTGTATCTGCCTTTACTCGCGTGGCCTACAGAGGCGAATACGTTTTTCCGAATGAATACGATCAAATGCTTTCAGAGCAAACACCTATTGACGAAATCTTATGGGGCGAATAAATATACGCTAACGCTTCCGCTAAATCTGCTTAGCACTTTTGAAAGGCACAAAAAAAGAGAACCCTGAGGTTCTCTTTTTTTTATTCTTTAAACATCTCTAGTCTTAGTAAACTACATGGTGATGTAGAGCCTCTTCAAGCCTTGGGTCACCTGTTGCTACAATTTGGTTTTTAGATAAAAAACGAGTCACTGCGTAAATAAAGAAACCCACAAACCCTAAAAAGATACCAATTTCAGATAAGCCAAATACAGTATGGTGATGATCTAAGTTTGGATAAATTAACCAGTACATATCTACAAATTGCATAACTAATACTAGGCAAGAAATGGCCACCAAATGGTTGATATTTCTTTTTGCCCAACGAGGCATTAAAGCAAAGAATGGAATGATAAATTTAAAAAGCATTAATGCTAAAGATACCCACATCCACTGCCCTTCAGACCTTGGCTTAAAGAAAATTGTTTCTTCTGGAAGGTTAGCATACCAAATTAACATATACTGAGAGAATGCGATGTAAGCCCAAAATACAGTGAAAGCAAACAAGAACTTACCAATGTCATGTAAATGATCGTCTGTAATATAACCTTTACCTAAACCACGCTTGCGTAGGTGATAAATAAGGATAATTAAAGCTGCCATTGTTGACTGAAACATTCCGCCAAAGCAATACACACCAAAAATAGTACTAAACCAATGTGGCTCTAAAGCCATTAGTAAATCAATACTGAAAAATGAGTACGAAACTGCAAAAGTCATTACACAGGCAATAGCCGGCTTAACTAACTTTGTCGTTAAAGACACATCTTTATTTTTATCTTGCAAAACAGATGAGCCTACTAATCTTTTTGCAAAATAAAGCCACAAGCCAAAGAAAACTAAAATTCTAATAGCAAAGAATGTTTTATTTAAATAAGAAGCTTTGTGAGCTAATAAGTGATCTGCCGCTACTCTGTCTGCATGAAACCAATCATAAAGCACTGGCCCGCCAAAGATAAAGTAGATAATAGTGAGCGCAAAACCATAAGGTAAAAAAGCAGTAAAAGCTTCTACTAAACGCCTAATACTCACACTCCACCCAGCTGATGTCATATGCTGAATAGCAACAAAGAAAAGTCCGCCCAATGCTAAAGTAATAAAGTAAAAAAGCCCTATTAAGTAAGCTGACCATGCTCTTTCAGGGTTATTCACCATTGTCATAGTGAAAGCCACAAGGCCAATAAACATTAAAATAGACATCATAGTCTTAGTTTTAGCTGATACTTCGTAGTCTTTTGGTAATTCTAAATTTACATTTGCTGAAGCCATAATTATTTACGTCCTTTTTGCAGCTCTCTAATATATTGAACAATAGCCCAACGATGTTTCTCTTTATAAATTTGAGTATTATAAGGGCCCATTAAACCTTGCCCTTCAGTAATTATATGAAAAAGTCGACCATCATTATAACTTGTCACTTTTTTATTAATTAAAGTTGGCGGCTTAATAATTCCCATTTTATCTGAAACAGTCCCTTTGCCGTTACCCGTTTCACCATGACATACAGAACAATAAATTCTGTAGTAGTTACGGCCTTCACGAATAACTTCTTCAGATGAATTACCCGCATATGGGTTTACAAGGTTATTTTCTGCAGCCACTAAATCACCTTTATACTCATAGTACTTAATGTTTCTAGCCACTGTTCCTGCTGGCGGTTTTCTCACTGCAGGTTTCCCTTGAAGCGTGCTGTAACCCTGGGGCTTTAAAGCATGCTGATCCATCATATTGCTAACGTTTTCAATATTAGTTTGGTTTTTTCCACCATTACATGAAACTAAAAACGCACTTAAAATAAATACTAATAACTTCATTTATATCTCCGCCATTTTAATAGTTTCAGCACCATGATCAGAAAATATCTTTTCAATAGCTGCTTTGTCATAAGCTTTATCACTCTCTAAAACATAGACTGCAAATTTATGACAAGTTAAATCTGGGTCTATTACTGGAGGGTCTACTTTTGGCAAACCATTGAGCGCAAACATAGCCCCAACTGAACTCAATGCCGCAAATAAAATTGTAAGCTCAAAAATAACAGGGATAAAAGCAGGCAATGACCACATTGGCTTACCACCAATATTTAAAGGCCAATTCACAGCAGAAACCCACCATGTAAACCATAAACCAAAGCCACAACCAGCAAGGCCAGCAAAAAAAGTAACCCAAGGTATTATAGAACGAGAGATACCTACAGCCTCATCAACTTCATGCATAGGAAACGGAGTAATACAGTCAAACTCTTTACAGCCATGCTCTCTTACTTTTGTAGCAGCAGCTATCATTTGATGCTCGTCAGTCCAAATTCCTACAAAGCAAGACTTTGTCTCTGACCTTAATAAGTTTTCTAATTTTGTAACTATATTATTGATGGACATCGATTTTATCCCCTTCCTCTCTACCAACACTTAAGACAGGTTTCACCTCTGCAATAGAAATTGCTGGCAAGCCTTTTAAGTAGAGTAAGAAAATTGTAAAGAACATACCAAAACTTCCGAATAAGACACCAAAGTCAAAGAAGGTCATTTTAAACATTCCCCAGCTTGATGGCAAAAAGTCTCTGTGAAGTGAGGTTACTGTAATTACGTAACGCTCAAACCACATACCAATATTTACAAAAATAGAAACTGTAAACATGATTGGTATTGAACGCCTGGCTTTTGGCCACCAGAAAATTTGCGGTATCAAAGTATTACAAGTAATCATAATCCAGTAAGCCCAAGCGTAAGGACCTACAGCTCTGTTTATAAAAGCATATTGCTCGTATGGAGCCCCAGAGTACCAAGCAATAAAGAACTCAGAACCATAAGCATAACCAACAAGCATACCTGTTGCCATAATAATTTTATTCATGACTTCCATATGATCTAGAGTCACATAGTGTTTAAATTTAGGAACCAAAGCTCTAATTAAACACATTAATGTTACAACCATACCGAAGCCAGAAAAAATGGCACCCGCAACAAAGTACGGCGGAAAAATGGTTGTATGCCAGCCTGGCAACTGCGACACAGCAAAGTCAAAAGATACAATCGAGTGAACTGATAAAACAAGTGGAGTCGATAGGCCGGCTAACAACATGTAAACCATTTCGTAGTTGTTCCAGTTTCTTCCAGTACCTGTCCAACCTAAAGATAGCGCGCCATAAATTCTTTTGCGCCATACACCCTTAGATCTATCTCTAACAGTTGCTAAATCTGGAACCAAACCTACATACCAAAAAACTAGTGATACAGTGGCATAAGTAGAAACAGCAAAAACATCCCAAACTAGTGGTGATCTGAAGTTAACCCATAATGGGCCCCTTTGGTTTGGATAAGGAAGCAACCAATAAGCAAGCCAAGGACGACCAGTATGCAATAACGGGAATATACCTGCAGTCATAACGGCAAATACCGTCATGGCTTCAGCGGTCCTTGCAATAGAAGTCCTCCATTTTTGCCTAAATAAGAAAAGTACTGCTGAGATTAATGTCCCAGCGTGACCAATACCAATCCAGAAAACGAAGGTAATAATATCTGTACCCCAACCTACTGGGCTATTTACACCCATAAGGCCCATACCTGTGTAGGCAATAGTACCCATAACGGCTAGATAAAATAGAAATACAGACTTAGCACCTAAAAGGGCCATATAATATTTTGGACCCGGAGCTGTTTCTATGAGTTCGCAGATATCATCAGTAATATCTTTATAAGTTTTTTTACCCCAAATGAGCGGACGACGTTTAATCATAACTAATGTCCTCCCTTAGTATGAGACTCTGTAGAATGACTATCTTTTGAATGATCATTCCCATGATGGCTATCTTTTCCATGACCACCTTTTGCTTGACCATGATCATCAGCACCGTGAGCACTTTTCTTACCATGATCTTTACCATGTCCACCACCATGATGAGCTTTAGCCCCTTTCAAGTGGTCAGTATTTCTGATTTTAGTTTTATATCTTACTGCAGGCTGGTTATTGAGCTCTTCAAGTAATGAATAAGTTCTACCATTCTTAAACGCTTTGCTAACTTCAGAAGTCTCGTCATTCATATCACCAAATGTAATTGCATTTGTTGGACATGATTGCTGACAAGCTGTTTGAACATCTGTTGCCTTAAATTTTCTGTCTTCACGAACTGCTTCTAATTTTTTTTCTTTAATTCTGTGAACACAGAAAGAACATTTTTCCATAACACCACGAGAACGAACAGTAACCTCTGGGTTAAAAGCCATTTCTACAGGTGCTTTAATATTTTCTCTGTAATGGAACCAGTTAAAACGTCTTACTTTATAAGGACAGTTGTTGGCACAATAACGAGTGCCAACACAACGGTTATAAATCATATCGTTTGTGCCTTCATCACCATGTACAGTTGCCGCTACCGGACAAACAGTTTCACAGGGAGCATTATCACAATGCATACACATTACTGGCTGAAACACTACGCCTGGGTCTTCAGGTTTTCCAACATAATAACGGTCAATACGAATCCAATGCATGATTCTGCCTTGGTCTACATATTTTTTACCAACAGTTGGAACATTGTTTTCTGATTGGCAAGCTATCACACAAGCTGCACAACCAGTACATGAAGATAAATCAACTGACATACCCCATTTATGGCCATTGTATTTATGAGTATCCCATAAACTAAAGATTTTATGCTTATGAATTCCAGAAGAAGCATCTTGCTTAAAATCTTTTAAAGTTGATTCTACTACAATCTGACGACTTTCCATTGAATGATGCCCTTGTGGGCTAGAAAGTTTCATAATTTGATTTGTTTTTTCGATAGTCACTTTTAAGCCTGAAGCCAAGCCCCCGTCAAAAAAACCACTTGCCGAAACACCAACTTCTTTTGCAATGTCACCGGCATGCTTTTGACCATAACCCAAGGCTAAACCAACTACACCTTTAATTTGGCCTGGCTGTATATGCACAGGAACTTTAACTTCTACGGGTGCACCCTCAGAAACTTGCTTCACTTTTACATATTGGCCTTCACGAACTTTAAGCTGTTCGGCATCCTTCATAGAGATAGTTAAATAGTTATCCCAACAAATACGAGACACTGGGTCTGGAAGCTCTTGCAACCAAGCATTGTTAGCGTTTTCTCCGGAGCCCATTGATACTTTTTGATAAAGACTTAATTCAAATTGGCTAGGCAAAGGGTGTTGGCCCTTATAAACAAGACTATTAATAGCGTCGTTTAAAATAGGTCTTGAAGCTTTGTTTGGTGCATTAGCGATAACCACACCTTGCTTAAGTGCATTGGCCCACTCTTTTTCAAAAGTTTCGCCAGTTAACACATTAGACTTCCAAAAACTTTTTATATATTCATACCAAGCTGATGGCGCAGAACCTTTAAGGCTATCTGACCAAGCTAATAAGCTTTGCTGAAAAGACCTTGTATCATAAAGTGGCTCTATTGTTGGCTGAACAATAGAATAAACCCCTGACAAACCTTCAACATCAGACCAAGATTCTAAACTATGCTGTCCTGCTGCTAAAACATCAGAAATTCTACCTGTTTCATCATTTCTGTCGCCTGTATAAATAATCATCTCTAGCTTTTTGAGCACTTCTACCATTTCAGGTGCAGAGTATGCGATGTTAACGCTATCAATAATTAGTGTTTTTACCGCACCAGAGTTTATTTCATTTTTAAGTTTTACTAAGTCAGATGTCGTAGCTGTTGCCGACTGATAAGTTCTTGAGAAATCAACAGTAGTGCCAACAGACCCCAACATAGAGTTTAGTAAATTAACAGCTGTATAAACTTTTACAGCATCTTTAGTTTGTGAGCTTAACCCGCCGGCAACCACTAAACTTTGGCTACCATGAGCAATAAGTTCTTTTGCGATTCTTGTTAGTTCTCCAGCATTTAAGCCAAGCTTAGCGGCAGTGCCTTTATATTGCTTTAAAGACTCTTTTAAAGCAGGAGTAACAACAGCTGAACCTTTTAAATTAGCAACCTCTAAAACCAAAGCCATAACGAGTTCGTTAAACTGACTAGCTCTAACTTGGTAACGCTCATCTGCATTTGTTCCTGTTAAACTCATTAAGCCTTCAAAAACAACCAATTTACCAAAGTTACCCTCTGGGCTTCTTGTCTTACTAAAAGCTTTAGTAAACTCTGTTGGCGACAAATAAGTCCCTAAGAAATCACAACCAATACTTAAAACATATTTCGCTTTATCAAACTTTAACTGTGGTAAAGAATTTGTGCCAAAGCTAAGTTCGTTTGCTTTTTTCTCAAGCTCATAGTTAACAGGACTCCATGAGTAAGACTTTGCACTCATAGTATTAACAAAGCGGCTTATTAAGTTTTTAGTTGAAGGCGAAGCTTTGTGTGAAGTCAAAACACCTACACTGCCCTTAGCTATTTGTTTTTTAACTTCTTTATCTAGCTGGTCCCAAGAAACAGAAACTGTATCTCTGTTTGATTTTTTTTCGTTTAATAAATTCTTTTTAGGGCCCGTTAATCTTTCAGGGTCATATAAATTTAAAATACTTGCGTGGGCTCTTGCTGACATAGCTCCTAAGTTTTGAGGATAATCAGGATTACCCTCTACTTTAATAGGTCGCCCTTCTCTTGTTTTAACTAATACACCAAAAACTTCAGTGCCTTGATGCAAAGCTGAAGCATAGATATTAGAAACACCAGGGATAAAACCCTCTGGACGTTTAACATAAGGAACAATCTTTTCAGAAGGCCTTCTTACACAACCAAAAGAAGTCAGCGCAAGGCTGGCTCCCATTAATTTTAAAAACTCACGTCTTGCCCAACCACTCTCGGAGTCATCCGGTGCAAATGGAGAGCTTACAAACTCGTCTTTTACTAAAGCTTCAAACTCAGGGTCTTTACGCCACTGATCTAAACTTACCCAATAATTATTTTCTGAATCCATATTTCCTCACACCAACTAATAGTGACATGTGCCGCAGTTAACTGGGGCATTATGTTCTGGCTTTCTGTGGCAATTTACACACCAGCCCATTGATAAACTTGACCATTGATAAACAACATCCATCTCTTGAACTTGCCCATGACAAGTCTGACAAACATGCGCTTTGTAACCGTTAGACTCATCAGCAAGCTCAACAGCATTCGCTGAAGCATTTCGCTTTTCTTCTAATGAACGGATATGATAAGCATGCGGGAACTTCACAAAATCAGGAAGTAAATGAACTTTTTCCCACTCTACAGGCTCATCATTATTATACTTATCCGACATCGCCGTAAACACTTCTGTTTGCTTATCGTTTTTAGGCAGTATGTTTAAGTGACAGTTCATGCAAATATTTAAACTTGGAACTGGAGAGTGTCTTGATATGTCGACACCAGCATGACAGTACTTACAGTTAATTTGCATTTCACCCGCATGGAGTTTATGCGAAAAAGGTATAGGTTGATCGGGTTCGTAGTTAATGTTGTAGCCAATAACAACTTTATTTGTTGTTAAAGCATAAACAAAGCTACACAAACCGCCTATTAAACCAAAGGTTACCAGGGCACCAATGAGCTTGCTCTTCATTTATTATCCTTATCCGAAACCAAAAAAAATAGCCCTCTAAAGGCCATTAAAATGATTTCATGTTGAATTCTCATTTTGCTTACAACAACTTTGTATAAAAAAGACGGCCTTATGGCAAGAAGACTGCACTTCTAAGTAGCTAATACCCCTAGCTATTTTTGAAATTAGGACCAGACATTTTTTCATTTTTTGCTTGGTATATAAGCAGGATGGTGGAGATTGTTTAGCTCGCTGTGAATAGCCACTTGAAGTATTTTTTGTTTGCTATTGAAATTACTAGGTATTTTAAAGGTAGACCAGTGTTACCTCTAAGCCACACTGGCTATGCCCGCGCAAAGAACCAAGAACACGATCTCTTCCTTATTATTACAATAGTTACGAAGCTGAGAGATCTAAATTAAGTGGCTTAGCCATATTATAGGCTGAAACGGCCACACTCCCCTTAGAGGACACAGCATAGTATTTGCCTCCAGACACACTGTTCAACAAACCCATAAGCTTTAAACCTTTAGCCTCAGGGCAACACAAAGATACAGCATGAGTTTTTTTATGAAGCTTATTTTTATATACATCAAGTAAAATGCTTTTAAGAATTTGTTGGCGCTCACTAAAGACTAAGTTTTCATCAAAACAAATATCATTAATATATAAAAGACTAAGTTTTGAATTACTTTTAACTGCCTTACAAGCCCCTGTTAACGACACTAGCCTGGAAAGAACTCTATCTTTTCTTGAAGCTTCTTTAATTATAATTTTTCTATCCTTAGTTGGCGGACACAGCCTAAAGCTCGCTATAATTTTATTTTTTACCTTTAAGACATACTGAGATTGATGACTAAACACTTTTTTATCTACACAAAAGCCAATATTTTTACTCTTATTAATTCTACTCATAAAATGATAAGCTTCGTCAGCCAGCTCATTATCGACAACTTTTTGAAAATTATATTTACTTTTATTTAAACCCATAAATGGGGACATTATATATGAATGCACCTTGTAGTCAGCCAATAGCTTTAAACTCACAGGGCTAGTTCTTCCTTTTAAAACAGCCTCTGCTGCCCTATTGCCATCTAGAATAATACAATGAAATTCATCGACATCCGAGAAAGGATCCCAAGTTGTGTACTTTTCAATAATTGTTTTTAAAAAGGTAGGCCATTCTTTTTTTGCCTTTTTATTCATCGTAGGCAGAGCTCTTAAATCCGACAAATAAGCCACTGTCTTTATATGCCCACCTAGATAAACCTTTTTTTTATTAACTACACCAAAGCCTTCAGGCGTATCTGTTTCTGGATTCACAAAACAAAACACTAAGCTTGTATCATAATGCTGCTTAGAGAAACTAAAAAAATCTGTTCCCCTATCGTAACTCAGCAAGCTTTTATCAAGCTTCATAGCTATAGCTTTAGATAGCTCTAGTAACCTCTCATTATCTTCTGGCCTTGCAAGCCTAATGCAATCAAATTGCTTTAAATCTAAAGCCATACCCATAAAAACCTCTCCCCCTTTAAGTATCTCCCCCCTTAACTGGCGACACCTCTTTGTTAAACCACTTTTTTATACCTAATTAGCGGTAAATCAGTCATTTTTCTAAATAAAAAATTAAGCTTTGTTACAACAGCTCTTTGGACATTAAATACAGGCAAAACCTCTATTGATTCATACTGAGCCTCTGTCATGCCTGGCTGCAAATCAGTAACACCCCTAAACAGTGTTTGCGAATGAACCATTTTAAAAATACGCTCAGCATTTATATTTGTAATTTTATAAGCAAAAACTACATATTTCTTTTTTGAAAAGCTGATGTCTTTCCACAGCTGCAACCAAAATTTTAGTCGATCAGCACCATTTTCTATTTCTTTTGAAATCCACAAGCCATTAAATTCTAGAGTATTATTATCATTTATTACTTTTTTAACTTTTAGTTTTTTAATTTTTGGAAGAGATTCAATACACCTAAAGTTACCCTTATGGATAAGAGCATAACCACCCAACACCTTCCCATCCGCATCAACAAGAGCTCTTACCAAGCCCCTTTTTAAGTACTCCACTGGAAAAACTATATCTAAAGCTTTGTTTGTAGCTTTAATATAACTTTTAAGCTGTTCTGGTGTTTTTACTTCTATAACTTTCATTAACTCACCTTTACTAAAGCAACCATCCTAGTTGCTTTAGAGTGACATTAATCTGCTTGCTTTGTAGGCGCAAACGATTAAGTGACACTAATTACTGTTAATGTCACCTATAGTATGAGGACAAAACCTCTTTGGTTTCAGCAAGCAGCTTTGTAAGCTTTGCTGAACTTCTTACAGGCTCTTGATACCAAGACAGCATTATCCCAAGCCTTAAGTTATGAGCTAAAGAGGCTATACTTTTAGCTTTAGCTCGATTGCACTTAAAGGCCGACATAATTCTTGGAATAGAAATGACTTCTAAAAAAACAGACTCTTGTTTTTTTAATTTCTCTGTAAAATTATTTTCAAAAAGTAAGCAGTAATAATAATATTTAATGAGTTCTGGGTATTTTGAGATCTCTTGCAGAGTTTCTTCTAGGTACTCTATATAAACACCCACCCACTCTGTTTTTGTTTTTGGCCTTGCTCTTTTCTTTGAAAGCTTAACTAAAATAGGAGCTAAGCATTGTATCGACATATCTACAACCTCTTCATGTGTAGAGCCAAAATACTTATAAACCCAAGCTCTTGAAACACCTGATTCTTTTGCAATTTTTTGGATATTGAGTTTTGGCTCTGATATGTCTAGCACAGCCTTAATCACATTAAGGCCTACAGTTTCATATTTTTTTTCTTTATCCAACTAAGCCTCTGCTAATTGTTTTTTCCATACTACTATCGCTACAAACACCCAGTGCATAGCCACAAATGTAGCTACAAAGCCAAAACCTCCAGCGCCAAAGCCATAACTATGAAGCCCAGCACCCAATACAAAGTTAACTCCGTACCAAGCCATAATAATTAAACTAAAAGCTAAAATAGCACCCAAGGCCATTCCGAAATCTCTAGCCCAGCCTGACAACCTTGCATGCAGCAATGCTAAGTAACCTAAAATACCAATCAAAGCCCAAGTTTCTTTTGGGTCCCAAGCCCAAAAACGGCCCCAAGAATAATCAGCCCAAATACCACCCAAGATGGTACCTGCTGTTAACAATACAACCCCAAGCTGTATACAGCGATAAATAGACTGCGCAGAGTCTTTTGCTATTTTACTGTAGGCTGCTTTATTAAACAAATACGTACCCAACATAATATCACCCAAAATAAAGGCTACAAAAAAAGCACCATAACTACTGACAATAATAAGCACATGGGTCAGTAGCCAAAAGTTATCTCTTAGCACAGGCTCTAAAGGGCTTAGCGTTGGGTCCAAAACCACTGGTGACATATGAGTTAGTATTAAACAAAAGGCTGCCGTAATGCAGGCACTTAAAAGCGTTAACCACCTTGGTTTAATAAAATGAAACACAAGGGTAAAAAGTATAGCTACTAAAGCCACCCAAATTACTGTTTCATACATATTGGTAACAGGTGCCCTACCTGATATATAAACCCTCAATAATAACCCTATAATATGAAAAGCAATGGCTACGCTTAAAGAGGTGAAAAGAATTTTTTTAGTTTTTCTTTTTTCTTTACCAGAAGTAAATAGCACTAAGCAAAATACAGCGGCTATCAGATACAAAATCCATGACCACATAAAAGGCTTCATTTTAAGCAATGTTAACTCTGCTTTTAGCTTTGACCAAGGTATACTGGCTTCTGATTTTTTTAATTCAGACAGCCAACCTTCTACAGCACTGTCTAATGGCTTCTTATCTTTACTTGAAACATAACCAGCAAAAGCTTTTGTGATTTTACCAAAGCTTTTAGACTGAGCCTCACTAAGGTCGGCAATATCAACCCATTTATTAGTCACTTGGTTTATTGGCGCAAGATTACTGTTATCTGTATTTTGGATAGATGGATAAACAGCAAATAGCTTTTGATTTTTTAAAGAATAATAAATAGAAAGCTTTCTTTCTAAGTCTTGTATGTTTTTTTCTAGGGCAGATAATGGCTCTTTTGAATCAACTTTGCTTCTGATTTCCTGAAGTCTTAAGCCAAAAGCCTCATTCGTAAATAAATCTTTTGGCGAATAGAGTGTTTCTGAAGAGTCTATAAGTAATGCTTTTCTTAAGTCTTTATTTTGCACTCTTACAAAAGCAATTTGATCCCATTCTTCTGGGACAAGCATCCAAGTAAAAATAATATCTGTAGCACTCTGACCTTTGTATTTACTACGACCGTAAATAAACTGCAGGCTTTCAGACGCATAGCTTTTAAAGGGCTTAATGCGACCATCTTGCTGTACAGGTATTTTATCAAGCGGGCTGGCTACAGAAACCATAGACAACAATACAAGAGATAAACCAAGAATTATTTTTTTCATTTACTGTTCTTTCCTTTTAATAATCTTCTTTTTAAATTTTTTCATATAAAATAAAAGAAGGGTCCCTAAAACAATTAAAAAACTACCAAAATACTTTAACGGGCGACCAGGGTCATAATTTACTGACAGTATTGATCGCGTAGGCTTAGCCATTTCGTCTTCTTCGTAGCTGGCTTGGTAAAATGTAAAACCACCATGCTTAAGGGGCTCATTCATAGATATATGATAGTTTTGATAAGCCTGAGGTATTTTAACCCAACTTGAATAACTGGCCGCTCTTTGTGTGCCCTGGTACCTGCCCACTTCAAACTTGTTAACGCTCAAAGGAAAGTTAAGCCTTATTTTTTTGTTGGCATAATTAAAAATATAAGCTCTGTCGTCTGTGTAAACCCTAAGTAAAGAGTTAAGCCCTAACCAATAAGGCTTGCCATCATACTCTATTTCCAGAGCAGAAATGGTCTCGTCAGTAGATTGATCGATAGGCTTATAAGTGACTTGTTTTCTAGCCGCTGGCAAATACCTAACTAAACTAAAAACAACATCTTTATCTTCTGACATCCAACCTGGTTTTACCTTGTCACCAGATTTAAGCTCTTTTGTTTTTGTTAACTGACCTCGCTTGTAAGAACTAAACTCTAATTTTTCACCCAACGAGCGCAAAAGGATAAAGTTCCCTTCTTCTTTTACGGGATTATTATGCGAAACCAGCACAAGCTTTGCTGGGCCAAAATTAATAACTACATCCCTAGATTTTCTAGGCTGAACAATCCACCTTGATAAATCAATAAAATCATTTTTTAAGGTGAACTGTACGGCCGGGCCATCTGTTGAAAAACTAGAGGGCTCTATATTTTCTCGCCTCAAAGCAAAATGATGATATTTTTTTACTTCAAAAAGTTTGCTATCTATTTTTTTTGTAAAAGATTTTTTCTGAGGATTTTTCTTGATGTAGTCTGTGTCCCAGTTATCAAGCTTTGTATAACCACCCTCACCTGTAGAAACAAAAACTTGGATCTCTCTGTCTGGTAAAGTCACAAAACTTTCTGGCTTTCCATCGATCTCTAAAGCCATACTACCATCGATACCCTTATATTGAGTGACCAATGATCCTACCAGTAAAATAACAATACCAATATGAGCTAAAATAAAAGATGTATGCCTTTTCTTCCAAGGCCAACGGTCTACCATAACTGCCATTAAACAGATGCAAAGCATAACCAACGGAAAGTACATATACCAAGACTGATAAACCGTTTTCTGCGCATAAATAGCATCGGTATAAGATTCAACAAAGGTTCCTATAGCAAGCACAGCAGAAATACTAAGTAATATAATAACAGCTAGCTTCAACGAACTTAAAAATTTAAAAAACTTTTCTATTAGCTTCACAGTATTACCTCCTAGAGTATATTTCAGATAAATTAAGACCCAATGTCATTTCTCTATTCATTTTAGATAAATAAAAAGTTTTTAAAGACGACATATATCCTGTTGCAGCCGCCTCATAAGCACTTTGCAGCTGAACAATTTCATTTTGAGAAATAAGACCTTTTTTAAAATCTTTTTTTGCACTATCTAGAGCTTTTTTAGACCTATATTTCCAGTCTCTAGTGTTTTTTAAATTTTTCTGACTGCTATTTAAATTTTCTAATGTTTGTGAAAGCTGAGACTCTAAATTTTTCTCAAACTTTTTAAGTTGTGAATCAAGGCCCACCAACTGAGATTGACCCACCTGTTTTACAGCTGAACGCCTAAAACCTGAAAAAAGTGGCACACTAATATTAAGTGCAATATTTTTTGATTCGTATCTTTCTTTAAATAAATCTTTTGAACTATTGGTCTGGTAACCAAACTGACCCGTTATATTTATTTTTGGTTTAAATTCAGCCATATCAACTTTACCATAAACCTTGGTAAGCTCTTTTTGATCTAGTAAAGCTTTATAGTCTCCACGCAAAGGCATAACTTCTTTTGAACCTGAAACCACCAATAAATGATTAATTTCAGGAATTTTTTCCCAGCCCCAAGTTACAGCATCTAAATCATCAAGCCCGGTATTAATTTGAATTTTCGTCTTGAGGTTGTTTATAACAATCGAGCTACTAAGCAACCTTGGGCTATACGAGTAATAATGAGCCTGTGCCTGCGCCAATTCGTAATCACGAGCCCCACCCTTTTTATGGCGATTTCTTGTTGTGCTTAAAAATTGTTTTATTGTTTTTTCAGAAGATTTTAAAATTTTCTGCTGCTGCTTTGATTGCATAAAATCTAAAACATCAGAAACAAAGCTCATCACAAGCCTATCAGAGTTTATCGCATATTCTTTTTTAGCAAGCTGGTGCTCTACAGATCGACCCCTTAAACCCGCCCGTATTTTACCACCAAGGTAAATAGGTTGGTAAAGCTCAGCAAAAGCAGAGTAACTTCTTTTAGGGGTTACAAAAAATGGAATAAGTTCTGGCTGCTGCTGTCTTTTAGCTTGGCCATTTAAAGTTATAGTTGGATACATAGCTCTTTTAGCTTCTAATTGACGAGCCGATGTTTCATTAATTTTTGATTTTAATTGTGAGATCTCAGGACTGTTTTTTAAATACTGCTCAACTAAAATGTCTAAAGGTTTGCCAAATGCAGTCCCACTAATACACAGTAATAAAAATACAATTTTATACATAAATAACTCTTTCAATAGCTCCTCATCAATATATATAGAAAGCGCAAGAAATAGTCACCGTAAACTGCTACTGTTTTATATGAGCTTTATATTTTTATGAACATATTGAATCGCCTGCTCTAACTTTAACTGTGTGTTTTTAGCTTCATCAGGTAGTATTTTCTTGGTTTTTTCAGACATATACACCGACCTATTGAGTTCTACCTGTATAGAATGCTTTTCAAGCTTAGGCTCCCCATAAAGACCGACTACACGCCCCCCTTTATATGGCCAGTTATAAGCTACTTCAAAGCCTGCTTTATTATAGGCCTCAATCACTAAGTCTTTAAAGGCCTTTGAACAAGTTGCACCATCTTGATCACTTATCACTACTTCAGCTCTTTTTTCGCCAGGGTCTCTATGCTTTTTTGTGCCCTGAGACGGCATACTATGAAGATCTATGTGGTAGTATTTTCCATGAGTTTCCAGTGACTTAGCTAACAACTCTTTAAGTTTATTATGAAAAGGGAAATAGCATTTTTCAAGCAAGCTTTGATGAAGCTCTTGCGTAATTGGTGAGTTCATTAAATCAAAACCACCTGTTGTTTGCTTCCAGTGCAATCCAGAGGCAAAAGCCTTACTGCCATCTGGAGCATCTGCACCAATAACTATATCGCTACTTATATCTGAAGGAAGCCTATTTAGATCAACAGCATATCTATGCCACTCTGCTTTTAAAAAAGGGAGCTTTAATGTTTGTGCGACTGGACCATAGAGCTGATCGATATACCTATCGATATCATACATTAGGGTCACTTCATCTAAGCCTTCTAACCAAGAGGCTTCATTGGGTATCTTTTCACCAGAATGTGGGCTGCTTAAAATTAACATACATATAGATTGTCACTACATTGATAGACTGTCACCCTTTTGCATACTAATGTTGTGTACATGAAAATCTACACAAAAAATGGTGACCAAGGCGACACATGCCTTGTAGATGGACAAAAGGTTTCAAAGGCACATGCACGCCTTGAAGCTTACGGAACCTTAGATGAGCTCAATGCATCACTTGGAATGAGCCTTAGCTTAATTAAAGCTGACACAAGGCTCCCCCTAGATATTTCAAAAGAATGGCAAGGCTGGATATTAGAAATACAGCACCTTTTATTTAACTTAGGAAGCCATTGGGCTACAGAAAAAGAACTAGATTACCTTCCTGCTTTTGACTCTTCAAAAACTCAAAAACTTGAGTCTGCAATAGACCAACTCGATAAAATATTACCTGCTCTTAAAAATTTCATACTCCCGGGCAGTACAGTTTTAGCCAGCTCACTACATATAGCTCGAACAATTACTCGTAGAGCTGAGCGCGCAGCCATTCATGTCGATAAAAATTTAGTCGGCATACCATACGTTAATCGCCTTAGTGACTTCTTATTTGTTCTTGCACGCGCCGCTAATCATTATGCAAATGAACAAGACATTGTATGGAACCCTGAAGGCCAAAAACCAAAGGACATCTCATGAAGCTCATTAAAGCTTCTGAAAGCCATAGCAAAGAGCTAATTGAGTACTATAGCTCTGTACATGTTTCTAGTACCACAGATTTTCAAATTGAACGCCAGGGCAGTTTTTTTAACCAATATAAACTTCTTAGCGATGACCATGTCACTTACATACTTAGAGACGAAAAAGATCATAAAATTAATGCCACAGCCACATTAGTATTTAAACGCGGCTGGATTAACGGCGAAGAACAAACCATTGGCTTTGCTACAGACCTAAGAGTGACTCCAAACAGAAAAGCAATTGTTAGCTGGGCACAATATTTCTTACCCCTGCTGCGTGAAGAAAAAAACAAACGCAATTGCAAATATGTTTTTAGTGTTGTGAGCGACTTACAAAGCCAAGCTTATAATGCTTTCGTAAGGCCTCGCTCTAAAAGAAAAAATATGCCACGTTATTTTTTATTTAACAGGTTTGATGTTGTTGGCCTCCATGGAATGTACCCCTTTTCACCAAAACCTTTAAAAACATTATATACAAGCCGCGCCACTCAAAGCGACCTCGAGCCTTTAGCTTATTATGTTGCTTCTAAAATGAAAGAACGCCCGCTTTACTTTGATAACTCTCCTGAAGATTTTAAAAATAATTTACTTCGCTGGAAAAATTTAGATCCTAATGACTTTTTAATTTCAAAAGATTCGTACGGAAATATAGTGGGCTGCGTAGGCTTATGGAAACCAGATAAAACAGAAAAATATAAAATCAATAGGTACAGCGACCAACAAATGGCTTTTAAAGAAGCTTTAACATTCTTTTCTTACTTTAAAATGACTAGAAGGCCCGCTGATGAAGGCCATCACCTGAATATGTATCAGCTTAGCTATTTACTAGCTGATAACCCTGATATTTTTTACTCTATATTAGTAAGGGCATACAAAGAAACGGCTAAAGAAAAAGCTTTTTTAATGTACCCAAGGTTTCATGGCAACTTACAGTATGCCCCACCTAAAGCTTTTTTTAAGTCTTCTTTTGGTTGTGGCCTTTACTGTGTACTAGACCCAGAAGACCCTGTACCTGAATTCATAAAACCTAAGCTTTTTAATAAGCCTCCGCACTTTGAAATTGCATTTATATAAATGTGATTTCAAAGCCACTAATAAGAGAAATTGCATTTATATAAATGTGATTTCAAAGC
>JALZUS010000070.1 GCA_023299885.1 Bdellovibrionales bacterium | reverse complement strand
GATCACCAAAGAGTGGCAGAAAATGTTCAAGCCCAACTTAAGAAAAACTTAGGCATTAATGTTGAGCTTTATAATGAAGAGTGGAAAGTGTTTTTAAAGTCTGTAAAAACTGACCCACCACATATGTACAGAATGGGTTGGATTGGTGATTACCCAGATCCAGATAACTTCCTTAATTTAGTAACTTCAGCATCTGCTAACAATTATACTAAGTGGAAAAGCCCTACTTATGATAAATTGATTGCAGATGGTGCAGTAGAATTAAATAAAGAAAAAAGAAAAGGTATTTATAAGCAAGCACAAAAGCTTTTATTAGAAGAGGCTGTAGCTTTGGTTCCTATTTATAACTATGTTTCTCAAGATTTAATTTCTGATAGGGTGGTTAACTTTAAGAAAAACCCTATGGATCGTTACCCATTCAAGGATTTAACACTTAAGTGAAAACAAAATTAATTAAAATATTAGGGCTAGCTACATTGCTAGCCTTAGTTTCATCATTGCTATTGTCGTTTTTTGCGTATGAAGTGCCGGTTCCGCTATTTTATGCAAATTTCTTATTGGTTGGAGCCTCTTTTATTTATTACACCATCTCTCAAAAGATGATTTTATTTGTAATTAAAAGAATCGTGGGTGCTTTTGGTGTAATTTTAATTATTGCATCGCTCACATTTTTACTCATGAGAACTATGCCTGGCGGCCCTTTTGATGAGGAAAAAACTCTTCCTCCTGAAATTAAAGCTAATATTGAGGCTAAGTATAATTTGAATGCTCCTTTATACGAGCAATACATTGATTATATGGGTGGTCTTTTAAAGGGTGATTTGGGTCAGTCTTATAAATATTTAGGGCGTAATGTCTCTGATATTATCGGAGAAGTTTTTCCGGCCTCTTTCCAGCTAGGTTTATATGCGCTTATTATTTCATTCTTACTAGGTATTCCTCTTGGCCTGCTTGCAGCGGCTTATCATAATAAATGGCAAGATACCTTGAGTATGATGATTGCTATTTTAGGGGTAGCTTTGCCTAGCTTTCTTGTGGCGCCAGTACTTATTCAAATGTTTTCGTTTGGCTGGCCGCATTTGCCAGCAGCTCTTTGGGATGGGCCCTCTTATTACTTATTGCCCATGATTGTTTTAGGGACTCGCCCTGCAGCTACAATTGCTAGGCTTACAAGAGCAAGTGTTTTAGAAGTTATTCGTTCTGATTACATTAGGACTGCAAAAGCAAAAGGTTTATCAAGAAAAACTGTTTTATTTAAACATGTATTAAGAAACTCGCTCATTCCTGTATTAACTTATGCAGGTCCGTTGATTGCAAGTATTTTATCGGGGACATTTGTGATTGAGCTTATTTTTGCTATCCCTGGTATGGGAAAACATCTTATTCAAAGTGTTAGTAATAGAGATTACCCACTCATATTGGCTACAACTTTACTTTTCTCTGCATTACTTGTTTTTGCTAACTTAATCGTAGATTTACTTTACTCTTACTTTGACCCAAGGATACGACTATCGTGAGTGCAGCAGCTAATATCAAACCAACAGAAGAACCTCAAAAAGGTAATAGCCTTTGGATGGATGGCCTCAAAAGGCTTAAAAAAAATAAGGCCTCTGTTGTTTCGTTTTATCTTATTGTTTTTATTTGTTTTGTAGCCATATTTGCTAACCAACTAATGCCTTACCCTTTTGACGAACAGTTTCCTGACCATATACTTGAAGGCTCATCGTCTAAGTTTTGGCTAGGTACAGACAGTTTAGGCCGTGATTTATTTTCTAGGCTTATTTATGGTGCAAGAATGTCTATGGCCGTAGGTATTTTAACAGCTATTATTTCATTAGTTATTGGGGCTATTTATGGGTCGATCTCTGGATGGGCTGGGGGTCGTACAGACTCAATCATGATGAGGGCAGTAGACATATTGTACTCTATACCAACTTTAGTGCTTCTTATTTTGGTTAAAATTACTTTTGACTCTATGGATATGTTTCCTAATAACCCAGAGTTAAAAGCACTTACGGGTATGTTATTAGCATTGAGTTTAGTGAGCTGGGTGACCTTAGCTAGGATTGTAAGGGGTCAAGTTTTACAGCTAAAATCAATTACATTTGTAGAGGCGGCTCAGTCTATGGGTGCTTCTAACTTTAGAATACTTTTTAAACATATTTTCCCAAACATCTTAGGTCCCATTATTGTTTTGTTAACAATACAAATACCAAGTAATATTTTATTTGAAAGTTTCTTAAGTTTTATCGGTTTAGGTTTAAAGCCGCCATTCAGTAGCTGGGGAAGCCTAGCTAATGATGGATGGAGATCTATGAAGTCTTATCCTCATTTAATGGTTTACCCTGGTATTGCATTATTTTTTACAATGTTTGCTTTTAACTTATTAGGTGATGGTTTAAGAGATGCCTTTGACCCTAAAATGAATAATACAGATTAATGAAATAAATTAAATTAAATAGCCATATAAGATGAGTGGCGAAAGGAAATTACTATGAAATATATATCAATACTTTTACTAGCAATGGGCTTAATGGCTTGTGGTACAGCGTCTACTAAAAAGGACTGTGCAACTTGCAAAGTTGGAGAACATAAAAAAGATTGTGCAACTTGCGCAGCAGGTAAAGAATGTAAGGCTTGTGATGCTAAAAAAGCAGCAATGAAAACAGACGCTCAGTTGTTAGCAAGTTCAACAAAAATGGCTCCAGTTGTTAAAAGCGCTACGACATCATTCCCGTTAATGAATGGAACTAGTAAGTCTTCAACAACTTGTACTGCTGGTGCTGATACAAGAACTATTCAAATTGTTAACCCTACTTACGGTGGTTGCGCAGTAAATTACACTAAACTAGGTGTAGAGACGACTGTAGCAAATGCTAAGGCTGATATGGGTTATTGTGAAAAAGTAGCAAGCAGAATCACTTCTAATTTAGAGTCTGCTTCTTACAATTGTTCTGCTCAATAGAAATTAGTGCTAAGCACTTATAGTAAGTGTTTTAACGTAAAAAGCCTGTAATTTTAATTACAGGCTTTTTTTATGCTCTAAATTTAAATAATGTGAGTATTGAGAGTGTTAGTGCTGCTAAGCACCTTTTTAGCGGATAGGTTATTGTGATGTTTAAACATTAAACCTAAAAAGCATTACATCGCCATCTTTAACGACATACTCTTTGCCCTCAGACCTATAGAGGCCAGCTTCTTTAATAGCGGCTTCAGATTTTTTATCAAATAAATCTTGGCAGTTATATGTTTCAGCTCGGATAAAACCTTTTTCAAAATCAGTATGAATAACTCCAGCAGCGCCAGGTGCCTTTGTCGCTTCTTTAATCGTCCATGCGCGGACTTCTTTCTCACCAGCTGTAAAGTATGTGATTAGTCCTAAAAGCCTGTAAGAGGCTTGTATAAGCTTATTTAGAGCAGGCTCTTCAATGCCTAAAGACTCTAAAAACTCAGACTGATCTTCTGGTGACAGCTGAGCCATTTCAGCCTCAATAGAAGAGCATATAGATAGGCATTGGTTATTTTCTTTAGTGGCATACTCTTTTACTAGCTTAACAAGTTCAGGCTCTGTGCCTATTTCGTCTTCTGAAATATTGCATAAATAAAGAACAGGTTTAATGGTCAGTAAGTGAATTTGCTTCATAGCTGTAATTTCTGTTTTATCAATTTCTACAACTCTGGCAGGTTTACCGTCTTGAAGGGCAGCATTAAAGCGCTCTAGTAGTGATAATTCAGTCAGCAAATTTTTATCTTTAGAGCCTTTAGCTTGTTTAGTAACTCGCTGTAATCTTTTTTCAACAGACTCAAGGTCAGAAAGTAAAAGCTCAGTATTAATGGTTTCAATATCTCTTATAGGATCAACATTGCCGTCAACATGGACAACGTTGTCATCTTTAAAGCAGCGAACCACATGTATGATAGCATCTGTTTCCCTAATGTTAGCTAAAAATTGGTTTCCTAAGCCTTCACCTTTACTCGCACCAGCTACTAAGCCTGCAATATCGACAAATTCCATGGCTGTAGGGATAATTTTTTGAGGCTTAACATAGTTAGAGATTTCAGTAAGGCGTTTGTCTGGCACAGTAACAATCCCAACATTAGGGTCAATTGTACAAAACGGGTAGTTAGCTGATTCTGCTTTTGCATTTGTTAAAGAGTTAAAAAGTGTACTTTTGCCAACATTGGGTAAGCCAACAATTCCGCATTGTAATGCCATAATGAGAGTCCTTTAATTTAAAATTTTTTGATTAAATTTATTTGCCGTAAGCTCAAAGCCTTCTTTACAGAAATTTTCAACGCTGCGTGCACATTCGTCAATGATTGTAGGTAAATCATTTTGTTCTTGGTTAGAAAAGTTTTGCAAAACAAAACTAGCTACATCCATTTTTCCATTAGGCCTGCCAACACCAATCCTTAGGCGAGTATAATCTTTGGTGCTTATTTTATTATGGATATCTCTTATTCCATTGTGTCCGCCGTGTCCGCGGTTTTTTTGATACTTAATTTCGCCAAAAATTTGATCGACTTCATCGTGTAATACTAATAGGTCTTTAGCTTCAATTTTATAATAGGCCATAATAGCTTGAGTCGCTATGCCAGAATCATTCATATAGGTTTGAGGCTTTACTAATAAAACAACCTCAGAGCCAATACGTATTTTTGTAAGTTGAGACTTGTGCTCACTGGAAAAAGAGGCTCCATGCATTGAAGCAAGCGCATCAATAACTATAAAGCCAATATTATGTCGTGTGAGTAGATACTTAGACCCAGGGTTCCCTAGGCCAACAATAAGTTTCATAAATTAAGAACTACTGTCTTACTTTTTGTCTTCAGCTGGTGCAGCGGCTTCGCCTTCAGCAGGTGCGGCTGCTTCTTCAGAAGGTTTCGCTTCTTCAGCTTTTGTTTCAATAACAGAAACTATAGACTCTTCAGATGGTGTAATGATTTTGTACTTTTCAGAAGCTGGTACATTAGATACATGCATTGTATCGCCCACTTTCATTGCAGTAACATCAATTTCAAAGAACTCAGGGATTTCAGTTGGTAAACATTCAATCTCAATATCTCTTTTGATTTCTTGTAGTAATCCACCTTCAGTAACGCCTTCTGCTTTTCCAGTAAAACGTAATTCAACATTTACTTTTACAGTTTTTGTCATGTCAGGTGCATAGAAATCAATATGAACTGGACGACGAGAAACAGGATGCCTTGCGAAATCTTTTTTAAGGATTTGAATACTGTTAATTTCTTTGTCTTCAGATTCAATAGTAAAGATAACGTTATCGTACTGAGCATCTGAGAAAAATTTAACAGCAGCTACTTCATCAATAGAAATATTTAGGTTGTCATTTTTCGGTCCATAAATAACCGCTGGGATCATTTTGTTAGAACGTAAAGTTCTAGAGTTATGTTTACCAGTTTTTCTGATAGTTGCTTTTAGTTTAGTCGTGCTCATATTTACCTCTTCAATTTTATTTTACTTAATTAAACAATGCGCTTACTGATGAGTAGGTATGAATGCGTTTTATCGCTTCGGCTACCATCGGCGCTACAGAAACTACTTCAATTTTCCCTGACTCTATAGCTGATGCTCTCAAAGGAACTGTATCTGTAACAATTACTTTTTCAAGCTTGCTATTGGATATACGCTCAATAGCCGGGCCAGAGAAAACAGGGTGAGTTGCCACTGCAAACACTCTTTTTGCCCCATTATTGATAAGGGTGTCAACTGCTTGTGTCATTGTGCCTGCTGTATCAATCATATCATCTAGAATAATAGCTGTTTTTCCATCGACTTCACCAATCAGATTTAAAGCTTTGGCTTCATTAGGGCCAATACGTCTTTTGTCGATAATGGCAATACTGCTTTTGATTCGTTTAGCAAACGCTCTAGCTCGCTCCACACCGCCAGCATCAGGGCTGACAACGACAAATTCATCGCCTTCACCGTAATTAGCTAGCCAAGTGTTAGCAAGCGTAGGGATGGCATATAGGTGATCTACAGGCCCATCAAAGAAGCCCTGGATTTGAGAAGAGTGAAGGTCGACAGTAAGTATGCGGTCTGTCCCAGCCGTGCTCATTAATTTTGCAACCATTTTAGCTGAAATTGGAGCTCTGGGAGCTACCTTTCTGTCTTGTCGCGAGTAGCCGTAATAGGGGAGGACTGTAGTGATTTCTTTAGCAGAGGCTCTTTTTAAGGCATCAAGAGTAATGAAAAGCTCCATGTAGTACTCGTTAGCTGGTGGACATGTGCTTTGGATGAAGAATACATGATCTCCTCTTACACTTGTGTCTATCTCCACTTGAACTTCGCCATCTGCAAACCGGCTAATTTTACAAGGAGATAGCTCAATACCTAAGCTTTCGGCAACTTTTTGTGAAAAAACAGGATTAGATGTTCCTGCAAACAATTTAATTTTTGACATGGATAATACTTTTTATCTGAGCACTCGGCCTATGTCCATAAATGTCCGCCTGTGGTGAAAGTTAATCATTGTAAAAATTATACAGCCTAAAAGTGAGGAAACCCTTTGTGAATAAGGCTTTTAAGGCAAATAAGGCTAAAGTTTTACGAGTTAGCTTTCGATGAGTATTCATGAGTAAAACAAAAACCAATATTCTATCTTTATTATTAGCAATAGTTTTCTGCCAAGTTTCTCAGGGAAAAATCTTATCAGAAGCTGAATATGACTTTCCTATTAAAAATGGGTCTATTGCAACTTTAGCCTCTGCAGCTATTAAAGCTCCAAAATTAGAAGTTAAGGTTTCAAAGCTTATTTCTAAGCACTTAAAAGACTTACCTTATTTTAAAGGAGAAAAAGATTATAATATTAGATTTCACCAGTCGAAGTTTAATGAAGCGCCACTTGTTGTTTTATTGGCAGGGTTAGGTGGTAACGGAAAGGGAGCTACCGCTGATTTTCTTAGCTATCTACTTAATAATGAAGGTCATAATGTTTTAGTTTTGCCTAATACAATTACCAGCCAATTTGCTACAAGCTTGAGTCGAACAGGCTATGTGGGAAAAACAAATACTGACGCGAAAGATCTTTATAAAACAATTTATTTTTTAGTGAACCATTATCAAAAAACTTATAAAAACATGAGCCAAAGAGTTCACCTTGTAGGCTACTCTCATGGAGCTCTTATGGGCGCGCATTTATCATTTATAGACTCTTGGCAAAGAAGAATTAACTTTGAAAAAGTAATGCTCTTGAATCCACCAGTTAATTTAGTGGGTGGCATGAAGAAATTAGATACAGACTATTTTGCGGGTAGAGAAAACTTATCTAAGTTAAAGAGATTAAAGGCTTTAATAATTGCAGGTAAGGGAATTCTTAAATTTAAAGGTAAAGAAAATAATTATAAAAATTTTCAAGATTTTAAAAAAGAAGTAAAATTAAATGACGAAGAAGCAAAGTATCTTATTTCAAAAAGCTTAAAAGAAAGTTTTAGAGATTTAGTCTTGGCGACTCAAGATATTGTGGACCTTAATATTCTTCCAAAAAGAGAAATCACTTCAGAAGG
>JALZUS010000069.1 GCA_023299885.1 Bdellovibrionales bacterium | reverse complement strand
TAAACTACCAAAAACCGACAAGCCTATAGCTTTTGTTATTTGGACGACAACCCCTTGGACTCTACCTGCTAACTACGGGATTTCTGTAAACCCAAGATTTGAATATGACCTTTGCGATACAGGATCAGAAGTTTTAATAGTAGCTAAAGGCCTTAAAGAGTCTATTAGTGAAGCCTGCGAAGGCGTTAACTTAGACAACGTAATTGCTACTTTAAAAGGGTCAGAGCTTGAACACATGACAGCTAAGCATCCTTTCTTAGATCGCACATCATTACTTATGCTTGGCGACCATGTGACTTTAGAAGCTGGTACGGGCTGTGTTCACACAGCACCTGGGCATGGCTTAGACGATTACAATGTTGGCCGAAAATATAACCTACCTGTTGAGAGTCCTGTTGACCCAGCCGGAAGATACACAGAAGAAGTTGCTGAGTTTGCTGGTTTAAAAATTTGGAAAGCAAACCCTTTAATTGTTGAAAAGCTAAAAGGGTCTGGACATCTACTTGGTTATACAGATATCTCACATAGTTATGCACATAACCCACGTACGGGCACACCGTTAATTTACCGTGCGACGGCGCAATGGTTTATTAAATTAGATAACCCAGATTTTAACTTAAGAAAAATGGCTATTGATTGTGTTGATAAAGAAATTAACTTTGTACCTGCATGGGGAAAACAAAGGTTAGAGTCTATGATGCAAAACAGTCCCGACTGGTGTGTTAGCCGCCAAAGATTATGGGGTGTACCTATCCCTGTTTTTTATTGCACAAGTTGTGATGAAGCCTTATTAAAACCAGAAATTTTAAATACTATCGCTGATAATATGGAATCTTCTGGCGAAGGTATCGAGTACTACTTTAGCAAAGATGCTTCTGAACTGACTGCGGGCCATGAATGTAAATCTTGTGGCCATAAAGAGTTTAAAAAAGGCCAAGATATTTTAGATGTATGGTTTGATAGCGGCGTTTGCCATTCAGCTGTACAAAATAAAAGAGAAGGCCTTAATCGCCTTGCTGATATTTACCTAGAAGGCAGTGACCAACATAGGGGCTGGTTTCAAACAAGCTTACTATCATCGCTAGCTGCAGATAAAAAACCACCTTATAAAACTTTAATCACTCATGGCTTTGTTAATGACTCTAAAGGCCACAAAATGAGTAAATCAAAAGGTAATGTCGTTGACCCTCAAGATGTTATTAAAAAATCTGGTGCAGAAATTTTAAGACTATGGGCTTCTTACGAAGACTATGGCCAAGATTTAAGTGCCGGCAATGAAATTTTTCAACGTGTAACCGAAAGCTACCGCCGATTTAGAAATACAATCCGCTTTATGCTAGGTAACCTTAATGATTTTGATGCCTCAAAAGACGCTGTCTCTTTTAATGATATGCCCGCTTTAGATCAGTATGCCCTTATTAAACTAAACACTCTTATTAATACTTGCACACAAGGCTATGAAACCTACCAGTTTTATAAAGTATTCCATGCTCTTAATAACTACTTCACTGTTGAGTTGTCATCGCTTTACTTAGATATTTTAAAAGACAGGCTTTACACAGGTAAAAAAGATGGTAACGCCAGGAAGTCATCACAAACAGTTATTCACCACATACTGACAAGCTTACTTCCTATGATGGCTCCTATTACCAGCTTTTTAGCAGAAGAAGGCTACAGACACCTTAACAATACTGAAGATAGTATATTTGAAAAACCAAGTTTTCCAGAAGTGAATGCCGACTGGAAGAATGAAGCTTTATTAAATGACTTTTCAAGGCTAATAGAGATTCGTTCTGAAGCAACTGTGATTATGGAGGGCCTAAGAAAAGACAAAACTATTGGATCAAGCCTTGATGCTCATTTAACACTAGAGCTTAAAGACAAAGATTATGCGTTAGCGAATAAATACAAAGATTTATTAAGAGAGTTTTTTATTGTTTCACAAATTGAAATTAAAGAAGCTTCAGAAAACAAGTATGTCGCTACCAAGGCTAAGGGCGAAAAATGCCCTCGCTGCTGGCACTATTCAGAAGAGCTTAACACCTCTGATAAGTTTCCAGGCGCTTGCCCTAAATGTGTTGAGGCTCTAAGCTAATCACTATGCAAAAGAAATATTTTTATCTCATTTCAATCACAACTCTGGTTTTAATTTTTGACCAGATCACTAAAATTTATGTACATACTCATTTTTCATTAGGTGAGTCTTATAACCTTATCCCTAACTATTTAGATTTTACTTATGTTCGTAACTATGGTGCGGCTTGGGGTATTTTTAGTGAGTCTAATGAAATCTTTAGAAAGATATTCTTCTTATCTATACCACCTGTCGCTGTCGGCTTTATTGTATACCTACTACGCTCTGTAGAAAACTCAGATAAATTTCAAATTACTGCATTGTCATTAATTGCTTCAGGTGCTTTAGGCAACTACATCGATAGAGTTAGATTCTCTTATGTGATTGATTTCTTTGATGTTCATTTTAAAAGAATTTACTCTTACCCTGTTTTTAATATTGCAGATATTGCCATTGTTTTTGGCGTTATGATGATGCTTTATTACATTCTTTTTCTTGAAGAGAAAAATACACCAGAAAAGAAATAGACCCTAAAATTAACATCAAGCTAATCCAAGATGAAACTGTTAAGCCGGCAAATAAGTTGCCGCGATAGTCGTCTCTAAATTGCTCTATAATCAGTCGGCCTAAACCATGAAAAGCTACCATTACAAAAAAGGCTTTATAGGGCTTTATCTTTTTTTGTAAGACGAGCACCAAAGCAACAATCGTAATATTCCAAAGCATTGAGTATATGGGCGTAGGATGAAGACTCACACCCACTGGAGCCTCTGTGCCTTCTGGATAACTAATACCCCAAGGCAAGTCCGTAGGGCGGCCAAAACCACTCCCCGAAAGTAATGTAGCAAAGCGTCCTATGGCGTAACCTAAAGGCACAACTGGGGCCATAATATCGAGCACTTTTTTAATAGACATTTTTTTAATTTTCACAAATAACAGGCCTGGTAACGTAGCTCCAATTACACCACCATAAAAAACAAACCCACCTTGCCAAAATTTAAAAATATCTAGAGGCTTTTTTACATAATAATCTGGAAGCTCATAAAAAACATGAAATAACCTTGCGCCTATAAAACCGCATATCATTAGTACAAGGCTAAAATCCATCATGTCTTTAGAGTGTCCTAAAACCATATTACTTCTTTTTGCTACCCACGAAACACAAACCGCATAAGCAATAGCAATTACTAAAAAATAAGTAGATATATAAACTTCAGAACTAAATCGAATAACTGGATACATATGAAAATTATGACAATAAATAAGCTAGAGTTCACTGAGTTTCTAAAAAATAAGACGGTATCGCTTACTTTGCGCTATGGATGCGGATCTTCGAGGTCTAGTTCCTTAAGATACGGTTTGACCGCAGGTTTGATGAGAGATTCAATAATTATATAAACAAAACTATTTAAATATTTTTTTAATTAGTTTTGAAAAAAAACAAACAAAAAATAAGGAGAAACCCATGAATAAAGCTCAATTAGTAGAAAAAATTGCTCACACTACAGACAACACAAAAGCAGAAACTGAAAGATTTTTAGATGCAACTATCGATACTATCCGTCGTTCAGTTAAAAAAGGTGATGAAGTTAAATTAGTTGGCTTTGGTACTTTCACTAAAACTAAAAGAAAAGCTAGAATGGGAAGAAACCCACAAACTGGTAAAGCGATTAAAATTCCAGCTGCTTGGTACCCTAAGTTCCGTCCAGGTTCTGAGTTTAAAGCAATGGTTCGTAAGTAGTTTTAAAACTATTTAAAGACTAAAAAGGTTAGTTTCGGCTAACCTTTTTTTATATCTAAAAATAAAGTAGTATTGACCTATGAAATCTATAGCTGTTTTAACAAGTGGTGGTGACTCACCAGGCATGAATGCCGCCATAAGATCAGTTGTCCGTAATGCTGATGCCCAAGGCATCAAAGTTTATGGTTTTAAAAGAGGCTACCAGGGCCTCATTGAAAATGATTTTTTAGAGCTCAACCCAAGGTCTGTTGCTAACACTATACAGCGCGGAGGCACTTGGTTAAAAACAGCTCGTTGCAAAGAATTTTTCACAGAAGACGGAAGAAAAAAAGCCTTTAATAATTTAAAAAATAAAAATATAGACGCCTTAGTTTGCATTGGTGGAGACGGAAGCTTTAAAGGCGCTGCAGCCCTACACAAAGAGCATGATCTTTGTGTATTTGGGATTCCTGGAACCATTGATAACGACATCAGTAATACAGAGCTTACTCTTGGCTTTGATAGTGCTGTTAATACTGCCATAGAGTCTATAGATAAAATTAGAGATACAGCAGACAGCCATGACAGAATATTTTTTATTGAAGTCATGGGCCGACACTCCTCTTTTATTGCTTTAGATGTTGCTATTTCTTGTGGAGCTGAAGGCGTTATTACACCCGAATCCCCTTACAACAAAGACCAACTCATACAAAAAATTTCAGAAAGCTTAACAAAAGGGAAAACAAGTAGCATTTATATTGTTGCTGAAGGTGAGACTCCTGGCCAGTCTTATAAATATGCTGAAGATATAGCTAAAAGCTTAGAGGCCACTGTTAAAGTTTGTGTCCTTGGGCACGTACAAAGAGGTGGAGCGCCTTCTGCTAAAGACAGGATTATTGGCAGCGAATGGGGTGCACTAGCTATTGAGACTCTAAAAAATAAAAAAGGAGCTTATGCTGGCGTTATACAAAACGGAAAAGTTATTGTTATACCTTTAGCTGAATGCTTACAAAGGCGCAGCCTTAAAGATGACCCTACATACAGTTTGATAACAAACCTAGCACGATAAGACAGGCTAACTAATTTTATGTGACTGCATACCTATAGCTTCATCTAAGTAGTCTATCCACTGATCACTAGCTGGCTTAACTTCAGCCCAATAGTCTTTAATTTTATCTTGCTGATTAGACTCTATGTTTCTGAATACAGCCTCACGCCTATGCTCAGGAAGTGCTGATAAAATTATAGAAGCTAACTGAGGGTTTTCTGAAGATAAAAACTGAGATAGCTTGTCATCTTTTGTTTCATTTAATGATTTAAATTTACCTATATAAAAAATATGGTCAGAGTTTTCTTTTAATTGTGACTCCGATAAAACCTCTTCATCTGTTGCAAAGATTTCTATTAGGTCACTAAAAAAGATATAGCTTAAAATAGTAGAAACACATAATACAGGCCAAGCAAAGATATTATAAATACCTACACCTAATCCCCAGTACACCCCTAAGGCAAAAAATAATAATACTGATAGTGTTTTTTCCACTGAGATAAACCCTTTCCTCTAATGAACTTATCGGAACAAAAAGAGAGTATCTAAAGTCTAGAAATTACTAATAAAATCTACTAGTTCTGGGTGGTCTATATATGGATTTCTTGTGTGCTGAAACTGAAAAATCTCTTCCATACGATCAAATTCGCTATCATCCACAGGGTCAATTTTATGCCATTTGCGAAGCACATCTTCTTCAAATTTTTCAATTTTTAAATTGTATCTTGTTGCAAAGTAAAACATAGCTCTGGCTACATCACCTTTATGATTTTTAGGAGGCTCAAAAACACTTATTTCTGGATTTGTTGTCGAAGTCCCCTTTTTAGAAGCACGACAGCTTCTTTTTTGTAACTGATCCACTTCACCAAAAGGATTATTGGCTCTAACATGAGAGTTTGCGGTAGCCTGCGAAGGAAATAAAGCATGTAAATCAGATTCCATATAATTGTATTGAGGAATGTTTTTTCTTTCTGTTTTTACATCTCTTATTCCATCAAAAACACTTTGTGGCCATGTATGCTCTGCACTAATTTTTTCATAGTTAGGAATTTTTCCAAGACCCACTCCATCATCAGCTTTAAATCTTTTGTTACAGTAAACATCTTTTATATAATATCTATTGAAATTACCTTTTCTTAGATCTAAGTACCCAAACATAAACTCACGGGCATTATCATAGGTCTGTCTTTTATGAGAATAGCAGTCTACTCCAGGTCGGCAAATTTTTGAAATCTCATCAAAACCTCCAACAGCAGATTTAACGTGAAACTGTGTTAGAACAGTATTAAGTCTTCTTCTTAAATTTAATGAAGCTCCATTTTCTACATCTTCAAAAGCTTCGTAGAAGTCAGCACCGTAATACGCATTAAGCTCATCAACAGCTAGAGCTGTTGATGAAAAGAGTAATGTGAATGCAATTAGAAGTTTCATGATTATTAAATCTAGAAATTAGCGATAGTGTTTACTAATTCTGGGTGGTCAATATAAGGGTTACGAGTGTTTTGAAAATAAAAGACTCTTTCCATACGCTCAACCTCAGCATCATCTACTGGGTCTAATTTATGCCAAGCTCTTAAAACATCTTCTTCTGTGTCTTCTATATCCATTTCATAGCGAGTTGCAAAATAAAACATGGCTCTTGCAACATTGCCTTTGTGATTTGCTGGTGGCTCAAAAACAGTTCCGCCTGGGCCTTCTGAAGGGCCTAAGAAAGAGGCTGCACATGATGACTGACTCTCAATAGCTTCGCCAAACGGAAAGTTAGCCCTAATGCTATTAGATTTACTTTGCGTTGGAAACAATGAATGAAGATCTACTTTCTTATAGCCATCTGTTGCCGTTGATCTTTTATGCTCACGTGAACCGTCAAATAAACTTTGTGGCCAAGTATGCTCTGCATTTATCTTTGTGTGATTAGGTATACGGCCGGGACCAACACCATCACGGTAAAATTTCTTTTCACAATAAACATCTTTAACAAAGTATCTATCATCTTGATCTTGTCTAAGCTCTAGCTCTCCAAATAAGAACGTTCTAGCATCTCTGTACGAGTATTTTTTATGTTTATAACAATCTCCAGAGCAGCTTCTTGAAACACGATCATAATCATTATCAACTTCTTCATGATAACTTGATAATACAAAATTTAACTCAGAGCGAATATCTACTGGAACTCCATCTTCAAGTTGTCCTAATAAATTGTAGAATTCAGATCCGTAGTATGGGTTTTTATCTATGGCCTGTGCAGTGAATGCAAAAGACAGAATGAGAGCAGTTATCATCAATGATTTCATTTATTCCCCTTAGTCTGACTGGCTTTTTATGGCCTGTCGGTTATCGAATTTCATCATGTAAATTCGTGATAATAATATGAAATCATTACACTAAGGTCTGTAGTGCCGTGCGTTACTATTGTATATCTAACACTAAGGTCTAGCTATTTAGAGCTGCCAGCTAGAAAAAGCTTCTTTAGCTATTTCTAGCTTTTTATCACGCCTTTGCTCCCTATTCCTTCTACCTTTTATTACGACATCTTCTGGCAAATTAGGGAACAGCCCAAAGTTGATATTAGTTGGCTGAAAGTGGTCCTTAGGCTCTGTTATAGCATTTAACAAAGACCCAAAAGCTGATGCCCTAGGTGGGATCACATAATCTTGCTTATTTAAATAGCTTTCTACAAAGCCAGCCACCATAATGCCAATACAAGTCGACTCAAAATAACCCTCTACACCTGTAATCTGACCCGCAAAAAACAAACCATCATCTTTTAAAGACGATAACACTTTAGATAATTTTTTAGGGCTATGGATATAAAGGTTACGATGAATACTACCAAGCTTTAGAAACTCAGCCTCTTCTAGGCCAGGTATCATCCTAAAAACACGCTTTTGCTCTGGGTAAGTCATCTTAGTTTGAAAGCCCACCATATTATAAGCGGTGCCCTCTAAGTTATCTTGCCTTAATTGCACAACCGCATAAGCACGTAAACCTGACTTCGGGTCTATTAAACCTTTAGGTGAAAGTGGGCCATGCTTTAAAGTTAACGGACCACGCTCAACAATTTCTTCAACCGGCATACAGGCCTCAAAATAAGGAGTGATTTCAAAATCTTTAAGCTCCATCTTTTTAGCACCAGCAATAGCTTCAATTAAATTAAAATATTGCTCTTCATTCATTGGGCAATTCCAATAATCGCCTAAGCCCTCTTCCCAGCGGTTAGCCTTCCAAGCTATGTCTGGGTTAACAGTTTCTGCATCAATAATTGGAGCAATAGCATCATAGAAAAATAAAAAATCATTACCAAAATGATCACGCAAAGAATCAGCCAACTTATCATGCGTCAGTGGGCCTGTTGCAATCACAGCCGGCCTAGGGACATCGTCTAATGACTGGACAATTTTCTTTTCAATTTTTACATTAACAAAACTATTAAGCTCTTCTAAAACTTTTTGCGAAAACACTTCTCTATCAACACCCAAAGCCATACCTGCAGGCACAGCCGCTTCACGAGCCAACCTCAAAACCATCGATTCTTTTTGCTCAGCCTCCCACTTTAATTGCCCAGGCGCTGAGTAATCAGTCTGACTGCCAAAAGAGTTTGAGCATACAAGCTCTGCCGGCAAAGTGGTTTTATGCGCAGGAGTCATCTCTATAGACCTCATTTCGTATAAAACGACATTTAAGCCTTTTTTTGCTAATTGATAAGCGCACTCACTACCAGCAAGGCCAGCACCGACAACATGAACCGTGTTTTTTTGTTTATCCATGTGTACCTTATCTTTAATAGTTATGAAAAAAGCAAGAAAATCATCTCTAGACTCGGCTTCTGAAATTTTACAGAAACTTTTACAGGGCCGACAATCCCCACTATCAACTGGGTTTACTCGCTGGCGCCTATGGCACCAATGGGGCGATGTTGTGGGGAATTCCCTAGCTAAAAACACTAAGCCTGCTGGCTACTTCAACGGCTGCCTTTATATCTGGGTAGATAGCGCCCCAAGGCTTCAAGAATGCCTCTTTATACGTGAAGCCCTCAAAGAGACTATCAATAAACACCTTGGTAAAAAATGGGTGAACTATATACGCTTTACACGCAAAGACTCTGAAGTTCCAGAGTCTGCAAAAAAAGGCCTCCAAAAATTAATTCAAGAGACCAATAAAAAATAACTACTCTACCGTTACAGACTTAGCCAAGTTTCTTGGTTGGTCGACATCATGACCTAGCTTATCTGAAATATGATAAGCTAAAAGCTGTATAGGTATAGCCTCTAGTATTGGCATTATATATTTAGACTTTTTAGGCATAGAAATATTTAACACACTATCTTTTGTAAGCTCTGTATTGCCTTCAGATGTAATCGTTAAAACCTGTGCCCCTCTAGCCTTAGCCTCTTCTAAGTTACTAATCGTTTTATCGTAAAGATCATCCTGAGGAGCAATAGCCACGACAAGCATCTCTTTATCTACTAGCGCTAACGGCCCATGCTTCATTTCACCAGCTGCGTAACCTTCTGCATGCCTGTAAGCAAGTTCTTTTAATTTAAGTGCGCCCTCTAGTGCTAACGGATAATGAGCCCCGCGGCCAATAAACAAGTAACCCTTATATAAACACAACTGCTCTGCTTTTTTTTCTATAATGTCATCATAGGACAAAAGCTTTTCCATAGTGCTCGATACAGCTAGCATATCACGAACCAACTGTTGCTCTTGCTCTGTTGTGATTTGTTTTTTTGCTTTTGCCAAAGCTATAGCAAAAATATTAAGAACAGCCATAGAACAAACAAAAGCTTTTGTAGAAGCTACAGCAATCTCCGCACCTGCATTCATAGATAAATGCCAATCAGACTCTCTATCTATAGAAGAGTTCGCTACATTACTTAAGCTGCATGCAATTAAATTATTTTCTTTGGCTTTTCTTAAGGCCGCTAAAGTGTCTGCTGTTTCTCCACTTTGTGAGATTGAAAAAAATAAATCGTTTTTTCTTAAGGGTAAATCTCTGTATCTAAACTCACTGGCCACATCAACTTCTACTGGAACTTTCGCTAAAGACTCTATGGCATACTTTGCAACAACACCCGAGTAGTAACTTGTTCCACAACCAATAATATTAATTTTTTCTACTTTTTCTAAAGCTACCAAGGCTTCATCTTCAGAATTAAAACTGTCAGAAATACTTTCAATATTTACCTGATGGGTTTCTAAATTAATAAAAGGCTCTATCGCCTTGGCAAAAGCCATAGGCTGCTCATAAATTTCTTTAAGCATAAAGTATTTATAAGGGCCTTTTTTAGATTCACTGATATCAGCTGAAACCTCTACCCAATTAGGGTTTAGCTTTTTATTAGCATGAGTAAAAAACTCTACATTATCTTTTTTAATATGTGCGCATTCATTATCATTTAAGTAAACTACTGCCCTTGTATGAGGAATTATAACCTGGACATCACTAGCTACAACAAAACTTTCACCCGCTTTACCTATAATAAGTGGAGGACCATTTTTAATAGCAATCATCTCACCCGGATATTTAGAAGAAAAACAAAGCACAGCGTAAGCGCCCTCTAACTGATTAAGCACTGCAAGAGATGCTGACTTTAAATCTAAACCTTTTTCTATTTGTTCATTTAAAAGCCAAGCTATAATTTCTGAATCTGTCTCAGAAACTAGAGTTCCTTTTTTTGCTGCAATTTCATTTTTCAAATCAATATAATTTTCTATAATACCATTATGGACAATACTTACTGACCCCACCGTATGCGGGTGAGCATTGTTTTCAGTAGGAGCACCATGAGTCGCCCAGCGAGTATGAGCTATACCTAAACCACCAGGTAAAGACTGACCTTTCATTTTCTCTTTTAGATTTTCAAGCTTACCAGAAGCCCTCACTCTTGAAACATCAGCGCCACTCATTACGGCTACGCCCGAGCTATCATAACCTCTATACTCTAATTTTTTGAGCCCATCATATAAAACGTCTTGAGACTCTTGGTCTCCTAAGTAACCTACTATTCCACACATTTTTTAACCTTTGTCCCCATCTTTTTTGGGGCGATAATTTTTAATATTTTTTTGTCGGCCTCTAGCAATTGCTAAATCGCCCGACTCTACTTTTTTAGTAATTGTTGAGCCGGAGGCAATATAAGAGTCGTCCCCTATATTAACAGGAGCCACAAACTGCACATCACTACCTACAAAGACACGATCACCAATGATGGTTTTATATTTTTTCCTATCAACAGCATAGTTACAGGTAATAACACCACAACCTATATTTGACTCTTCACCCACCTCGGCATCACCTATATAAGCCAAGTGCTTTGCCTTTGCTTTTTTCTTGAAAATTGTTTTTTTAAGTTCTACAAAATTTCCAATTTCACAAAAATCTTCAATCTTGCAGCCCCCACGCAATCTTGCATAAGGCCCAATAATACAATTGCTGCCAACTATTGAGTCTTCTACAGAAGATCCACTTTTAATAATTGTTTCAGAGCCCACAAAGCTATCGCCTCTTAGCCTTACTCCTGGCTCAATGACAGCACCAGCTTTAATTTCAACACCTGTATCTATATAACAAGAGCTTGGGTCTTCAAATGTTACGCCCGACTCCATATGCTTTTCAATATTTCTTTTATACTTATATTGGCTGGCTACACTTAATTGCTTTTGATTGTTTACACCAAAAGCCACTCTTGGATGTACAGGCACAGCCTCTACTTTTAGACCATCAGAAACACAAAGTTGGATAATATCTGTTAGATAGAACTCTTTTTTTGAATTATTATTTTTTATTTTTGGTAAGTATTGCGTTAAAACTTTTGCGTCCACCAAGTAAATACCTGTATTGATTTCATTGATTTCTTTTTGTTGGCCTGTAGCCTCTAAAAACTCTACAACTTTTAAAAATTTATTATTTTCGCTTCTTATAATTCGTCCAAAATGCCCCGGTTTTTTTAGGCGGCAAGAAAGTAAAGATAAACTAGCATCATTATTTTTAAAGTCTTCAATGACTTTTTTTAAATCGCCAGCTTCAAGCAATGGGTGATCACCATTAGCAATAACAACCATAGGCTCCATATTAGTATCAACAGCTGACAAGACAGCATTCGCTGTGCCCACTGGTTTTTTTTGAGTATGAAATACAGCGTCTGCTTTTTCTAATGACGACTTAATAGCCTCTCCATCGGGACTTACCACAATCCTGATATCATTAGACCCCAATAATTTAAACTCCTCATAAACTGATGCCAGCAAAGTGCGGCCAGCCACCTTATGGAGGACCTTAGCTAGAGGCGATTTCATTCTTGTGCCTTTTCCGGCGGCTAAAATTATAGATGTAAAACTCATAAGATAGAGAATGAACCGGCATAGCTTTTTGGTCAATCTCTCTTATACATTACTGAAGAGCCACACAGAGCTTTTGCCCTACTGGAAACTCGCCAATAGTTTATTTACAACAGTATTCTTAGCTATATATTTTGTTGCAGGGTATGATGTGTATAATGACACACACACAAGGCTCACTTTGTATTTTTAGCAAAAAAAAGACGAAAAACCCTCTTATTGATTTTTCTGTCTACCACAAAGAATTCACATCTGAGCCCCAACAAAAATATATCGCAATAGACCTCAGCCTACTTACAGATGAGACTTCTAAAGTTATTATTAAGTGGTCTAAAAATAAAAAAATATTTTTTTATGGATCTGCTGAAAATCATCCTTCATTCATCAATACAATCAACCAGTGCGGCTATATCCCCACCTACAAAACCCTTTCAGCTGCCAGCTCTGCCATTAAAGACCAATGGGTTGAGGAGGAGCAACTAGCCACTTCTGGCCTATTTATCAATAATATCGACAAGGTTAAAAAGAACCTACCTCTTGAAGAACAGATATCTATTCTTTTTAATCAAAAAATAAGATTGCACTTTGAAGGGCCCCAACAAACCATAACAAGCCCCAATCATTATACTCTTAAGCACCAACATGAAGGCCATGCCATCAATGTCATCATAGAGACCGAGCATAATCTCTCAAGTACACATGAGAAATGGCTTTATCAGTTTTTAAACGATTGGCTACAATACGAAGAGCTTAATGCCATACTTCTACAGTGGAAAAGTATTTTTAACTCTTTACATGAAGCTTGCTTTATTGCCGACGAGAGCTACCAGATACTATTTAAAAATAAAACCTCACAAGATTTACAACAAAAGCTGCAACTCAATAACATTGAACTATCGAATCAAGTCTTTAAAAACTACAAAACCAATAAAAGCAACTCTAAGCCCTTCAAAACACAAATTAACTACCAAGATAATGATGGATTTTTAAAAAAATGCCACTTAGAAATTAAAATACAAAAAACATTATTTAATAACAGAACCTTTTATACTGCTATTATTAAGGACATAACTGAAGTCATAATTTTGCAGCAGCAAATACTTGATCTTTCAAAATTTTCTGATGCTGGCATTGTTGGAAGCAGTATTGCTCATGAAATTAATAATCCCCTTGGGGGCCTAATCTCTTATTTGCAACTGATGCAAATGTCACAAAAGAACCCTGAACTTTTGACAGAGCTTAGTGAACTTTTATCCTCAGCCGAACAGTGCAAAGAGATTGCAAAAAAACTTTTAAGCTTTTCCAGAAAAACAGATTCTTCAAAATTTTTAAAAATTAATTTTAATACCTGGGCACAATCTTATTTTAATAAAATATCCGAGCAATACCCAGATATACAATGGCAAATTGATATCAGTAAAAATACTTCACATATATTTTATGAGACCGAAGCCCTAAACACTACTTTTACTGGCATCATTAAAAATGCTGTAGAAGCCGTAGCGAATAGACCTAATAAAAAAAATATAAAAATTATTGCAAGCGAAAATAACAAAAATTGCCTAATCCATATTATTGATAATGGAGCCGGAATGGATAGCAACATTCAAAACCAAGCTCTCAATCCATTTTTTACCACCAAAAGAGGCCGGGAGAACTTTGGGCTAGGTCTCACAATTTCCTATCACTTAGTTAGACAATCATCTGGTCAACTTAATTTTTATTCTAAGCCTAATGTAGGGACTTCTGTTTTAGTCACCTTCCCTCGTCTAGATTTGAACGACCAATAATTGACGCTTTAGTGCACAATTTTTAATCTTATTAAAAGGCCAATCCGTGGCTACTTAAACTCTTAAAGTAAGGACAGTAAATAGTGAATTTAGGACAGATACTTATTATTGATGACGAGCAAAGCTTAGTTCTTCCACTAAAAAGAGGATTAGCTCATTATGGCATAAATGCTGACTCATGCACTAATTGCGAAGAAGCAAAACATATGTCCTCCATCAAAAAGTATGATGTTGTCTTTGTTGACCTTAACTTACCTGACGGCAATGGACTCGACTTACTTGAGTATTTAAAAAAGAGAAGCCCACAAACTTACTTTATAGTACTGACTGGCTATGGCTCTGTAGAGGTAGCTGTGAAGTCTATACAAAAAGGGGCTTACCACTTCATAACCAAGCCTTTTAATCTTAATGAAGTTATTAACTTTTCATTAAATGCATTAGACACAAAAAACACAAAACAAGAAAACACCTATTTAAAAAAATCTTTAAAATCCAACACTTATAAAAAACTTTTAGGAAATAGTGAACCTATTCAACAAGTTTTATCACTTGTTGACCGCATAGCAGAGTCTAACTCAAATGTGTTAATCACTGGCGAAAGTGGCACTGGTAAAGAACTTATTGCCAAAGCCATTCACTTTAACTCTGAAAGAAAAAATAAACCCTTTGTAGCTATCAACTGTGGCGCCATCCCTGCAGAACTTTTAGAGAGTGAACTTTTTGGCCATACCAAGGGCGCATTTACCGGAGCGGCACAAGCACGCAAAGGACGCTTTGAAATAGCTGAGGGTGGGACCCTCTTTTTTGATGAGATTGGTGATATGCCAGTGAGCCTGCAAGTTAAATTACTAAGAGTACTTCAAGAGCGCCGCTTTGAACCGGTTGGATCTTCTGAAAGCAAATCATGTGATGTAAGAATTTTAGCTGCAACCCACAGAAATCTAGAGTCGCAAGTTTCTATGGGGAATTTTAGAGAAGATTTATTTTACAGACTTAATGTTATACCTATAGAAATACCAGCATTACGAGAGCGCAAAGACGACATCCCACTACTCATTAACCATTTTATTGAAATTCATAACCAAAAAAGAAAAGTGGCTATTAATGAAATCACGGTAGATGCCATGAACATGCTTATTAACTTTAGCTGGCCCGGAAATGTCCGAGAGCTTGAAAACTTAATAGAGCGCTTATGCATACTTACATCAAGCTCTACAATTAAAGCTCAAGACCTGCCCAAGAAAATTCAAAATGCAAGCGACTCAAGCTTTAACCCTTTCGAACAAAAAATACCTGAAGCAGGCATAGACTTTAACACTTTAGTTGATAATTTTGAAAACCAGCTCATTTTGAAAGCTTTAGAAAAAACAGGATGGAACAAAAATCAAGCGGCTATTTTATTAAAGCTCAATAGGACGACTCTGGTAGAAAAAATTAAGAAAAAAGGGCTCACTAAAAATGAACCTGAAATGTCTCAATAGATATAAACAGCGCCTCAACCTGAGACATTAGTAGGTAAAAAAACTTTTTAAAACAAAATTTTAAAAAGTTCTATATAATGATATCTATGCAAAACAATAACGGATTTACTCTTGTCGAAATAATGGTGGCAGCACTGCTTGTCTCTGTTATGACTTTAGCCACTTCTTCAGTCCTTATTAGTAACCAAACAAACTTTAATAATTTTGAAAATAACCAATTAGCTATTAACGAGCTTAATCGCCTAAGCTATTACGTAAATAAATATTTTTCGCAAGCTGTTAATATTAATTATGAAGTTAACAACGGTATCGACTTCTACTTTAGACTCGATAATCCAAACGCAAACCCTAGAATAGGCCATGTAGGAAAAGTCATAATTTACAATAGCACAGAATTTAATAATGGGGCTGTTAGAGCTCTAACAACCAACCCAGCCAACTCAGGCTCTGCCAGCAATATAGAACTTATGGCTCTGTCCTTAATGGAAAATAGTAAAAGCGCTCTTAATGTGACCGACTCTGAGTTTGCAGCAATTGGTATGTATTTTCAAAGGCCCACGCCTCAAACTTATGGGCAGATTATAATTCAAAAAGATATAAATTTCCCTAGTGCTAGAAGGCTATTATCACCTGGGATTAACGACGACACACAGAGTGCATTAATTTTCGAAAGACTTGTAGAGGCCCATGTTTTAAAAGTCTATCCTGAAGACGTTGTTGATGAAGAAGACATAACAGCTATGGACCTAAAGTTTGTGGCCCGCTCTTTTATTGATGGTAATAGCGACAACTGGCACTGGTGCCCCACAAGCTTTATGAGCACTACCAGTACTGTATGCCCAGCAATTACTGTTAATGACAAAGAACTTTTTATTACTGTTACTTTTAGAAATAATTTAATCCAGAATACGCCTTCAAATAATTTAGTTAACACTAAAATATCAACAGCTGGCACAATAGGAAACAGAGAAGGCTCTAGGCCCCTTGGCCCTATCTACTTTTTTCAAACAAATTTTTTCCCAAAGGAATAGTGTAATGATTTTTAAGACTATAAAAAATCAAAAAGGTGGAGGCGCACTTATACTTACAATGATCACTGTATTAATATTATCAGTAATCATTTCTCAAATGCCTATCTTCTTGTCTAATAGCGCTAAAGACTTTGGGTCGACAAAAAGGGCTACAGATGCCATTGGTTTACAAAATGCAATTGCAAAAGTGGTTTTAGAGGCCCGCCGACTAGGTGTAGAATCTCAACTTAACGGAGAAACAAATTGTAACACTCTCCCCGGAGGCCTAATTACTGTGACCACTACCACCAATAATCTTTTTTGCTTTTCCCCAGGTGTAGGATCAAATTCCTGTGTTGCCGATTATACAGGAGACGGCTCAGCAGTCTGCATAAATCAAATTACTCTCCCAAATGGTAGCCACCTTAATATTACACTTAACACTAAAAACCTATCTTATATGACGGCTAAAATAAGCCGAGACAAAAAAGAAGTTTTAAAATATAAAACTTATCATGCACTAAATAACTTTTTTAATAAACTTGAGAAAATTAAAATTGCGAATTTGGCCTACGCCAATGACCCCGACGCTCAAGACCCCTTCGAACCAAATTTACCCGCGCCAGGCACCTTTAGAAATGATACTCGAAAGCCTAATTGTGCGGTGACAAACCCCCACCCACTTTGTCAAAGGTGCGACAGCAGTAGCACTACAAATTGCATACTTATTGAAATTGATGATGACAAATACGGAGTAATACAACAAAAATTTATTGTAGAAATTTAGCCTAAATACTTACAGCTTATTTTTAATAATAAAATTTTCAGCTGCCTCGTAATTTACAGGTTCGACATATAAACGCTCTATACGCCTCATATGCTCATACTTCTGAAAAATTTCTGTCGAAGCTTCAATAGGGTATGGCTTAGCTAACCTATCGTACTCATCTACAACATAAATAGAAACTGATTTTTCCTCTATCGAGGCACTATGGTACTTACTAAGACGCACACCTGAGTTAGCTAAAATAATAGGTATACCGCTATCCTCTAGTTTTTGCTGCATCACCTGAGTTCTATTTGTTTCTTCTGTTGAGTGCAGTTCAAATAAAACTTTGTATGGGTTTTTAGTACTAATTTTTTGAGCCCAAGGGTTCTCTGATTTATACAGATGCTCATGCAAAGAATAATCGTTAAACGAAATATACTCGTTAATATCTGCCGGTAATTTAAAAGTACATTCATCAGAAGACAAATAACGCATAAGCATTTCTTCATAAATAATACTTTTATGGTGGAAATAAACCATTAAATGCATATGGTGACGAGATAGTAAAAAATCATCAAAAGCGTACAAAGCACGCCTATTTAAAGCCAAGTGAAGCTTACCTTCAGCAATATGGTAAGTCTGGTTAGCAATCAGCCAATTAGCTTCAATTCGGCCATAGTTAGTCCCACAAAAATAAGCATCGCGCTCAAGGTAATCCATGCGATCTGCATCTAGCTCTGAACTTACTATTTGACTAAGGATGGGCCTAAAATCTAAATCATTAACCATAAAAAAGTCATCTGGACAGTCCAATGTCTTATCTATTAAGCAAGCTATATGTATTGGGCTCATTTCAGGAAATTGAGTAGCTAATATTTTAGTGAGTGGTGAATCTAGTAAAAATTTTATTGTGAAATCTTCGTGGTCAGCTCTCCGTGACAAATCTAGCTCAGAAGAGCCCCCCATAAATCCATCTGTGCGTTTTTTAACATAGGACTGTGGATTTAAATCTTTATAGGCCGGCATCACTTCCTCTGTAGTGTGGCTAAGCGGACCGTGCCCAATATCATGAAGTAAGGCTGCTAAACGTGTGCACTGCCTTAATCTTGAAAACTCACTAATAGTTTCAAAATCATAATTTTTAAAAATTTGGTCAAAAACTAAACTCGCTAAATGAGATACGCCAATAGAGTGTATATACCTGTTATGTGTTGCCGCTGGAAAACTGAACTCAGTAAAACCTAGCTGCTTAATAGCTCGTAATCTCTGAAATTGAACACTATCAATTACTTCTTTTTCAGCATTCGTTATATTTATACTTCCATGTATCGGGTCTCTTAATTCCATAGAACCCTTATAGCTGAATTTGCTTAAATATTATATGGCGCGCAGCGAATAGGCCCACAAGCCAATACAGTGACAGAAGAGTGGCTTCTCATATAAATCTATTGTTTATTTTTAAGTTATAAATAGACCAGCAAACCGCCGCAGAGCTATAATTTAAATTATTCCAGCATGGAGGCTTTAATGAAAAACTATCAAAATCTCTTACGCCATATTTTAGATAATGGTGAAAAAAAGCAAGACCGCACAGGCACAGGGACTCTTTCTGTTTTTGGCCACCAAATGCGTTTTAACCTTCAAGAAGGTTTTCCAGCCTTAACAACAAAAAAAGTTCACTTAAGGTCTATTATACATGAGCTTTTATGGTTTTTATCTGGTGACACAAATATCAAATATCTAAAAGATAATAAAGTCCGCATCTGGGATGAATGGGCTGATGAAGACGGCAACCTTGGCCCTGTTTACGGCGCCCAATGGAGAAGTTGGGAAACACCCGATGGAAAAATTGTTGACCAAATTAGTAATGTGATAGAGCAAATTAAAAAAAATCCTGATTCAAGACGCCATCTTGTTGTGGCCTTTAACCCCGGCATTATTGATAAAATGGCTCTTCCACCTTGCCATGCTTTTTTTCAATTTTATGTAAATAACGGAGAGCTTTCTTGCCAGATGTATCAGCGCAGCGCTGATGTCTTTCTAGGAGTCCCTTTTAATATTGCAAGCTATGCACTTCTTACAATGATGGTGGCACAAGTTTGTGATTTAAAACCAAAAGAGTTTATTCATACTTTTGGTGATACTCATTTATATCTTAACCATTTAGACCAAGCTAAGCTGCAACTTACAAGGACACCTAAACCTTTACCAAAAATGAAAATTAACCCTCATGTTAAAAATATTTTTGATTTTAAATTTGAAGACTTTGAGCTTATTGAATACAACCCCGACCCACATATTAAAGCGGAGGTATCTGTCTAATGATTACTCTAGCACATATTACTGCGGCCTCTGAAAACAATGTTGTCGGCGTTAATGGCGACCTGCCCTGGGACATACCCGAAGACATGAAGTTTTTTAGAGATACTACTAAGGGCAAATCCATTATTATGGGACGAAAAACTTTTGAATCTGTAGGGCATCCACTACCAAAAAGACTTAATGTTGTAGTCACTCGACAAAAAGATTATGAAGCCGAAGGGGCCACTGTTTTTCAAACTATTGAAGAGGCTATTGCTTTTTGTAAAACAAAAACAGAAGAATACGGCGAAGAAATATTTATTATTGGTGGCGGAGAAATCTATAAACAAACTATAAATATTGTTAATACTATTTATCTGACAAGAATACACAGGGACATAGAAGGCGATGCTTTTTACCCAGAATTTGATGAATCACAATTTGATTTAGTAGATATTAAAAAACGTACAGAGCCTGAGGCTTTTACATTTTTAACTTACAAAAGAAAAGGCTAAGCATTACTGCCTAGCCTTTTTAAAAATTCTAAAATTTAAATTCTCTTAAAAATTATTCACCGGGAAAGTGATCACCGGCTGAGACTGTGACTCAGACGATGCTGGCACAGATACGACGTCACCTTGAGGAGGCGTTCTGCTATCTGCATTTCCATGACCAGGGTGCTCTGGTATTGCTACTCCACGCGGATTAGTAACAGGAGTAACAGGCGTCTGCACACAATTAGGGTCAGACTGGTTACGATCATTGCTTGGGTCCATACTCATGCGTAAGTAATCACACTGCCAGCCTGTAAATTGCCTTGATGGGTCTGCAGCCAACCATTCATTAACCTGGTAATCGACTAAGCTGTGAATAATCCAAAACAAACCTTTACGACTAGCCGTGTTTGAGGCCAACAATAACCCATCCACATCTAAAGCATTATGAAGATTATTATGAAAAGTTAACTGAACATAAGCACCAAAAACACCAAGACTGTACTGGGTAGATGCATT
>JALZUS010000068.1 GCA_023299885.1 Bdellovibrionales bacterium | reverse complement strand
TCGCCGTCCCGGGTTACAGCGAGTTGCGTCGTCGCCGAGCGGGTCCACGTAGGGGAAACTCGCGCTGGCGGCCTCGAACTCGGCGCGCATGGCGGCTTCGCCTAAGGGCATGGTCATTTTATCGAACCCGCCAACATAGCACTGTCCGGGGTTTTCCTCTTGCAGCTTGGTGATATCAATCAGAACCCGAACACAACTCTTACTATAAATGAGGGTGTAAGGATGTATTTTATCAACCCTGCCGCAGTTGTTATTCGTGGAAATGCAGTTAAGCTAAACATCGAGCCTGCCCAAGATTTAGTGTGCGCAGGGATTACCTCTGGTTACATAAAGTTGCCGGTAACGCCAGGCCAAAGCATGACGATTACTATGCCAGAAGAGGTTCAGCTACTAGACATGAAGCCGGCGCTGACAGAATCAGACTCTGTATTAGAAAATGTTATTTATACGGATAAAAAGTAAAAAAATTAATTTTTAATTTAAAAGCCTCATCAAAAGATGGGGCTTTTTGCGTTAAGGTGTATGTAAATGAAAACTCTTTTAACAGATTTAAATATAACGCACTTTGATCCTTACTTTGAAATGGTAAACAGTAAAGTGGTGCATGCAACGACTTCACCAGAAGAACCGTTTAGTGCATTTACAGGAGTGCAAATAAAAGAATGGCTAATGGGCTTGAGTGAAAAAAATAATCGTAAAGACTTTGCTATCTTAGATAAAGCCAGCAAGGTTTTTATCGGCGAGGTTGTTTTAAATGAAATAAAAAATAATGAAGCTAATATTAGGGTCGCTTTGTTGCCAAAGTTTTTTAACCAAGGCTACGGCACAGAAGCTATAAAAATGGCTGCAGACTATGGCTTTAGCCAGATGAATCTTAAAAAAATAACTCTTAGTGTTTACGGTAATAACCCTGGTGGCCTTAGGGTTTATGAAAAGTGTGGTTTTAAAAAAGACACACGAAATAAGATTAATGAGGGTTTGTACATAATTGGCATGTCCTTAGTGTCCAAATAGCTTCGCTTAATATCTTTTTCATCCAGTGGATCTATTGCAAAGCTTAGGTCTAACGGAAAATCATTTTAAATTTATTAAATCTAATGTATTTATAAGCCTTACAAGCCTTTAATAATAGATGGAGATAAATTGAATGCAAAAAAAAATAAAAATTGTTAAGACAAAAACCTATAAAAAGTGGAGCTGGCCGTGGCTACTTTCTTTTATAGGCTTATCTTTAGGTCTTTTATACACTGCTGGCGACTGGTATGTCTGTGCGATATATCAAGAATGTAAAGCGGGCACTGCTGTGGCGGCTGCCCCGGCAAAGCAGGTCTTTAATAAAATTCATTACCAAAACAATCAATCAGAAGTGTTTTTTACTTCTGATATTGATACGGCCTATGAGTCGGTTGGTTTTATGGATGAAAACAGTAGCAATAAAAAGTTTACTATATATGGCAATTACTTTAGGGGTGAAAACTCAAGTGTTGGCCTTTCTAGAGCCAAAGAGGCTAAAAAGCTTTTTGCAAGTAAGGCGTGGTTTGGCCAGATAGCTTTAGAGCCAGTATTTAAAGATAAAGATTTTAAAAGTGAAAAATATGGAGAGTTTGCGCAAGCTGTTTATTTTGAAATCACTGATACTTCAGATAAGTATGAAATCAGAGATCAAACAATATACTTTGCTTTAAATGCATCTAACCCAAAAGATAGCTTCAATATCAATAACTTTTTAAAGGGACTTGCTAAAAGATATAAGGCTGGAGAGCTAAAAAGTTTTAAGATTATTGGACATACAGATAATCAAGGTAGAGCAGAGTCTAACTATAATTTAGGTTTATCTCGAGCCGAAATGATAGCGCAAATGTTAAGTGGCTACGGCGTTTCACTAGAAAGTATAGAGCCTTCGTCTATGGGTGAAACAGAGCCAGCAGCTACTAATGAAACAATAACTGGGCGTGCTCTTAATAGAAGAGTTAAAGTAATTACAAATTAAAAACTAAAGAATAATTAAGGAGAAATAATAATGTATGATAATTTTGGATTAATAGAGAATGGTTCTCGATTTTTAGAAGTGTTAGTTATGCTTCTTGGGTCAGGAATCTTGGGTGCGCTTATTTACCGTTGGTTTTTAGGCGGAAAAAGCTTTACTGAAGAATTCACGTATGATGAAAGCCACATTCTTGATAGGATTAAAAAAATTGAAGGAAAGCCTAGTTTAGACTTATCTTCTTTTGCAAAAAAAGCTGATATCCCAAAGATAGACTTTTCACCATTTGCTAAAATGTCAGATATCCCTAGCGTGCCAAAGGTGGATCTTTCGGCTTACGCAAAAAAATCTGATATACCTAACGTAGACTTATCGTCTTTTGCAAAGAAGTCAGATATCCCTAGCGTGCCTAAGGTGGATCTTTCAGCTTACGCTAAGAAGTCAGACATCCCGAACGTAGACTTATCGTCTTTTGCTAAGAGATCGGATATTCCAAATGTTGATTTATCAGCTTACGCAAAGAAATCTGATATACCTAACGTAGATCTATCTTCTTTTGCCAAGAAGTCAGATATTCCTAGCGTGCCAAGTTATGATTTAACTCCATTTGCTAAAATGTCAGATATTCCAAAGGTAGATTTTTCTGCTTACGCAAGAAAATCAGATATCCCGAATGTTGACCTATCGTCTTACGCAAAGAAGTCGGATATCCCGAATGTTGA
>JALZUS010000067.1 GCA_023299885.1 Bdellovibrionales bacterium | reverse complement strand
TTTTTTTGATTTAATTTTTAGCTTAAGCTACTTTTTTAAAAATACCGTCTAAAACTTCTCGCCTACTTTCACGTTTTGTTTCTACGAAATACATGAGGTCATCAACGATTTGTACGTCGCGATTATTTGTAGGTAAAAAGCGCACCCCACATCCAAGTTCATTACGCCAAACTATCTCTGCAGGAATTTCTCTTTCACGACCACTTACTGTAAAATTTATTGTTATTTTGTCTCTTGGCGCTAAGTCTTCAGGGGCTGCCTCAAGAAATGCTCCAGTAATACTAATATTTTTTAGCATTCCGATTTGATTGTTTCGGGCATAACTTCGCCTATATTTAACTCCAACCATTAATGGAATTCTTGGTGCTGGCTTTTGTGTTTCATCACTTTGCATAACTTATTATTCCTTTGTTTTTATTCTTTTTAGCTTTTTGTGCCTACATGTAAAATATCGGCTCTGATTGGGAAATACTTAATCAAAAAAGTGTAGAAATACCTGAAATAATGAGCTTTTATGGAAAACCGTCTAAATGTTCTGGAAAATTGTTTTACATAGATACAGGACTGTCAGGAAATTAGTCATGTCGAATGACTGATGACTCAGTCTGATACAGTAAAATAGTTAGCAATTATGAATATTTAGCCGCTAATGGCTGATATTATTGACAGAAACAGCATAATAAGTGATTCTTCGAAGTATCTAAAGAGATAAAAAAGACTGACAGCAGATGCTGACTTTTTAGACAATCAAAAATATTCCAGGAAATACTCTAAACTAACAAGTTAGCCTCAAATTTAAGGACTTATAAAAATAATTAAAGGATCAATATGAGCGAAGCAACAGATGCTGAAGTGGCTGAGAAGCCAAAAAGAAAAGTAACAAAGAAAAAAGCTACAAAAAAAACAGCAAGTAAAAAAGCCACAAAAAAAGTAGCCAAAAAAGTAGCAGGTGAGACTGGCAGTAAGCCGGCGGAGGCAGCTCCTGTTGCTAAGGTAGCGGCAGCACCTGCTGCAGAAGCTCCTAGAGAGACACAAAGAGAGTCTTCATCAGACTCAGAGGGCGCTCCAAGAAGACGTCATAATAATGATAGGTCTAGAAACAATAATAATAGACATCAGCGTGGTGGCTCTAGACATAATAACAATAGAAACAACAATAATAGATATAGTAAAAACAGAAATCATAGAAATTATGATGATAGTAACAACGAGCCTGAGGTAGAAGTTGATTTATCTGATGTAATACTTACTGATGCAGAAAAAGCAAACCTAAACACTAAGCATTTAAAAACGACAAACATCAAAGATGTAATCGCTTTGGCTGCAAAATTAAAAATTGAAAATGCTGCCGGCATGAGGCGACAGGACTTAGTTTTTAAAATTTTAAAGCGTGCAGGAAAACTTGCTGATATTTTCGGTGGAGGAGCTCTAGAAATCTTACCAGATGGTTATGGTTTTTTAAGGTCGCCTGACTTTAACTACTTGCCGGGCCCAGATGATATTTATGTAAGTCCATCACAAATTAGACGATTAGGCTTAAGAACAGGCGATACTGTCTCTGGCACAGTAAGGCCACCAAAAGATAACGAAAGATATTTTGCTCTACTTAAAGTAGATAGTCTTAACTTTGAAGAGGGAGAGGGATCATCTAAAGATAAAATTTTATTTGATAACTTAACCCCGCTTTATCCGGATGAAAAAATAATTTTAGAACATAAGCCGTCAGAGTTTACGACGCGTGCTGTAGATTTAATGGCCCCTCTTGGTAAGGGTCAACGTGCCTTGATCGTGGCTCCGCCAAGAACTGGTAAAACAGTACTTATGCAAAATATTGCAAATGCAATTACGGCGAACAATCCAGAAATTAAGCTTATAGTTTTATTGATTGATGAGCGACCTGAAGAAGTAACAGACATGTCTCGTAACGTGAAAGGCGAGGTTGTGAGTTCAACTTTTGATGAGCCTCCTGCGCGTCACGTACAAGTAGCCGATATGGTTATCGAAAAAGCAAAGCGTTTAGTAGAGCATAAGCATGATGTTGTTATTTTACTAGATAGTATTACTAGGCTTGCAAGAGCTTATAATACAGTTGTGCCGCCATCAGGTAAAATCTTATCGGGTGGTGTAGACTCGAATGCCCTTCATAGGCCAAAAAGATTTTTTGGTGCTGCAAGAAATATTGAAGAAGGCGGGAGCTTAACAATCATCGCTACAGCTCTTATTGATACTGGCTCTAGGATGGATGAAGTTATTTTTGAAGAATTTAAAGGTACTGGTAACGCTGAGATAGTTCTTGATAGAAAGCTCAGTGATAAGCGTATTTTCCCAAGTATGGATATTAATAAGTCGGGTACTCGTAAAGAAGATCTACTGACTGATAAAACAGATCTTAACCGCCTGTGGATTTTAAGAAAAGTTCTTGCGCCGATGAATCCAGTCGACAGTATGGAATTCTTACTTGATAAACTTAAAAATGCTAAGACAAATGATGACTTTTTAAAATCCATGAGTGGTGGCAAGTAATAGCTTATGTTTGCAAAATTAGATGAAGTTGAAAATCAATTTGATAGACTCAATCAGCAGCTCCAGGAGCCTGGTGTTGCTGACGATCAAAAGCGCTATAAGAAATTAATGCGTGAGTATTCTGACCTTAATGTATTGGTTGGTAAGTATCGTGAGTATAAAAAAACTAAGTCTGATATTGTGTCTTCTAAAGAGGTTCTGGATCAAGAAAAAGATGAAGACTTTAGAGCTTTAGCAAAAGAAGAAATTTCAGAGCTGACTCCAAAATTAACAGCGCTAGAAGAAGAGCTAAAAGTATTGCTTCTGCCTAAAGACCCTAATGATGGTAAAAATATTATCATGGAGGTTCGTGCAGGTGCCGGTGGTGATGAGGCTAGCTTATTTTGTGAAGAGCTTTTTCGTGGGTATACTATTTATTCTAAAAATCGTGGCTGGAATGTAAGCGTAATGGCTGTTTCCAATGGTAATGCTGGGGGTTGCAAAGAAATTATCGCAACTATCTCTGGTGAAAAAGTGTATAGCTTTTTAAAGTTTGAAAGTGGTGTGCATAGAGTGCAGCGCGTACCTAAAACTGAGACTCAGGGTCGCGTACATACATCAACAGTTACAGTAGCTGTTATCCCTGAGGCTGAAGAAGTTACTATTAAAATAGAACAAAAAGATTTAAGAGTAGACGTTTATCGCTCTAGTGGTAATGGTGGGCAGTCAGTAAATACAACTGACTCAGCTGTGAGGTTAACACATATACCGACAGGTGTTGTTGTGACCTGCCAAGATGGTAAATCGCAATTAGCCAATAAAGATAAGGCTATGAAGGTACTAGCCTCTCGTCTTCAGCAATTAGAAGATGATAAAAAGCAAAAAGAGGCTTCTGACCAAAGGCTTTCACAAATTGGTACGGGAGATCGCTCAGAAAGAATTCGCACCTATAATTTTCCACAGTCGAGGCTTACTGATCATAGAATTGGTTTCACGACTCATAACTTAGGAGAAATTATGGGCGGTAATTTTGAGACAGTGATTGAACCTATCGTGACTCACTTTCAGGCTGAGGCCCTTAAGCAGCAGTCGCAGCAATAGCAATGACCTTAGGACAAGCTTTAGAAAAAGCATTTTTAGAGCTAAAAGATATTAGTAATGGAAGTCAAAAAATAAATTATTTGGCTCAAGAAATTTTCTCGCTAAGTTATACAGACTTAATTCTTAATAAATCAGAAATATTAGATACAGACTTAATTAAAATTTTTGAAAAAGCGATCATTGCTGTAAAGAGTAAAAAGCCTGAGGCTTATATTTTAGGCTATCAATATTTTTGTAATTTAAAATTTAAGGTAAATAATTCTGTTTTAATACCGCGGCCAGAAACAGAGCAACTTGTCGAGATGGCCGTTATGCTATCTGAAAAGTATTTTAAAAATAAAATAAATTTTATAGATTTAGGCTGTGGTTCCGGTTGTGTTGGGGTTTCGGTACTCAGTAGGCTTAATAATGCCAAGGCTATTTTATTAGATATTTCACCAGATGCTATAGCAGTATCAAAAGAAAATGCTAAGATTCTCTTAAAGGACCAGCCTCTATTTATCAATAGCTCAGCAGAGCTTTATAGCCCGCAAGATAAGCTGCATCTTGTTTTAGGTAACCCTCCTTATATTAAAGCAGAGGATAGTGGCGTCTCAGAAAGTACTCATGTATTTGAGCCCCATTTAGCTTTATATGCAAAAGAAGACGGTTTAGCTTTAACAAGGCTGTGGATGAGTCATTATGTAAAATTTATGGCCTCAGAAAAATCATTTATGATTTTTGAAATTGGACATGAGCAGGGGGCTGCTATTTTAAAGCATGCTCGATCTTTGAATATTTTTAAAAAGGTAACTATAGTTAAAGACCTCTATAATAAAGATAGGTTTTTTCTTGGAGAAATATAATGGATAAAATTTTAGTTCAAAAAAGTGATTCACTAAGCGGCGTTGCTAATGTGAGTGGTGCAAAAAACGCAGCCCTCCCATTGCTTTTCTCAAGTCTATTGGCAGAGGGCGATCATGTCTTTACTAATGTGCCAGACCTCTCAGACATTCGTTTTACTATAAAGCTATTAGAGCTTTTAAATTGTGAGTGTAGCTTTAACTCTGGAACTCTTAAAATAAAAGTAAAGCGGCTAGCTTCTGCAAAGGCAGATTATGACATTGTCAGAAAAATGAGAGCTAGTATTTTATGTCTCGGGCCTTTGATAGCAAGATGCGGAGAGGCTCTCGTGAGTTTGCCTGGCGGCTGTGCTATTGGTAGTCGGCCGATAGACCTACATTTGCAGGGATTAAAAAAACTAGGCGCCAAAATTACTCTTGAAAAAGGTTATGTGCTTGGCGAGGCCAAAAAACTAATAGGTGCTGAGTTCACTTTCGAAAAAGTTTCTGTTGGGGCAACAGAAAATATCTTAATGGCAGCCGCGGGGGCTGAAGGCACAACTGTTTTAAGAAACTGTGCACGTGAGCCTGAAATCGTAAACCTTGTAGAGTATTTGCAAAAAATGGGTGCCAAAATTGAAGGTGCAGGCACAAGTATAATTACTATTGAGGGGTCAGGCGAACTAAAGCCTTCAGAGCATGCGATTATTCCAGATAGAATTGAAGCGGGCACTTTACTCATGGCAGCGGCTATTACGGGCGGGGAAGTTGAGTTGAAAAAATGTGACCCCAGTCATTTAGAGGCGGCTCTTAATAAATTAAGAGAGTCGGGGTTTCATATAGAGGTTGGTGATCAAAGCTTGTATTTGAAAAGCCCAAAAATTTGGAAAGCCATAGATCTTGAGACAGCTCCACATCCGTTATACCCAACAGACTTACAGGCGCAGATCATGACCTTAATGACTCAGGCTGAGGGCGTAAGTTTAATTTCAGAAAATATTTTTGAAAATAGATTTATGCATGTGCACGAGCTAGCAAGACTTGGTGCAGACATTACTTTGCAGGGGTCTCTGGCTAAGGTTAAAGGCGGAAGTCATTTAGTGGGCGCTCCAGTTATGGCAACTGATTTGAGAGCAAGTGCGAGCCTTGTATTGGCTGGATTAGTGGCTGAAGGCGAAACGACTGTTGGTCGTATTTATCATTTAGATAGAGGTTATGAGTCTTTAGAGAAAAAGCTTTCTTCATTGGGGGCTAAGGTAAAAAGGGTTTCTGAATAAGCTCTTAAAAAAAAGAAAACCCGAGTCGTATCTGGGGGGATTAAAGAGACTCGGGCTTTAAAAAAATTGGGGGGGGATGTTAGTGAACATTAATAGCTGGTGCATTTGTATTTACTTCTTGGGCCTCTGAGAAGCCTGCAATTAGTAAGACAACAACGATATAAACTAAGATGCATGTTCTGCTAAAAATATTCATAACAACCTATATTAGAGCAAGATAGATGCCAACAAATATAGGCCTCAGCCTCTTTTTATTTTGTTTTGAGGCCTATCATTTTTAGGTTTTAGGTCCAGTATGAGACCGATCTTTGTCTAGAGAAAAAAGCTAGTAATATTAAATGCTTAGCTGACCCAGTATGGGGCTAATAATGTAAGCAAAAAAGGGTTAAAATTTAAAGAATGTCTAAGCGAAAAAATCAATGGCTTATTAAAAAAGTAACGGGGCATATAGATGGCCCACTGAGCACCTCTGAAGTTATGGAGAAAATCCGTGTTAATGAGCTTAGGGGTGATGAGCAAATAGCATTATTTCCAGGTACTAAATGGGTTCCTATTACTTACGAGCAAGATTTTTATGATGTAATGATGGGTGTACTTGAGGAGGGTGATAGTTACCAGCCGCCACCGCAGTACTCTGATGAAGATGCCACTGTCTTTGATTTTGATTTAAATGAAGTCACAGAAAAAAAAATTAATCCTAGCTCAGTAAAGGGATCTGAAAAGCAAAAAAGAGTTTCTCAGGAAAAGCCATCTGTAGCTAAAGAAATTAAAATTAAAAAGCAAATTAAAATGGAGCCAGAGCCTGAAGTCTTGGATTTAAAGCCCATTAAAGATGAAATAAAAAAGCAAAAGCTAAAGAGGCTACTGTTACCAATCGTGTGTTTGGGCGTTGTCCTTGCGGCTTTATATTCTTATATTTCTAAAGAAGAGTCATCGACAGTAATGAAGACTGTAGAGCTAATAGCGCCAAAAATAAATCAAAAGCAGGCTATCAAAAAAATAGCAGCTAATGATGCTATAAATAAAAAAACTAAAAAAGCTATAGCGTTTTATCATGTCGATTCGTTTCTTGGCTATAACAGGGCTCAAAACTCTTTAGTTAAAATATTAGAAAGTAATAGAAATGAAGCAACTGCATGGCAATACCTATGCCTTAGTTATTTAGAGCTTTGGCCCTATACAAAACAATCGTCAGAAGATTTAAAAGTACTAAGTTATGCAGTGGCTGAGTCAAGAAAAGTTGGCTTTTCTGGGGCTGAAGCCTCATCATGTAAAGTTGTAGAGAGCCTTATAAAGGGCAAGTACTCGTCAGCAAAAGCAATTGTGGATTCTGTTTTAGCTTCTTACTCACAGTCAGCAAAGCCTCCTATTCCTTACTATTATTTTAAAGCTATTTTATTAAGTTCTGAGTTGGATTATCGAGGGTCGTTGGGCTATATAACATCGGTTCAAAAGCTGTCGCCCTCTTGGCTTAAGACTTATCTTTTTGAGGCTAGTTTAAGATTAAAAATTGGCGAGAAAAATCTTGCAGCAAAAAGATTAAAACAGGTTCTGCAAGCGTCTCCAGATCATACTAAGGCATTATTAGATTTGGCCGTCATAGAGTATAACGGATTTAGAAACTATGATGAGGCAGAAAGTTTATTTAAAAAAGGAATTGCAGCTAAAGATAGGGTAAGTACAAACACTTTGTTTAAAGCTTATATTTCGCTTTCTGAAATTCAGATCTACAAAAAAAATAATGCAGAGGCTTTAAAGTGGTCACGATTGGCTTATAAAATTAATCCTAACAGTGCATTGGCAAAAAACTTGTTGAGTCGCCTAGGTGGAGAGGCAAAAGACTTACAAGAAGGAACAGAGGGCTATCACCTTGTTGTTGAGGGTGATCTTTTTGCTCAAGAGGGTAATTGCAAGGCGGCGCAGGCACACTATAAGGCTGCGTATGAAATTAATCCATCAAACTCTATGGCGGCGCTTAAAGCTGCAAACTGTATGTGGAAGCTTCACTTTTCTTCTGAATCGATAGAGTGGTTAAATAAAGCTATAGCTTCAGATTCTAAGCTTTTAGACGCACACTTATATTTATCTGATTACTATTCTCAAATGTATGACTATGGGGCGGCTTTCCAGGCGTTAAATAGAGCCGCACCTATATTTGGAGCTAGTTTTGAAATCTACAGAGCTTTTGGTTTAGTAGAAAAAAGAAGAAATAATTTTAAAGCAGCTCTTGAGTATTTTAAGAAAGCACAAAACCTCAATGAGTTTGATACACAAATACAGATAGATCTTACTGAAACTCTTTTGGCTTTGGGTAAGCAAAGTGAAGCTTACACAATGGCTTCTGCTGCAAAAGATTCAAATTCTCATGATGTTGATGTGCTTGTAAATTATGGTAAGGCGATGCAATTTGTTGATGGCTTCGAAGCGGCTATTGGTTACTTCAAAAATTTAATAAAAACATTTCCAAGTATAGCTAGCTATAGATTAGCCCTCGGTGATGTCTTGTTAGAAGATGAAAGATATGTGAGTGCGGCTAAATCTTACAGGCGGGCCTTGCAAGTAGATGAAAATAGTCAGGAAGCTTTATACGGCTTGGGTAAGAGTTTACATGCACAGGGTCTTTTTGAGGGAGCGCTTGAGTCATATGTAGAGGCTTCATTGTTGGCACCGAGTGACCCGCGCCCGCTTCATAAAATAGGCAATTTATATAGAGAGATGGGGCAGCTAAATAAAGCTGTAGAGAGTTTCGAGCGGCTCGCAAGACAAAACTCTAAATTTCCTTTGGTTAAGTTTGAAATAGGTAAAACTCTTTTACTTAAAGGCCAAGCTAAAAAAGCTTTAAGTTGGGCGCAGCAAGAAGTGCGAGCAAACCCAAGCTTGGCTCAGGGCTATATGCTTTTAGGTGAAATTTATGAAGAGCTTCGCCAGTATCCTAAATGCAGTGAACAGTATCAAAAAGCAATTCAGTTTAGTCCTAAGGGAGCTATTATCTATGTGCGAATGGGCCGCTGCTATAGGAAGCAGGGCTTGGTGGATATCGCAGAAACAATGCTAAAGAGGGCTGAAAAGCTTGAATCTGGAAGAGGCGATATATATAAAGAATTTGGCTATATCTATGAGAAAAAATCAGACAATGTGTCTGCGAGAGCAGCTTTTGAAAAGTATTTAAGTTTAAATCCTGGAGCAAAAGATTACTCAATCATTAAGGGAAAAATTAATGCTTTATAGGCAGGGTTACATTTTAGATTCTGAAAAGCCAGAGGGCCGCTTGGCCAGCTCTTTTTCGCTGGCCATAAAGGCTATTATGGCCTTATTAATTTCACACACATTGTGTTTGATTTTGTTAGAGCTTTTTTCTTTAAGTAAAATGGCATTCATTAGTTTAAATTTAATTATATTAGGCTGTATTTTTTATAAGTTTTCACAGTTTAAAAATATTAAAGCAGTTACTTTTTTTACCATGTTTTTAGTAGTAGTTTTTGGGTTAAAATATTATATTGATTACGCCCCAGAGCTTATATAATTGTCTATTTAATTGAGGATACAATGATTGATTTAAAAAAAATTTCTGATGAAGCTTTTCTAAGTAGCTATAAAGAGAATTTAAAAAATAGAAAAGCAGACGTCCATGCATTAGATGAAGTTTTAACGCTTGAAGCGCAAAGGAAAGAGCTCACTTCAGAGTTTGAGACTCAAAGGGCTGAGCAAAATAGAGTAAGCCAAGAAGTTGGCCGATTAAAATCTAAAGGTGAAGATGCCTCAGCTATTATTGCCGAGATGCAAATTTTAAGTCAGCAAGTAAAAGAGGCTGGTAAAAAATTAGAGGTTGTAAAAGAGCAGCTTTTGAAAAAAGCGAGTGGCCTGCCTAATATGTCTCACGCCTCTGTGCCAGTGGGGCAATCTGAGGAAGATAATAAAATTGAAAAAGTATGGGGAGAAATTAAAAACTTCTCTTTTAAAGCTAAAGAGCATTGGGAGCTTGGTGAAGCCTTGGGGTTTATAGACTTTGAAAGAGCGGGAAAAGTAACGGGTTCACGCTTTGCTTTTTTAAGAGGTGGAGCTGCACGACTAGAAAGAGCGCTTATTCAATTTATGATGGATACCCACGCAAAAGACGGCTATGAAGAAATCATTCCACCCTTTATGGCAAACTCTAAAAGTTTTTTTGGTACAGGACAATTTCCAAAATTTATAGAAGATGTTTTTCATGTTGATGGAACAGATTACTATTTAGCTCCAACGGCAGAAGTTCCGGTAACAAATTTTTATGCGAATGAAACTTTAGATGGCGCAAAACTGCCACAATCATTTACAGCTTATTCGCCCTGTTTTAGATCAGAAGCGGGGAGTTACGGTAAAGACACTAAGGGTCTCATTCGCCAACATCAATTTAATAAAGTAGAGCTTTTAAAGTGGACTCATCCAGAGGCTTCTTATGAAGAGCATGAAGGCTTAACTAGGCAAGCTGAAAAAATATTAGAACTTTTAGAGTTACCATACAGAAGAAGTACGCTTTGTTCGGGTGATATTAGTTTTGGTGCGGCTAAATGTTATGACCTAGAAGTTTGGCTTCCGGGGCAAGAAGCATATCGTGAGATTAGTTCTTGTTCTAATTTTGAAGATTTCCAAGCAAGACGTGCAAATATTCGTTTTAAAGATGGTGCAAAGGGTAAGCCACAATATGTTCATACACTTAATGGTTCTGGACTAGCTGTTGGAAGAACTTTAGTGGCTATTTTAGAAAATTATCAAACTGAAGATGGTAAAATAAAAATCCCAACAGTATTAAAGCCTTATTTTTTTAATGCTGACTATTTATAATTCAAATTCGAAGCTATCAAAATCAACTTCAAGCTGTTCTGTGTACTCGGGCTCAAGCTCTTCTAGGTCGTCGGGGCTTAGATTGAGCTCTTCGCGAAGCTCTGCGGCAAGCTGCTTATCAAATACCTCTATCGCTTTGATTTCATTGGTGAACTGATCAGGATTAAGTCCTGTAATTTCTTTTAAAATTTTTACTTCTTTTGTCAGGCTTTCTTTTTTAAGTTTTTCTTCTAAAAAATTATCAGATTTTAGCCTTTCAAGAGTAGATACCTCCAGCTTATCAACACTTGCAGGCTGTCGTTTTTGTTTTTCTGCTAACATTGTATCTAAATTCTTTGCATTGATATTTATTTTCTCATGCTTGGTAGCATCAGTGTCTGCACCTCTCTTCATAAAGGTTATTGC
>JALZUS010000066.1 GCA_023299885.1 Bdellovibrionales bacterium | reverse complement strand
TGTAGGTCACAAACTCAGTTGGTTGTATCAGAAGCCTATAAAAAAATTATCTCAACTATTGCATTGCCAAATAGGCGTGAATTCTACTCTTCAATTGTAGGTATTAGTTCTGGTGGGGGTGACCCAGGAAAGACAGGCCAGTTAAAGGATGATTTTTTAAGTAAAATTAATAATACATTTAATGAGCAAGGCTACCAATATAGTGGTGGGCATGGCGGGTCTTTCTTGATTGATGCAGCCTTTAAGAGTTTAGATGCTGAAGGTAAAGATTTCTTATTAGATAATTCTAAATTAACAAAAAGATATGATGAGAGTGATTATTCAACTGCTTTTGACTTTGATACTTATTTTTATAAATTAGGTACACGCGGGATGAAAATGGCAATCCAGTTATATACGCGTAAACTACTAAATGATTTAGGCCTGGCAGCATCTGTAGATGACCTTATTGCGGGCGGTTCTGCGGAGTTTGTAACAAGAGTTCAAAAAGGTGATTTAAAATCTAATGAAGAGCTAATTTATCAGTCTGTTATGACTGAGGCAGTTAAAGGTATTAAGAAAACTTTTGATAATATTCATAAAAAAGCTTCTTGGAATATTACTCTTAATGAAAAAGAATTTAGAACTGAAGATTTCGAGGAAGAAAGAGCTGCGCAAAATAAGATTGATCATATTGTAGATCAGACACTTATAACCATTGCTCCACTCACTGAAGCCTTTGATACCTATATTGATAACTTTACAGGCCTAACATGTGATGATCGCTTGGCTTTAGATAATATTTATATGTACAGAACGGATGTTATTAAATCTGTGAGATGTGCCAATATTGATTTTTCTAGCACTACTGCCGTTAGTGATTTTAAAAAGTTTAAAGGTGTCTATGACCCTAAAGACACTACCTACAAAGAGAAGGCAAAGCGCTTTTTAAAGTGGTTAAAGAAATAAATTACTGAAAACAATTAGGTAATAAAAAAGCCAAGTACGAATACTTGGCTTTTTCTTTTTTAAAATTATAGTTTATGCAGCAACTTCTCCAACTTCAGAAGATGATTTATCCTTGCTGTTATCATCGATGCTTATCGGGCCACTGCTGTCTTTAGCAAACACTACCGAAAACACTTCGTCTAAGTTTTCTACAAAGATAAAGTTGATTTTATCTTTAAGCTCTTGAGGTATATCTTCAAGGTCTTTTTTATTTTGCATTGGTAACATTATGTTTGTAATGCCTTGGTTTAAAGCGGCCAGTGCCTTTTCTTTAATCCCGCCTACTGGCATAACTCTTCCAGATAAAGAAATCTCACCAGTCATTGCAAGGTCGCTTCTTAATGGCTTATCAAGCATAACACTTAATAGGGCAGAAGAGAGTGTTACCCCTGCAGATGGACCATCTTTAGGGATAGCGCCTGCAGGTAAGTGGATATGCACTTGGTTTTCATCAAACCAGTTATCTGCGATTCCGAGTTCTTTACTATGAGCTCTTGCATAAGACATTGCTGCTTCAGCTGACTCTTTCATTACGTCGCCCAATTGGCCTGTTAATTTTAAGCCACCTTTGCCCTTCATCTTTAAAGCTTCTACAAATAAGATTTCGCCACCAGCTTGTGTCCAGGCTAAGCCTGTAACAACTCCAACTTGATCTTCTTTCATGCGTTCTTCTTTAGTGAACCTTGGGGCTCCTAAAAATTCTACAATTTTTTCTGGAGTCACAATTACTTTTTCAGTGTCACCCATAACTATATTTTTAGCTACTTTTCTACATACTGATCCTACTTCGCGACCTAAATTTCTTACGCCAGCTTCTCTTGTGTAGTGGGCCACTAAATAATGTAAGCCCTCATCTGTGAATTCTATATTTTCTGGTTTAATGCCAGCTTCTTCAATTTGACGGTCTATTAAGTGATCTCTAGTAATAGTAATTTTATCATTTAACGTGTAACCAGAGATAGAAATAACTTCCATTCTATCGCGTAGTGCTGGCGGTATGTCAGACAATACGTTTGCAGTTGCTAAAAATAATGTCTTACTTAAGTCAAAATCAACATTAAGGTAGTTGTCTCTGAAAGCTGAGTTTTGTTCTGGATCTAAAACTTCAAGCATAGCTGCACTTGGGTCACCTCTAAAATCAGAACCTAACTTATCTACTTCATCTAATACAACAACTGGGTTGTTAGTTTTTAAAGTTTTTAAAGCCTGTACAATCTTACCTGGCATAGCTCCCACATAAGTTCTTCTGTGGCCACGGATTTCAGCTTCGTCTTTTACTCCACCAAGTGCAATCCTGTGGTATTTTCTTCCCATAGCTTTAGCGATACTTTTGCCTAATGATGTTTTACCAACACCAGGAGGGCCCACTAAACAAAGGATAGGTCCTCGAGAAACATCTTCTTGCTTAAGTTTTCTTACAGCTAAGAATTCTAAAATTCTATCTTTTGCTTTTTCTAAGCCAAAATGCTCAGAGTCTAATAAAGCTTGAGATTCTTTTAAATCGATAATGTCTTCAGTGCTTTCATTCCAAGGAAGGTCAGCCATCCAATCAAGATAAGTCCTAATCATAGAGGCTTCAGAAGAGTCGGGGTGCATTTTAGAGAACCTTGCGTACTGCTTGAAGGCTTCTTTTTTAGCTTCTTCAGGCATTCCAGCGCGCTCAAGTCTTTCTCTAAGTTCGTCTGTATCGTCGCCTTCTTGGCCATTTTCTCCAAGCTCACTCTTAATAGCTTTCATTTGCTCTTTTAAGAAATATTCTCTTTGAGATTTATTGGCTTCGTCTTTTGCGCTTCGGCTGACTTCGCTTTGTAATTGTAAAATTTGAATTTCAGCATCTAAAATATCATTAACTAATGAAAGGCGCTCTTTAGGGTCAGATGTTTCTAAAATCTTTTGAGCTTCATTTGTTTTAATTCCTAAGTTACTGGCAATTAAGTCTGCTACGCGGCCTGGGTCATTGATGTCTTCAAGAACTAATAAAATATCTGGTGATAAAACACGTCCTAAAGCAATCACTTGCTCGAGTCTTGTTTTGGCTGTTTTAATTAATGCTTCATGCTCTACAGCAGATGCTGAAACTTCAGGATCTTTTAGTTTTTTTATTTCAACTTCAAAGAAAGGCTCTGCTTGTTTAAACTTAACAACCTGTGCTTTTGATAGGCCTTGTACTAATACTTTAACTCGTCCATCCGATAACTTTCTCATTCTCATGATCATAGCCACAGTTCCTGTTTCATAAATGTCATTAGGTTGTGGGTGCTCAAGGCTTACTTCTTTTTGTGTTGATAAAAAGATAAGGCGATTGTTAGCTAATGCTTCTTCAACAGCTTTTATTGAAGGACCACGCCCTACATAAAGTGGAAGAATCATATATGGAAAAACTACAATGTCTCTTACGGGTAACATTGGAAGTTTCTTTGGAATTTCTGCTATCATTTTATCGTCAACACTCATTTGGTGCCCCCTTGCTATAACTCTTGTCGGTGGCTTTTGGCTTGGAGTTTACGGTTTTTTTGTATTTTTTTAGTAACAAAAAATTGACGCAAATTTTGCAAATTATAAAATCGCTTTTACCCCGCCTTGGGCCTTATTAACTAGACGTTTGTAATGCAATAATTGGTTAAAAAAATATGATGACGTTAGACGAGTCTAGTCAAAAAATAGGCGTGCTAAAAGTTGTGAAAACTAATCGAGTTTAGCAAGCTGCTTGTCTATTTTTAAAAGTTTAGCAAGCTGCGATTTTTTTAAAGGTGAGTTTAATATTTTTTTACGAAGAGTAATAAGATGGAATTTTTTACTAATTTTTTCTCTGCAATTTTTAGAATTAGTAATAATATTCATGGGCATCCTGCTCTGTTAACTAGGGCGATCAATGCCCTTTAAAGGCAAAATAATTGAGAAGAATGTTTTTGTCACTGGTTTTATAAAATACTGAGTTATTTTAATAACTTACAACCTATTTATTAGGCATATCGGCCCATTCGGCTTTGCTCTCTTATCTCGGCGCCCTCAAGGCTTAAGCGTGTCCAGGGGATAGTAATAAGACGTTGTTCACTAATGTTTTCAAAGGTCTCTTCACAAATGCCATAGGTGCCATTTTGTATTTTTGCGAGAGCAAATTCAATATCTTGTAATTGTATACGGATTCTATTTTGTGAAGTAAGAAACTCTTTTTCAGCTAAGATAGCCATTGTAAGGTCGCCTTCATCTTTTCCATGATCTTGTTTTTGGTACTCAGTCTTGATGCTTATAGAGCGGTTTATAAGGCTTGATTTTAGCTCCAATAGGGACCTGTGGCAGGCTTTAACAGTTTGCTTTGAGATATCCATCTTAACTCCTTTTAAGGCGGCTTAGCGGGGCTAAGCCCTATAAAAAGCCTGGGTGGCTTTATATAGGTAAGACTCAGTTTGAAAGAAAAAGGTTAATTATTTATTTTGTAGTCCGACTTTGGAGGGCTGAAATTAGCTATTTGTGTTCTGTAATTTTACCGTTATCTACTGTTAAGGCGACCATGGGTCTTAGTATTTCACCATTTGATAAAACATTAAGTTTGCCAACGGCCCCGGGAAAATTATTTAAGTTAGCAATAGAGTCACGCAGCTTATTTCTGTTTTTAGTTCCAGAAGCTAAAAGCTTTTTAATAATCAGACCTGTGTCATAGCCCATAATATCAAAAACTCCAGGCGAACGCTGGTACTGAGATAAAAAGAGGTTATAAAACTCTGTATTTTTATAACTGCTACTATTTTCAAGGTGAGTGTCAGCAAAAATTGATTTTTCTGCAAGGCCTTGGCTTCTAGTAATAAGGTTGTTTGTATTCCAGAGGCTTGTTCCTAAAAGTTTTATCCCGCGCACATTTTCATATGCTAAGAGCGGAGCAATTTGCCCTAAGGCTTTCGTGCCGTCGGGTATAAACAGGGCATCAAACTCTACGATGGGCGAAAGTATATCGTCAGGTGCAACAGTTCTGATGTTTATAGATTTTTGTTCGTCATACCACTCAGAAAGTTTCTCTTTATATTCGTCTTCACGTGCACCAACAAAATAAGTTCCAACAAGTCTCTTAATGGCTTTTGTATAGCTCTTCGTGTCTGAAGAGTATCTTTCTGCAGTAACAATTTTTAAGTTTCTTTCGTTGGCCTCATCCCAAAAGGCATTACTCATGCCCGTTCCGTAAGGGTCGTTAGGAAACAAAATGCCAAACTTTTTGTAGCCATATTCTTTTGTAGCAACATCTAATATAGCTTTTACTTGGCTTTTGTATGATAAGGCATTTTTAAAAACATAATCTCCAACATTAGTGATATCATTTTTTTGTGAAAGGCTAATATTAGGTATGCCAAGTTCATTTGAGCGCCGGGCAACAGGGAGTGCTGTTTTACTCATAAGGCTTCCAATAATTGCAATAGCCTGGTGTTGATAAACGAGTTCATCAACAGCCTTAAGTGCTCTTGCCGGCAGTCCTTGGCTATCAATTACTTTTAGCTGAAGGCCAGAGTTTGCAGAGCCTAATCGAATACCATCAAGTGCTTTTTTTCCATAAACGGCATGGCGTCCTGTGAGGGGCAAGATAACGCCTACAATGTTTGGGTTCACTTCAGAGACTTGCGCTATAAGTGAAACACTTTTCACAGCCTCTTTGTTCCAGGCTGCTTGGGGTGCTAGCTCTGAAGCTTCTTGAAATAAAACTGTTGCCGATCTATTTTTTTGTAAACCCATTTGTTCTTGTCCAAGGACAAATGCGGCTCTACTTCTGGCAAGCTTAATTATCTTTTTATTTGTTATGAGGGCTTTTTTTTCTGAAAAACTAAGGTTCTCTACAAGTGCCATTGCTTTTTCTTCGCCAAACTGTTTTTTGTGCGGGTCAGTTTCTAGTTTTACTAAGCGGCTAAGACTTTCTATTTGTTTGGTAGCGTCTTTATTCTGCTCGTATATATTGTATTGGACTTTATGGATTTCAAGTTTTTCACTATTAGAAAGATTGAAAAGCTTAAGCCCTCTAGTTGTCATAGTCAGTGCAGAGCTCATATCTCCTTTTTGAAAATAAATTTTAGAGGCTTCAGCAAGGCTCTTTCCATCGAGCTTGCTATGAACATTTGAGTTTAAAATATTCTCATAATAAGAAAGAGCTTTTTCGGGTTCATTATTTTTTTGATAGTAAGTTCCAAGTGTAAAAGCAGCTTCACTAGCAATGTCAGTGTCTTTGTTAGTTATAATAATATTACGAATTTCATTAATGGTTTCTGGCGAGGCTTTGGCAAAACCTAGTTTTTGCTTTAACACGAAAAATCTCTGCTTTGTTTCCGGAGAGCTTTCTAGGGCAGTGTTTCTTGTTGTCGTTGTGACACAGGCTGTAGTTGCTGCAACTAGTAGTAATAAGAAAATATTTTTCATTAGCGAGAGTCCTTTTTGTACAGGATTAATTCTTTATTAAAATTTTCAACCAGCGGCGCCTTATTTGCAATAAATGACAATTTTTTTAGTTGTGATATTTCATCAGCTGTTAATTTTTTTGGATGATCCACAATGAGTGTGACTAATAAGTCGCCTTTTTTGCCATTTTTATCAGGAAAGCCTAAGTTAGAAAGTCTTAAGGTTTGTCCTGTTTTTGACCCCTTGGGAATAGCAATCTCTTTAAGCCCGTAAAGGCTTGGAATTGTAAGTTTGTCTCCAAGCAATGAGCTAATAAAGTTGATAGGCAGAGTTAATTTTATGTTGGCTTTATCTTTTTTAAAAAAGATATGCTCTTCAATAAAGACAACAATATAAAGATCACCAGAAAGTTCACCATATTGATGCCCTTCCTTGTTGATTCGGAGTCTTTTTCCGTTAGTTATGCCTGCCGGCACTTTAACTTCTAGTTTAATCTCTTTATTTTTGCCCTGTACTTTTTTAATATAATGAATTTTTTTAAAAAAACCGTTGGCAGCATTTTCTAAACTTATATTTAGTTGATATTTGAGGTCTAAAGTTTTTGGAAGTTTAAAGTCAGCAGTTGATTTTTTAGGTTTAATATTTTCAGGCGCTATAATAATTAATTTTTCATAGGCATCTTTAATAAGATTAAATTTTTCAAGAGCCTTTTCATTGTCAGGGTTTTTATCAGGATGATATTTAAGAGCTAGCTTTCTATATGCTTTTTTAACTTCTATTTTTGTGGCGCCCTTTTGAAGGCCAAGCAGTTTGTAAAGGGCGGCATCATTCATGGTTTGTTTTAGGCGTCCGTCTTTTTGTCTGCAGGGGGCTCAGCACTAACAATTACTTGTGCGGGCCTTACTGTCTTATCATAAAACTGATAGGCAGACTTAAAAACTCTCAAAATATTTCCTGGTGCAAGCTCAGTAGTGGGCTCACTACCAAGGGCTTCATGCACCTTTGGGTCAAATTTTTCATTTTGTGGATTTACTTTTTTAACTCCAAAATCATCAAGAAGTTTATAAAGCTGAGACGACGTTAATTCAAAACCTTCTTTAAAGCTTTTAATATTATCTGAATTCGGCTCCATCTCTAATGCGCGGTCGAAGTTATCAAGAACCTCAAGAAGTTTTACTATAAATTTCTCAGGCCCGTATTTAATAAGATCGCTGCGCTCTTTTAATGTATTTTTTCTAAAGTTATCAAACTCTGCTCTTAAGTAGAGGGTTTCTTTTTGGCTTTCATCAAGCTTTGCGACTAACTCTGTATTTTCTTGTTGAAGTTGTTCCAGGGGGCTTAATTCTTTAGGTGTTACTTCTTCGGCCTTAGAGGCATTTTCTACAGATTCATCTTTAGTCTCATTCATATTAAGCTCCAGTGTTTGAGCCTAATATAGGTCTTTTTCTAAAAATGTAAAGTGCTCAAAAACTTGATTGCTGAGGACTTCGCCGGCAGCACTTAAGGTGTAAAAATCACCCTTTTTGTCGAGGAGGCCGGGGTTGGGAAGAGACTCTAGCTTTTTAACTGTAGCCTGCATTTGCGGGGCTCCAAATATGCTTAATGTTTCAGTTGGGTTCAGGCCTCTTACAAGCCTTAATTGTGTGTGACAAAAATCTGTAAGGGCTTCGTGGGGTTTTAAGTTTTCAAAGTTTTTTGAATCTAAGTTTCCTTCAAAAGCTTGAGATGTAAAGATTTTACTAGCATCAGAAGCATATTCTTTTAAAGATTTTGTATTCCAAAATCTTATGTCTTTACTGTTAGCATGAATAAATGAATGGGCGCTAATACCTAGGCCCCAGTATTCGCCCCAGTTCCAGTAAAGCATATTATGTTTGGCTTCAAATCCTGTTTTAGCAAAGTTAGAAATTTCATATTTATTGAGGCCCACTGTTTTTATGGCATCAGTCACCTGAGTAAACATTTCTACCTGCATTTCTTCTTTGGGACGGCCAGTATTCATAGAGTGGCCAGAGGGCAATGTGAGGCAATAAGCACTTAAGTGAGGCGGAGACCAGTCTAAAATTTCTTTTAAGTCTTCATCGAGGTCAGCATTTGTTTGGTGTGGCAGTGCAAATAATAAGTCAAAGCTGTAGTTTACATTATTAGATTGAATAAGCTTTAAAGTTTTTCTTGTGTCTGCAGCGGTATGCTCGCGACCACAAGCTTCTAAAAGCCTGTCGTTAAATGTTTGGGCGCCAACGCTAAAGCGATTAATACCTATATCTAGGTAAGTAGAAAAGTTTTTTTCAACAAGAGTCCCTGGGTTTATCTCAATCGTGATTTCACAACTATCGTCAAGTTTGAAGCTGCTTTTGATGTCATTAATAACTAGTTTCAATAGCTGAGGGTCAATAAGGCTTGGTGTGCCACCACCAAAATAAATGGAAGTTAGGTTTTTGTGTGTAAAGAAGTTTTTTCTGTTTCGAATTTCATTTCTTAGACTTTCAATGTACTCTTTAGGTGGAAGAATAGAATTTTGTTCAAAAGTGGTGAAGTCACAGTAATGACACCGCTGAATACAATAAGGAATATGTATATAAATTCCGAAACCCATAGATTGCTAACTAGAAGAGAGACACATGAAAGTCAAAGAGTTTACACTAAACAACGGAATGAAAGTTATTTTATGCCCCAATAAGAAGGCCCCGGTGGTTACATCACAGGTCTGGGTAAGGACGGGTAGCGCTGATGAGCCCAAAGGCTTAGAAGGCGTTAGTCATTTTATCGAACATCTTGTTTTTAAAGGAAGCGATAAATATAAGGTAGGGGAAATTGCAGCAGAGATAGAAGGGCATGGCGGAGAGCTTAATGCTTATACTTCATTTGATCAGACTGTTTTTTATATGACTCTTTCAAAAGTGTATAAGGAAAAAACTTTTGAAATCTTGAGTGAAATGATGGGCTTTCCAAAGTTTGATGCAGCAGAAGTGGATAAGGAAAGAGAAGTTGTAATTGAAGAGATTAGACGCTCTATGGATAATCCACATAGGATTTCAAGCCGCGCTTTATTTTCAACTCTTTATAAGCAGCATCCTTATGGAGTTCCTGTTATAGGTTATGAAGATAATATTAAAACTATGTCTGTAGACAAAATAAAAAAATATTACTCAGAACATTATGTGCCAGAAAACATGACTTTAGTTGTTGTGGGTGATTTTGAAGAATCAGATGCAACTCCAGAAATTGAAAAATGGTTTCAAAAATTACCAAAATCTACAAAGTCTAAAGTTATGAGGCCGGCTGAAGAGTCACAAGAAAAAGCTAGAATTAATATCTTAAGAGAAGATTTTGAAGAAAAAGTTTTTCATATGGCCTGGCCTGTCCCTGAAATTACACATCCCGATGCTTATGCGCTAGAAATTTTAGCGGCTGTATTGGGTCATGGTGAAAGTTCTAGGTTAATGAGAAGCCTTTTTCAAGAAAAGCAGTTAGCTAAGTACTCAGTATCTCATGTTTATTTGGCAAAAGACCCAGGCTTTTTTGCTATAACAAGCTCTCCTGTTGATGGCAAAGTGGGCGGGTGCCTTTCAGAAATTATAAATCAATTAAAAATCTTTTTTAGTTCAGGCGCTTTAGACACAGAGCTTGAGCGTATTAAAAATAACTATAAAGCAGACGCTTTTTATTCTTTAGAAACAGCTAATGGTTACGCGCAAAAGATTGGTAACTATAATGATCTTTATGGTAACCCATTGTTTCAGGAAACATTTTTAAAAAACATAAGTAATGTAACTGCTGACGATTTGATAAGGGTTGCTAAAGAATATTTGAGCCCGAAGCACTTAAATATTATTGCTATGTTTCCGAAAGATTATGAAGAAGATTTAGATAAAGAGTTTAATGACTTTAAGGATTCTTATGAAGAAGTTTTCTCTGACTTTGATGTATCTCAAGCAAAGGGTGCGGCGGTTTCAAGCTCAAAAGATTTATTTGTTTGGGGTGCACCAGAAAAAAATTCTTTTCCTGTTGAGCTAGCTAAATTAAGTAGTGATAAAGATTTAGTTTATAAAAAAGATAATAATACTCCCGTTGTAAGCTTAAGATGGGCTTTTGAGGGAGGCATGAGACTTGAGTCACAAAATTCAGGTTGTGCAGAGCTTGCTTCAAGGTGTTGGCTGCGTGATACAACTACTGCAAGTGAAGCAGAGTTTGTTTTAAGTAATGAATCTTTATCTGCCTATATGGGTTCTTTTACAGGTAGAAATACTTTTGGATTACAGGCAACATTTTTATCACCAGTTAAAGAAAAAGCTCTAGAAAACTTAGGCTCAAGCATTAGCAAAAAAGTAACAGATGAGTCTTTATTTAATAGGGAAAAAACTATTTTATTAGAAGAAATCCAGTCTGAATCAGACAAGCCATCTTCTCTTTGCATCAATCAATTTATGGAATCTAGTTTTCCAGGGCTTATATATGCTAACAAAAGATTAGGTAAAGAAGAGAATGTAAAAGCTCTAGATTTAAAAACAATTAATAGTTTTATAGAGGAAACTTTGGCACAAAAATCTGTGATTTCATGTGTGGGTGACATTAATAAAGATGAGGTGTCGTCATGGGCTCAAAAGTATAAAAAACCATTTGAAGTGAATAGTTTGTTGTCGTCTGTTAAAACAGCAGAGCAAGAGATAAAGCCAGAGCATCAGTTTCTCAAATCTGAAAAAGAGCAAACTCACTTTGTTATGGGCTATAAAAGCCTTCCATATAACAGCCCTCAAAAGTACACGATGAGCTTATTGCAGGCTGTTTTGTCGGGCCAGGGCGGTCGTTTATTTATTGAGCTTAGAGATAAGGAGTCGTTGGCTTATACAGTGTCTCCGATAAGAGTAGAGGGTTTAGAGATGGGAATGTTTGGCGCTTATATTGCGTGTGCCCCTGATAAACTAAAAAAATCCTATGATTTAATGAAAATAGAGTTTGATAAATTAATGCAGGTTAAATTAACTGACGATGAGATTGAAAGATCAAAAAGATTTTTAATCGGGAAACATGATATTAGGCTGCAAAAGAATAGTTATATCTCTTCTGAAATACTATATGACCATCTCTATGGGCTTAACTTTAATGAAACTTATAATTTCTTAGAAAACATAAGTAAGGTGACCGCAGATGATGTTCAGAAACTAGCCCAGAGTATTTTTTCTGGACCAGCAATAACATCTGTTGTTGGACAATCAGATTTATTTTAATCTAATTCTTTGTAACTGATATTGATAAGGGTGCCCTCTAGGGGCGCCGTTTTAAAAACAACAGCATTATTTATTAGTGACCAGTTAATATTTTGTTGAGGTATGAGGTCTACCTTTAAGCTTCCACTGTCTGGCACTGAGTTTAATTCAAACTTACTGTTTAAGGTGCCCACTTGCCTGCCGATAGCAGCGAGTGCTGGGCTGTAGTCTTTGTCACATATGCTACCAGTAAAGCCACCTGTCGCCTGCGCTAAGGCAGAAACATGACGTCCTTCTTTATGGTTTCTTGCCTTGTTTAAGCATTTAATATCACCAGGCTCTACAATAATACCGTAAGCTGTAAACTGTTTTTGTGGCCATGCGGCTCTAACTGTATTTAAAACTGCTGATGGCTTAGTTGCTTTTTTACCGCCATTACTACGCTCATCTTCATCACTAATATAAATAACTGATAGGCTCGCATTGTTTCTGAAAAAACCACTATTAATAGTATTTGCTTTTTCGATGGACATAATCGTAGCTTTTAATGGCTCCTCTCGGCTAGATGCAGATGCTTTTCTTTTTACGGTTTCTAAAAAAACTTGCTGGTAATTAGGAGTGTCTTTAGTGAGTACACGAGAATGAGTTCCTTCCCAATTAACAAAGTTGCCTTTGAGCCCAGTTTTTTTATCTGACACATCTGTAGTAGTTATAGCAATTCTCCAGTTAATGTTATTAAGAGAGTTAATAAAGCTACCTATTTTTTCGCCAAGTTTCTTCTGCTCTGATGCCATTGAAGGTGAGTCGTCAACAACAACAACAATATCAGCTAAAGCACTAGAGGCTTTTTGAGTGAACTGTTTAGTAATTGTTTTCTTTTCTGGAATGGGCTCGGGTAATGGTTGCGGCTCAGGCTGTGGAATAGGTTCAGGTGCTGGAGTTGGTTCGGGAGCCGGCGCTGGCTTCGGTTCAGGTGTAGGGGTTGGCTCTGGAGTGGGCTCAGGCTGAGGTTCAGGTGTAGGAGCTGGTTCAGGTGCCGGAGTGGGACTCTCAGCTTTTGCTATAGTTCTTTCGATATCTTGAAAGCTTACCTCTGAGCAGGCAACATTAAAAAGCAATGTGCTTAGGATTAGAAATAAACTAAATAATTTTTTTTCTGTGAATAAGTTCTTCATATAACTTAATAAAGCATATGTTGTGCCAGGTTTACTTTTTTATTTGGCTGGCTGTAACCTTCTGATAAGACTTAGTTTTTCTAAAATATTAATTATATAAAATCTTAATCTTTTTGCTTAAAGAAATTATTTGTAAAAATAAAAATCACTTTACTAAACCTTTGGCAGGCCCACACAAGGTCTTAAACCAAAAGTTTTGTATAAAAGTTATTCAATAAATATTAAAAGTGTTAGTTATTCTTTAAATCGCCTTTGCTATAAAATTTAAATTAGAAGAAAATTGTTTATCTTTTTATGATTATTTGCTCTTTGGTTTTTTAAATTTAACTGTAATTTTAGTATCATCTAATGGTGGTACGTCAAAAATTAGCTTTTTCCCCTCTAAAGACCACTTGATATCTTGTTCGGGAGCTAGGCTTACTTCAACACTATCGTTATCTGGTAAGTCTAATAATTCAAAAGTATCATTAAGTTTCCTTACATTTTTACCAATAGCTTTTAATGTAGGGCTGTAATCATCTGCGCAAATACTTCCTGTTAAGCCACCAGTGGCATAGGCTAATGCAGATACATGAGTAGCTTCTTTATGATTTCTGGCTTTAAATAAACATTTAGAGTCTCCTGGCTCAACAATAATTCCGTAAGCAGTGAAATCTTTCTTTGAAGAAAGTGATGTAACTGCAGCCACTACTTCCGAAGGCTTTGTTGCTTTGCTGCCGCCATTGCTGCGCTCATCTTCATCACTAATATAAATAATTGAAAGGCTTGCCTGCTCTCTAAAAAAACCTTTGTTAACAGTATTAGCTTTAGAAAGCGCCAGTATGGTTGCTTCTAGAGGTCTCTCAGAACTTGATTTAGAGGCTTTTCTTTTAACTGTATTTAAGAAAACATCTTTATAGTTAGTTACTGTTTCGCTGAGTACATTTGTAGTTGTTCCCTCAAAAGTAACAAAGTCACCTTGTGGTCCATCATCAGATACATCAGTAGTTGTAATTGCTATCCTCCAGTCGACACCGTTCAATGAAGCAATAAAGCTTTCAATTCTTTCGCCGAGTTTCTTTTGCTCTGAGGACATTGAAGGTGAGTCATCAACAACAACAATTATATCGACAGGGGTGTTCTCGGCCTTTTGAGTAAAGTTATTGGCAAAAAGTGTTTCACCTTCATCATTTCCAACGACTTTAGATGCTGCCTTTGTAATTTCAGTAAAGCCAACTTCAGAGCATGCTGTGTTAAATAACATAGCGACTGCAAGAAATAATAGAGTGAATGTACTGTTTTTTCTGCTTAAAGTTTTCATACCCTCATTAAAGCAGGGTTCGTGCCAAAACTATTTTGAGACATATTTATTTTAAGCCCCTTAAAATACACAGGTTTTTAGTCCTGTATATTTTTGAGAAAGTTTATTTTTTTGTTGTGAGATTTATTTTGTAAAAAGAAAAAACAGTTTACTTAACTTTTATATGTAGTTAGCACAGTTGTAGGCCTTAGGTATTGTAAATAAATTTAACAAAAAGACGGTAATTTTTAGCTGAGTGGCCGTGCTTTAATTAATTATTTATCTATTACCCTAATTACTGTCGAAGTTATTAGGGGCAGCTACAGCCCCAATTAATAAAGAAATAAATCTACAAAAGACTAGTAATTTCGATACTTTGCCGATCTTGCTCAAATTATTTGCTAAAATAAACACTACTAAAGGCCGATAAGGTATTAGCAGCAAAGGGGCTTAGTCATTAGCAGTAATCTTACTTTATTAATAACTCCGCAATCATACTTTAAAGAAGTGCTAGTCGACGCTTGTGATAAAAGAAATATATCGCCAGCTCCATTTACAATGAGCTACCTAGTTAATTTGCTGGGTTCTTTTTTAAAAGCAAAAGACTTATTTAGCATAGAGTCTGATAACGGTAAAAGAAGCCGCAAAACACTAGCAGAGCTTTACTTGGAGTCACAAAATACAGAAATAAAAAAAGAAAAACAAAGGCTGCTTAAGCGTTTAGGTGATGTGAGTTTATATGTGAGTGGCTTTTTTGGTGATTCGTTAAAGAAGAAAGTTGTAGATATAGACTACTATATACAGCTAGGAGGAGTGGCCTATAATCATTTAGCCGCTCTAGCTCCTTCAGACATAGAAGAGACTTATTTAGATATAGCTAATAATTTTACAGGCTATGTTGATGTGCTCACATTGGTCAGTCAGAAGGCGTTTACTCATAACAATAAAGATGTACTAAGGCTTTATGATAAGTATTTAAAAACACAATCAAAACTAGCCAGGGATCAGCTAATAGAGCAGGGTATTTTTGACCCGGCTCTCATTAAAAAATTAGCACAGTAAATTATAGAGTTAATGTTTCGTTTAAAAAAATATTTTCTTTTTCAAAAAATCCATCGGTTTTGATTTCATAAAAAAGCTCTTGTTCTTCTAGGCAGGGTATTTCGGTGGTGGTCTTGTTGCCTAGGGCATCTGTTTTAACAGATATTTTTTTAATAATATTAGCATGAGCAAAAGCGGTAACATATAGTTTTAAGCTTAAATTTGAGCGATCTAAAATACTGTTTAAAGAATAGTGAATGCTTTTAACAGAGCTGCCACAGGCTGGGAGTTTTACACCCAACTTAATGAAGTGATCCATAACGGCTGTGCAATTTTGCCCAGAAGGGCAGTCAGGGGCGCGTTCAAAAGAGTCTGCAAGTGTAACGTTATCAAGAACTTCAAAAGTAGATATATTTTGTACAGAAGCTATAGCTAAAGTAGGTAGAATTAGGCCAAAAATGAATATAATTTTTTTCATATATGTTTCCCCCTGTCCTAATAAGTTGCCATTTGGGCATACGGCTGGCAACTTATATCTATGTTTAACTTTGGCTTCACAGAGATGTTATTAATTGCAGGTATGGCGCTTATTTTTATAGGGCCAAAGCAGTTGCCACATATAGCAAAGATTATTGCTCGTACTCTTAATGAATTTAAGCGCGCAACAGCTGATATCACAAAGCCCTTGGCTGATATTAAAAATGAAATCACTCACGAGGCTCAGGCTTTAAGAGATGCTACTCAAAAATCAACAGAGTGGATTGGTGAGGAAGCAGATAAAGTCACTGGAAAAATTAACAAGAGTGTAGAGGCTGTAGAAAAAAAATTACTAGAAGACCCAAACGGGGCTGACTCATGAGCATGGCAGACCTTCCAGAGCAAAGTTTAATAGACCATTTAACGGATTTAAGAAAATGCTTAATTAACACAATCTTAATCGTAGTGCTGGGTTTTATAGCCTGTTGGTTTTTTAATGATTTACTTTTCGATATTGTAAGAATGCCGATATCTCCATATTTAGAAAATAATAATGGCGGATTAATTTTTACGGCACCTATGGATAAATTTTTAGCCAGTTTAAAAGTGAGTTTTTTAGGTGGAGTTATTTTGACAAGCCCATTTTGGCTTTATCAATTATGGCAATTTATTGCGCCAGGCCTTTATGATTCAGAAAAAAAATATGGAGTTGCCTTTATCTTTTTTGGCACCCTACTTTTCTTAATGGGAGTTTCTTTTGTTTACTTTGTTGTTTACCCAATGGCTTTTGAATTTTTACTTAATTTTGGAGATGGTAAAGATCAGGCACTTATTAGCATAGGTGAGTATCTCTCATTTTTTACAACAACAACTTTGGTATTTGGGGTGGCCTTTGAGCTGCCTTTAGTGCTGACTATGCTTGGTTTACTAGGGATTATTGACCATCATTTTTTAGCCAGTAAAAGGCGTTATGCTATTGTGATATTAGCCTTATTATCAGCCTTTTTTACTCCACCTGATGTTATCAGTCAGGTGCTTATGCTCATACCTATGGTGTTGCTATATGAGCTTTCTATTATTGCTGTTAGGTTATCTGGTAAAAAGCGTTAGATTACTTTTCTTTTTCAAAAGTAATAAGTATAGCGCCGCCTTCAATGGTGTCGCCTTCGCTCACTTTTACTTCTGCAATAATTCCATCTTGTGAAGAACGCATCTCGTTCTCCATCTTCATGGCTTCCATCACTAATAGAGATTCACCTTCTTTTACTTCTTGCCCTGGCTTAACAAATATTTTTACAATTTTACCAGGCATTCCAGAAATTAAATCATTATTAGAAGACATGCCTTTGCCTGTCTTAAGGCTTTCATGAAGTAGCATCTCATCATTAAAAAGTTTTAGGTTTCTAAAAGACCCGCGAGTATAAACCGAGTAGTTTGTATCTTCGTTATCCACGTCTACAAGGTATGAGCTATTTTTATATAAAAAGCTAATGAGGCCATCCATATGTTGATAGTCGTTTTTGTCGATCTCTTCAGAGCGCCAGTTTTCTTCGTCTTCTTTTTTTATGCCAATAACCCATTTAGTTCTGTGCTCTACAACAGAAAGGTCATATTTAATTTTATTCATTTCAGTTTGAAAAAACATTAGCGGCTCCTCATTTGGTCTGATCTGCCATTTTCTTTCCACTTAGTGCCCATATCAACATTCTTAAAGCTTTTTGCTTTTTGGTCGTTATAGGCTTCTATGGCTGCAGAAATTAAAAACACATCATTATCTACAAATGTAAATAAGTCGTTATGTGTTTTTCCTGCAATTTCTTGTTCGATAAATTGAGTCGTATAGCTGCCATCTAAAAATATAGGGTGGCGCAAGATATTCTTATGAAGAATAACGTTGGATTTAATGCCTGTAAGCATAAACTCTTCTAAAGCTCTTTTAAGCCTATCAATGCATTGTTCGCGCGTGCGACCCCATGAAATAAGTTTTGTTATCATTGGGTCATAATGGATTGGAACTTCATAGCCTGGGTAGGCGCAGCTATCAACACGGACAAAGGGTCCTTGTGGATGTCTAATCACTTTAATTTTTCCTGGGCTTGGTACAAATGTCTGTGGGTCTTCGGCGCATATGCGTAATTCAATAGAGTGACCGCTAACGCTAAGGTCTTCTTGTTTCATGCTAAGCTTATTGCCGTAAGCTACGCTGATTTGCTCGTGTACTAAGTCGATACCTGTAATGGCTTCTGTCACTGGGTGTTCAACTTGCAGGCGCGTATTCATTTCCATGAAAAAGAATTCTTTAGAGTTATTATCAAAAATAAATTCAATAGTACCAGCGCCAACATAGTTAATAGATTTAGCTGCTGTAACGGCTACTTCACCTAACTTTTTTTGCACTTCTGGTGGTACAGAAATACTTGGAGCCTCTTCTATTAGTTTTTGGTGGCGCCTCTGCACAGAGCATTCACGTTCATAAAGATGAACAACATTGCCATGAGTGTCTCCAAAAACCTGTACTTCAATATGCTTAGGGTTTTGAATAAAGCGTTCAATAAAAACACGATCATCAGAAAAATAGTTTTTACCTTCAGATTGGCAGGCTCTAAAAGCGCTTGGTAATTCTTCAGTATTATGAGCTACACGTATTCCTTTGCCGCCGCCGCCAGCTGAGGCTTTAATCATTACTGGAAAGCCAATCTCTTTAGACTCTGCAATGGCATCTTCAACTGTTAGTACAGCACCTTTTGAGCCGGGTACTGTTGGTACGCCTGCATTCTTCATAAGTTCACGAGAAGCAAGCTTATCACCCATAGAAACAATATTGTCTTCAGTGGGGCCAATAAAAACGAGCCCTGCATCTTTTAAAGCTTTTGCAAACTCTGCACGTTCACTTAAAAAGCCATAGCCAGGGTGAACGGCTTCTGCGCCAGATTTCTTTGCTATGTCGATAATATTATCAATGACTAAGTAGGATTGGTTGCTGGGTGCTGGGCCAATAAAATAAGCTTCATCAGCTATTTTTACATGAAGGCTATTTCTGTCAGCTTCACTGTAAACAGCAACAGTTTGAATGCCCATGCTTCTACAAGTTCTAATAACCCTAACCGCAATTTCTCCACGGTTAGCAATAAGTATTTTTTTAAACATAATAAGTCCTCACACTATAACGGAATGTTGCCGTGTTTCTTTGGTGGGTTAGTGTCTTTTTTATTTTTTAACATTTCTAAAGATTGAATGATTCTTTGGCGCGTTTCAGATGGAGCAATCACTTCATCAATGTAACCAAGGTCGGCAGCTACATAAGGATTGTTGAATTGCTTTTCGTATTCGGCAATTAGTCTCTGTCTTTCGCCGTCTTTATCAGATGCATTTTTAATTTCATTTCTAAAAATAATATTCACAGCACCTTCTGCACCCATCACTGCAATTTCTGCTGAAGGGTAGGCTAAGTTAATATCACCTCTGATATGTTTGGATGACATAACATCATAAGCGCCACCATAAGCTTTACGCGTTACTAATGTAACTTTAGGAACTGTGGCTTCACAGTAAGCATATAAAAGTTTAGCGCCATGAGTAATGATGCCATTCCATTCTTGGTCAGTACCAGGTAAAAATCCTGGTACATCAACAAGTGTAACTACTGGTATATTAAAGGCATCACAAAATCTAACAAACCTAGCGGCTTTAATGCTAGCTTCAATATTTAAACAGCCTGCAAGTATTTGTGGTTGGTTGGCAACTATGCCAACTGACTTACCATTAAATCGAGTAAAGCCAATAATAATATTTTTAGCAAAATGCTGCTGAACTTCTAAAAAGTATCCGTCATCAACAATAAGCTTAATAAGTTCAAGCATGTCATATGGTTTTTTAGAGTTGTCAGGAATCAATGAGTTTAGTTTTTCTTCTTTGCGATTAGGGTCATCAGTGCACTCAATAGCAGGAGTGTCATCAATGTTATTGGCCGGTAAAAAGTTTAAAAGCTCACGAATCATTAGTAAGCAATGTTTCTCATCTTCTGTGGCAAAGTGTGCAACGCCTGACTTTTGGTTATGAGTATTGGCGCCACCAAGTTCTTCTTTTGTAACTTCTTCGTGCGTTACAGACTTAATAACATCTGGGCCCGTCACAAACATATAACTTGTGTCTTTAACCATAAAAATAAAATCAGTAAGGCTTGGACTGTAAACAGCGCCGCCAGCACATGGGCCCATGATTGCACTAATCTGGGGAACCACTCCCGAGGCTAATGTGTTGTTAAGAAATATATCAGCGTAACCACCAAGGGCTTCAACGCCTTCTTGAATACGAGCTCCGCCAGAATCATTAAGGCCAATAATAGGACGACCATTTTTTAAGGCCATTTCTTGAACTTTTAAAATTTTATTGGCTTGTGTGCGAGACATACTTCCACCAAAAACAGTGAAGTCTTGGCTGTAAACAAAAACAGTCTTTCCGTTAACGCGGCCGTACCCTGTGATAACGCCATCGCCAGGAATCTTTTTGTCTTTCATGCCGAAGTTGTCACACTTGTGAGACACAAAACGATCTAGTTCTACAAAAGAGCCGGGGTCTAATAAGACTTCTAGTCTCTCGCGAGCCGTAAGGCGACCGTTTGCTTTATGTTTTTCTACTCTTTGTGCGCCGCCACCAGCATAGGCTGTTTCGTTACGCTCATCGAGCTCTCTTAATTTAATTTGATGTTTTCCAGTTAATTCAGTTTCCATAAATAATCCTTAAGGGTGTAATCGTCCGTAGAGTCTTGGGAATGGTATTGTTTCTCTTACATGTTTAAGTCCGCAAACCCACGCGACAGTTCTTTCTAAACCTAAGCCAAAGCCTGAGTGAGGAAAGCTTCCGTAGCGTCGTACATCTAAGTACCATTCGAAGTCTTTTTGATCGAGGTTATGCTCTTTAATTTTTTGTTCTAAAACTTCTATGCTTTCTTCGCGTTGGCCGCCACCAATCATTTCGCCGTAGCCTTCAGTAGCAAGCAAATCACAACTTAAGCTGAACCCCGGCTCTTTAGCATCTTCTTTCATATAAAAAGCTTTAATCGCAGATGGAAAGTGATGAACAAAAACAGGCTTATCAAATTTGCTACTGATAATGGTTTCGTCAGTGCCGCCAAAGTCATCTCCATCAATAAATTTTGGATTTTCTTTTTTAATAATTTCTACAGCCTCTTTGTAGTGAAGTCTTGGGAAGCCACCTTTAATCACTTCAAGCTTTGAAGTGTCGCGCTCTAAAACTTTTAATTCTTCATGTCTGTTCTTTAGAGTTCTTTGAACTATGTATTCTACAAACTGTTCGGCAAGTTCCATGTTGTCGTATAAATCATTAAACGCAACTTCTGGCTCTACCATCCAAAATTCGATTAAGTGCCTGCGTGTTTTAGATTTTTCAGCGCGGAATGTTGGGCCAAAGCAGTAAGACTTACCAAAGGCTGCCGCTGTGGCTTCCATATAAAGCTGACCACTCTGAGATAAATAAGCTTTATCATCAAAGTATTGCGTTTCAAAAAGTGTTGATGTGCCTTCGCAAGCATTAGGAGTAAAGATAGGTGCATCAGTTAGTGTGAAGCCACGGCCATCAAAAAAGTCTCTGATAGCTGCAGAGATTTCATGTCTTACTCTTAGGGCAGCATGTTGTTTTTTAGAGCGAAGCCACAAGTGTCTGTTGTTCATTAAAAAATCAGTACCATGTTCTTTAGGGCTGATAGGGTAGTTTACTGACTTAGAAAGTATCTCAAAGCTTTCAGCGCCTAGTTCTACTCCACCCGGGCTTCTTGGCTCTTCGCGGACGGTACCAACTACTTTAACTGAACACTCTTGAGTGAGGTCACCAAAGTTTTCAAAAGAAGCGTCGTCACATTCTCCGTTAAAAAAAACGCATTGAAGCGTTGCCGTGCCATCACGTAAAAGTAGAAACTTAACTTTTTTTGAGCCGCGGCTATTATAAACCCAACCTTTTAGTTCTACTTTTTTGCCAATATGATCTTTTAAATCTTCTATATAAATTCTTCCCAAAAGGTACCTCTAAGTTGTTTGAAACAAAGTGTTTTTTTACCATGTTTGGGCTTAATCTGAGAAGCTTAAATACGCCCAAATTTATTGTAAGTGCGTGATGGGGAAAGCATTGTAAAAGCTAGAAATAAAGAGCCTGCATGCCTAGTTATTAAGCTAATAAAAGTCATTATAAGCTTAATTATTAGACAAATATTACAAATTATTTAAAAGAGATTGGATATCTAAGACAGTTGTCCTCTGAAGGGCCTGTCTTACCTCATGAACTGTCGCATTAGGTTGTATTTGTCTGATGAGGGCAATGGCTCCAGACACTAATGGGGCTGCCATACTTGTTCCGGTTAATACTTGGGTGCCAAGGCTTGATGCAGAAGTGACTGATGTTCCTGGTGCTAGGATATCTACGTTTTGTCCAAAGTTAGAGTAGCTGGCGCGGCTTAAATTTGTACCAACAGCTCCAACACTTATTATTGGGTTAACATTAAAGTAGGCGGGAAACTTAGGATTAATATCAAGATTAGCTCCGTCATTACCTGTTGCAGCTACAAAAATTACATTTCTACTTTCTAAATTAGCAATGGCTTGTTTAAATGTTTTTGAGCAATGGCTTCCGCCCCAGCTTGCATTAATAATTTTAGCGCCTCTAGCAACAGCATAGTTGATAGCGTTTAAAGCTTGGCTGATACTGCCACTCCCAGAATTATCTAAAAATTTAATAGGTAAAATTTTTGCTCCTGGAGCAATTCCCTGAATACTTGTTGTCGATACATCTTGGCTATTATGTTGAGCAGCAAGTATACCCGCGATATGTGTTCCGTGAGTCGAGTCACCAACAGAAGAAGCTGGTTCTCCAGTGGCAAAGTCATGACCTTTGTTATTTAAAAAATCATAACCAAGGTAGTCATCAGTAAGCCCGTTGCCATCGTCATCCAAACCATTGCCAGGGATTTCGCTATTATTGTAAAGCATTTGTTGCTCTAGCTGTGGGTGTTTATAGTATACGGCGCTATCAATAACTGCCACTGTCACTCCGCGGCCTGTAATGTTTTGCCTCCAAGCCGTTTCTACTTTTGTGGCTCTTAGTCCCCAGTTTAAAAGACTGTTGCTGGCGGACACTGTTTGATTGTTTGCATTAATGGTATTTTGATTAGTTTTGCTTGCTGTAACTCTAAAGTCATTTTCAATAAAGTCGATATTGCTAAGTTGTTTTTTTGTAAATTGTTTTAAAATGTTATTTTTAGAAGCTGCTAAAAATTTTTCTGTACGACCATCTTTGTGTTGGATGATAAAATGCTGGCTAATACTATTGGCGCTACAGCTGTCTGTAGTGCCGAGGTCATTTACCAAGACTGTTGTACGTGGGCTGTCGCTAACCGCGCCGCAATTGGCTAAAAGAAGTACGCTTATTGTTAATATTAAAAGTTTCAATCCTCGAAACATAGTACCATCCTGGCGTTAGTGTTGGGGAGAGCGAGGACCTCATCCGGCTTAGTCTACGCCAAAAGGGTCCTTTTCTTCATGCTCTAAGCTTTATTTGAATTCCCCCTCCCTGGTATCCTTCGTCTAAAGCTTATGAAGTAGTAATACACACACTTCCTAGCGGGGCAGCCAACATGGCTCTCATAAATAAGACAGGTCTTTTAATAAAAAAGGTTAATTTTAGTAATCAGCTATAAACTCGCGTAATACATCAGAAAATTGCGATTGAACGCGGGCTGCAACATCCTTCACATCATCATGACTTAAAATTTCATCAGAAAGACCTGTAGCTTTATTAGTGATACAGCTTAGTCCACAAACTCTAAGGCCCATGTGTTTTGCTGTGATCGTTTCAGGGACGGTACTCATGCCAACAGCATGGCCACCAATCATATGAAGGTATCTTACTTCTGCTGCCGTTTCGTATGTTGGTCCGCTAACGCCACAGTAAACACCTTGCGAAAATCGAACATTTTTATTTTTCATTAGCGTAGAAAGCTTTTCGTTTAAAATTCTGTCATAAGGTTCACTCATATCTGGGAATCTTAAGCCTAGCTCTTTAATATTGGGGCCAATAAGTGGATTGTTACCCGTTAAATTAATATGGTCATCAATGATCATAAAGTCACCAGGTTCCATTTTTGGATCTAAGCCTCCAGCCGCATTTGTTAAAACTAAAGCTTCTATTCCAAGCTGAGCAATAACACGAGTAGGGTATACAACCTCTTCCATTTTTAAGCCTTCGTAGTAGTGAAGACGTCCTTGTAAAATAGCAACAGGTGTTTCTCCGATATGTCCTAGGATCAATTGCCCAGGGTGGCCCTGAATAGATGTTGGTGCAAAGTGAGGGATATCTTTATAAGCAATCTTTGCTTTAATATCTATACTCTCAGCAAAATCAGAAAGGCCAGAACCAAGAGTAATTCCTACTCTTGGTTTTAGGTCAGAAACACTTTTAATATAAGCAACGCTCTCTTTTAACTTTTCAAAAATCATTTTCTTTTCTCCAAAAAAGTAAACAGTAAAATAAATCTACAGCGAACTAATATACTTAGCAACGAGAGGCTTGTCGTCGATGCTGTTTTTGTCATCTGTAAAGCTTAACGATTGTAAAATCATTTCAGAAGCTTCTATAAGTTTTTGGTCACTGCTTGAGTAAAGGTAAGCCACGGGTTCACCTTCGTTGACCTTGTGACCGATTGGCTTTAACCACTCGATGCCTGCGGCGCTATCAACAGGGTCAGACGATTTAGTTCTGCCAACACCAATTTTAACACTGGCCCAGCCAACCATTTCAGAGTCGATGCCAGATATATAGCCCGAGCGGTCACTGATGACAGCCATTTTATGATTAGACTTATGGGCTTTAATTGGCCACTCATGAGCACCTTGGTTAAAACACATTTCTTTAAATTTTTCTAAAGCATGTCCTGAGTCTAAAAGCATCTTTGCTTTTTTATAACCATCATCAACGTTGTCAGCTTTGCCACCAATTGCAATCATTGCTCCAGAAAGTGTAAGCGATAACTCTCGAGTGCTTTCGTAAAAGTCATAGCCGTCTTCTACAAAAGTTTGGCCTTCCATGATGTCAATACACTCTTTAACTTCAAGCCAGTTTCCAATAAAACGACCAAGTGGCTGATTCATATTTGTAATAAAAGAAGTCATTGTTAAGCCATTAGCTTCGCCGATGTACTGTAGAAGCCTTGCAAGTTCTTCAGCTTCTTCTACTGTTTTCATAAAAGCGCCTGTGCCGTATTTAACATCCATGACTAAGCCTTGAATGCCTTCGGCTAATTTTTTACTCATGATGCTCGCACAAATTAAGTTAATAGAGTCTACAGTTGAGGTAACATCTCTTAATGCGTAAAGCTTTCTGTCTGCAGGGCAAATCTCTTCAGTTTGACCTATGATAGATAAGCCTTTTTCGCTAACAAGTTCTTGAAAGCGCTCAAGATCTAATTTCGTATTAAAGCCATTTATGCTTTCAAGTTTATCAACTGTACCGCCAGTGTGACCTAGGCCGCGGCCAGCCATCATTGGTACAGATAGGCCTGCTGCTGCGACAATAGGGCCAATGATAAGGCTAGTTTTATCGCCAATGCCGCCAGTACTATGTTTATCTACGGGAAAGTTTTTGAGATTTGAAAAGTCTAAAACGCGGCCTGAGGTTTTCATTAAGCCTGTTAAATTCGCTGTTTCTTCTTGTGTGAGGCCTTTAAAGCAAGTGGCCATAAGCCAAGCCGACATTTGATAAGCAGGGAGCCTATCGGCTGTAAATTCTCTAACTAAAAACTCAAGCTCTTTGATGTCATGAGTTTGGCCTAATTTTTTTTTACTAATAATTTGTGCGGGTAAGTAATTCATAAAACAAGAGTGCCAGCAGGCTTAGTTACAAGCAATGCTCAACGCGCTTATTTAGCTGCAAATAGCCACGCCAGAAGAGGTCCCAATTCGGCTGGTTCCGGCCTCTATAAAGGCTTTGGATTGCTCGGCATTTTTAATGCCTCCGCTGGCTTTAATTTTTAGTGGGCCAGTAATTAATGGGCTCCAAAGTTCTATATCCTTAAGCTGAGCGCCACCCGCAAAGCCAGTAGATGTCTTAATGAAATCAGCACCAGCATATTCGCAAAGTTTTAGGCAAGTTTCTTTTTCGTCCTGAGTAAGATAGTCAGTTTCTAC